>JACRCE010000042.1 GCA_016213015.1 Deltaproteobacteria bacterium | reverse complement strand
TTGCGCCGTGCGAACCCCAGTTCGGCACGGGTTCGCCGCCTCCGAACGAGGCGTGCGGCTCGTGGCAGAGGAAAGACCCCGCCCGTTGCGTCAGCGTGTAATGGAAAAAGGATAATGACGGACAGGCTGAGAAGGATGCCTGAGAACAATGACCGGATGTTTAGAAGGCGATGATTGCCGGTGTGTGTTGCAAGACCAATGCCACGGAGGACACCCCTGTATCACGACGACCAATCGTAAAAAACTTGCAAGCCTCTAAACGCTTTACTCGGCGCGATGTGAAGGATAGTTAAATCTATAACAATTGCATTGGAATGTCAATTATCATATACAATGAACAGTATACAAGAAACATACTTTTCACTGGCGCGTGGAACGACCACGACTACTCGTAATGCGTCCACATACGAATTACTTTAACGATGCGTTCTTGTTCATAAACCTGATAGATGAGCCTATGCCGGATATTGATGCGTCTTGAGTATGCGCCGGACAGGTCGCCAACGAGCTTTTCATAAGGCGGCGGATTTTGATACGGGTTTTCCTGCAAGATTTGAAGGAGTCTTAACGCCTTCGGCTTTAGCATGGCGGAGTTCAGCTTTATGGCGTCCTTTTGAGCGTGTCCGGTAAAGACCAAACGCCACTTCACCACTTCAATTCCCTTATACATTTTTCCGGCAAGGTCTTCATGCCTTCCATGATCGACTCGCGCAGACCCGGAACTGAAAGAAGAAAAAGCGTTTCCTCGATGGAAGCCCAGTCTTCGTCCGAGATCAGCACTACGGCGCTGCGCTTGCCTGCAATTCTCATCGGCTCACTGGAGGAGGCGGCCTCATCGATGAGCCTGTAAAGATTCGCCCTCGCAACGCTTGCCGATATCGTTCTCATGGTTCCTCCTTTTCATTCTAATAGTACGATATTCCGTACGACATGTCAATCGCAACCCGTCAAACAAAAACCGCCTACGGTGCCCTGTGAGCACGCAGGCGGTTTTCAATTAAACGACAAGGCGGTGCAAACTCAGTGGCCGCAACAAGACCCTGTATTTGCGATTTCCTTTATTGACAGGTAGTCGTCATGGAACTGCAGACGCTTGGCCGCGGCAACCTTCTGCTCATCGGTCTTGATGTTGCGCTCCCCCGGAGGCACGGGCACGAAGCCGGCCTCTATCTTCTTCATCCCTTCAAGGAGTTCTCCCCTCAGGTCGTCGGTGAGATGCTTGTCAACGAGCACGAAGAACTCGTTGTCTTCCTTCCGGATGTGGCTGTTCAGGCTCATCATTACGGAACCGAGGACGCCGTCGTTTATGTCGCCGTCCTCAAGGGCACAGCGGAAGGCGTGAAGGATAGAGACTATCTCCCTGTGTTCCTCCCTGATGATGACCGCAAGTCCCTCTCCAAGCGGCAGACGGCTCATCAGCATGGGCAGTAAAACCTCCTCCTCCTTCAGCCCCGAGTGGAGCATTATCTCGTTTTCAAACTCCCGCGTTGATGCCCACAGCGCGTCCACCTCGCGCCTGGCGCGTTGTTCCTCGATCCGCGCCATCAGTTTAAGGATGGACTGATGCTCGTTCATCAGAAGGGCGATCGGGTCGTTTTGCCTCTTCCGTATCTGGGCGGCGGTGATCACGACTTCGGTATGGAGTTCGTTAACCCCCTCATCGAGGCGCTTGACGCTCACGAGCTTGTATGCCCGGTTAAAGCCCAGCCTGCATGCGCCGCGAGGGCTTCTGAAGACGTCCTCTTCCGGGTAGAAGGCGCAAAGCTCAACGAACGCCTCCTCGTCCACCGTAATGACGCCCTCCCTGCAATTGGCGCAACAGGAGGGGTGAAGGCATTGATACCTTACGTCAAGCATCTGTTTGGACATCTCGACTCCTTAAGTTTTCGACGGTCCGCTTATCAGGCGGTGCCGATCGTCTCCTGAGACTTAGGCATCGCCGGAATGCCGAACTCGTCGTTAAACCGGTTTACTATGTAGAGCAGTGTTCTATGGTTCAGCAAAAGGCCCTCGTAGAGCTTGGTCTTGGTAAGGCCGTCATAGTAGAACTCGTAGGAAAACTGCACCTGCTTGGCCACGTCGTGCTCGTCCATGTTCATGTCATAGCTGTTCTGAAGGAATAGAAGGTCGTTCCTGATGGAGCCGTAGAAGGCGTCCTTCTCGTCCTCGGTCTTGTGCTTCAACTTTTCCGTATGCTCGGGGGCGATGGCAACGCCGTTCAAGAGCACGACAAGGCCGGGATACTCCTTTGGCTGCAATATCCGCTGTCTCTTCATGGAACCGAGCGGATAGTCGATCTCGAAGTGGAACGTTACGGCGTCGTCCTTTATTTCCTTTACGGCATGATTGTTCTCGTCAAGCCATTTCCTGATTAATGCCTTTGCCTGCTCAGGCGTGGTGATCTCCATTGCGACTCGTCTCCTTTACGTAATATTGGATGCCGATTTAACGTGTCTATTAATATAAACACAAAAAAAACTCTTTGTCCAGCTTTATGTCATCTACCGCGTCATTATGCCGCGTCGTAAGCGTCCGTGGACAGCCGTCTAAGCCGGCGGCCGGGCAATATGGTATCTTTTCATCTTCCTCTGGAGCGTCCTTCTGTCGATGCCGAGAGACTGAGAGGTTCGGCTTACGTTCCAGCCGTTGCACCTCAAACTCTCATGGAGATGCCTTTTCTCGATCTCCTCAAGGCAGGGCAAAACAACGGACTGAGTTCGGTCCGAAGACGGCAGGATTGAAGCGATAAGCCACCTTGTTATAACCGAGTCCTTGCAAAGCAACGCCGCCCTGCTCAGGACGTTCATCAACTCCCTTACGTTGCCCGGCCAGTCGTAAGCGTTCAGCGCGTCAACGGCCGCCGGCGCGATGTCAACCGTTGTCCCTCCGGCCGTCCGGGACGCGCCTAAAAAGTGCCGCGCAAGCGCGGGCACGTCCTCCATTCGCTTTCGCAAAGGCGGCAGGTCTATCCTGCAAACATTCAACCTGTAATACAGGTCGTGCCTGAACCTCTTGAGCCTCACCTCTTCTTCCATGTCTTTATTGATGGCCGCGACCACGCGCACGTCCACCTGCGTCTCTACGGTGGCCCCGAGCTGGCGAAAGCGTCCTCCCTCCAGAAATCTCAGCAGTGACGCCTGAACGGTCAGGTTCATGTCGCCTATCTCGTCAATGAATATCGTGCCGCCGTCGGCAACCTTAAGGAGTCCTTCCTTGTTCACGATGGCCCCGGTAAACGCGCCCCTTACGTGGCCGAAAAGTTCGTTTTCCAACAGCTCGGGCTTCAGCGAGGCGCAGTTTATGGCGATAAAGGGCTTTGTCCTGCGTACCCCGTCAAAGTGTATCGCGCGCGAGGCAAGCTCCTTTCCCGTGCCGCTCTCTCCGGTGATAAGCGCCGGAAAGGGCGAATCCTTTACGCACCGTATGGCGGCTATGACGCCCATGAGGGCGCGGCTCCCGCCGGCCATGCCGTGATATGTCCCTGCCGTCGGGTCAGGCGCGACCGGAGCAGGGGCGGCCTCCTTATAAGCCGCTCGTATGAGAGCCTCCATATTATCCAGTTCGCACGGCTTGGTAAGGTAGTGCCATGCACCGGTCTTTATGGCCTCGACCGCCCCGTCTATGCTGCCGTGTCCGGTGAGGATTACCGTTCTAAGGCCCGGCTGAATATGCCGGAGCTCCCTCACCAGTTCGACGCCGCTCATCTCCGGCATCTTCATGTCGACGAAGGCCACGTCGAAGCGCGCACCCGCGGCCATCCGCATGGCCTCCGGCCCTGCTCCGGTCGAGGCCACGGAGTGCCCCCTTCTCTCAAGCGCCATCGATACCGACTTTCTGAATGCGTTGTCATCGTCAACGATGAGCAGTTCCATAACCAAGCCTCCTCTTTTTCACGGTCACGGTTCACGGCCTCTATTGTATCGGTATGCGAAGCGTAACAGTGGTTCCCTTCCTTCCACTGCCGTCGTCTGCAATACGGCTGTCAATGGTTATCTCGCCCTTCAGTTCTTTCATAATCTCGTAGCTCACGGAAAGGCCGAGCCCTGTGCCTATGCCGGGCGGCTTCGTGGTAAAGAACGGATCGAACACCTTTTTAAGATTTTCCTCAGGGATGCCCGGCCCGTTGTCGCTTATCATCACGCTCGCGAACAGGCCGTCCATGGCCGAGGTTACGACAACCCTGCCGCCCCCGTCGTCCTTGACCGCCTCCATCGCGTTTTTCAGCACGTTGAACGCGACCTGCCTGAACCTGTTCGGGTCGGTCTTGACGAGCGGCAGACCGGCATGGAGTTCCTTGAGCACCGCCACGTTCGAGTATCCGTCCCCCATCTGGATGAGGCTTGTCGCCTTCAACGCGAGGGCGGCAATGTCGGTCTCCACATACTCGGGCACGCCTTTTTTCGCAAAACCGAGGAGGTCGCTTATGATGGCCTGACAGCGCTTCAACTCGCCGTCCATGTCTGAAAGATAGTCCGCGATTTTTTCAGCCTCCGCGCCGTTGCTTATCGCGCCGCTCATTGTGCATCGCAACTCCTGCGATATTATGGATACGGTCGCAAGCGGGGTGTTCAACTCATGGGCGACGCCAGCCGCGAGATGTCCTATGGCCGCCATCTTTTCCATCTGCGCCACGACGTCTGCTGATTTGACCCTCTCCGCGGCGCGGCCCGCCTTGTCCATGACAAGCTCAAGCACCTTGAATACGCGCCCGTCGGCGTCGAAGACCGGGATGCCGATGATCTCGAACTCCCTTCGCTCCGCGCACCCGGACTCGTTGAAAAAGACGGCCTTCGGCGGGGTGAACTCGTAATGCACCGGCGTGCCGCCGTCTATGGTCCTGCCGGTCGGGCACACGGCGCAGAACTCCTCACTGCACATGACGGTTCGATAGCAACGCCGCCTTTTGCCCATGTCTATGAAAGGCCCGAGCATCTGCCCGGCCCTTCTATTCATCCACTCGACGCAGTGCTCCCTGTTGATGAGCAGCAACCCGGCGTCAAGGCCGTCAACGATGCTTTCCAGTCCCTTCATGGCCGCAACCCGAAAAAGGATAAAGAGTATTATTTTTATCTTATTTGATTTGTAACTTATACCGCGAATCCGGCGGCGTGTCAAGGGGTAATTGTCGTAAGACCGTGAACCGTGGCCGTTGACCGTGAAAAGGAAAATTTTTCACGGCTCACGGTCTTATTGGATACGAAACACACCTAAGGAAGCTCTGATTTATTCCTACTCCGCCTCATGATATACTTATCGCATCACGCGGCACGGAGGTTGACAGAATGCGCCAGAAGAGTTTCGCGGAAAACGGCTTTGAGCGTTATCATAAGCAGACCCGTCGTGAGATCTTTC
>JACRCE010000041.1 GCA_016213015.1 Deltaproteobacteria bacterium | reverse complement strand
GAAAGATCTCACGACGGGTCTGCTTATGATAACGCTCAAAGCCGTTTTCCGCGAAAGTCTTCTGGCGCATTCTGTCAACCTCCGTGCCGCGTGATGCGATAAGTATATCATGAGGCGGAGTAGGAATAAATCAGAGCTTCCATAGACAGGTTGCACCCTTCATGCAGCAACGTCAACTACGCTCATCCTTCTCCCTTTAGTATCGCCCTGACGACGAAAAACATGGATATGAGCAGGCCCGTTGCCACGAGCGCGACGCTCAAGGCCGTTATCGGCAACACCGACTCCGCGGCGGCCGCGGCTCCGAGAGTAACCGTTCTGTAGCCCATGATTATCCACGCAAACGGATAGAGGAATCCGCCGACCCCGGCCGAGACCGACCCGAGGGTCTTGAGTCTCGCGCCTGCCGTAATAAAGGCGAGTATGAGCGAAACGGCTATGGTAACAAGCCCAAGCCCCATCGCGTGGATGTGCCCCCGCGTAAGACGCTCATGCGCCTCACCCGCCCGCGCGCTCCCGTGATGATCGCTTTTAACGGCCTGCTCCTTGACTTCGTGATGCGCGCCTTTGTCATGTGCGTGACCTTTCGCGCCATGCTCATGCAAAGGCGTCTCTACCTTTGGAGCTGTCAACGCCGCCTTCTGTTCGATACCCGCCCTCTCCATAGCGGTAAAGTCGTTATGGATGGCCTCATGGTTTATGGTAATGTAGGCCGCCCAGAAGATGCCAAACAAAAGGTTTAGCAACCCGAAAAACAACCCTATCTTCACCGGACGCAACGTCGTTTGCATCATTACAGGTTCTCCTATTCTCTATATTTTCCTTCTTTCATCCATTACCCCTTCAGCCCTCTCTCCTTCCACAAAAAGTAGATGACCGGCAGCGCGAGGAGTTCCAAAAGCACCGACGAGAACAGACCGCCCACCATGGGCGCGGCTATCCTTTTCATCACGTCCGCCCCGGTGCCGACGCTCCACATTATGGGCAACAGTCCGATGATCGTGGTGCCGACGGTCATGAGCTTGGGCCTCACGCGCATGACCGTGCCATCGATTACGGCCTCGTACAGGTCAAGGGGGGTGTTCATCCTGCCCTCGTTTTTTCTCGCTTTATAGACGTGGTCAAGGTAGATGAGCATGACTATGCCCATCTCCACGTCAAGACCGGCAAGGGCGATGAAGCCGACGGCCGCCCCGATGCTGAGGTTGTAGCCGAGGAGGTATAGAATCCATCCCGCGCCGATGAGGGAGAACGGTATTGAAAGGAGTATGATGAGACACTCGGTTATGGATCTGAAGTTGAAGTACAAGAGCAGAAAGATTATGGCGAGCGTAAGCGGTATGATGACCTTGAGCTTTGAATAAGCCCTTTCCATGTACTCGTACTGTCCGCTCCACGCCACGTAGTAGCCCGAAGGAAATTTTACGTTTTCCTTCACCGCGTTTTTCGCCTCGTTGACGAAACCGCCGATGTCCGAGGTCCGCACGTCAACGAATATCCACGTAGAGAGGAGCGCGTTTTCGGTCTTTATGCCGGGCGGGCCTGTCTTGATCGCGATCTCGGCCACCTGCCGTAACGGCACATGTTGGCCGGTCATAGTGGGCACGAGCACACGACCGAGTTTATCCACGTCGTCGCGCAGCTCCCTCTTGTACCTGACGTTCACTGGATAGCGCTCCAGCCCCTCTACCGTCGTGGTTACGTTCTCGCCGCCGATGGCGCTCATCACCACGGCCTGTATGTCCTCTATCTTTAAGCCGAACCTTCCGGCCTCCTCGCGCTTGATATCTATATCCAGATAGTACCCGCCGGTGGTCCTCTCCGCGTAGACGCTTGACGCGCCAGGCACCTTTTTTACGATTGCCTCGACGTCGAGCGCGACCTTCTCAAGCGTTGCAAGGTCCTTTCCGAAGACCTTTATCCCCACCGGCGTGCGGATGCCGGTTGAGAGCATGTCTATGCGCGCCTTTATCGGCATGGTCCATGCGTTCGTTACGCCGGGCAGTTCAATGGCCGCGTTCATCTCGTCAACGAGCCTCTGCTCGGTCATGCCGGCACGCCACTGGTCTTTCGGTTTCAGGTTTATGATGGTCTCGAACATCTCCAGCGGCGCCGGGTCAGTGGCGCTCAAGGCCCTGCCGGCCTTGCCGAATACGCTCTCGACCTCAGGGAAGGACTTTATTATCCTGTCTTGCGTCTGGAGTATCTCGCCGGCCTTTGTGACAGATATGCCGGGCAGGGTTACAGGCATGAACATGAGGGTGCCCTCGTCAAGCGGCGGCATGAACTCGACTCCTACCTTTGATAGCGGAAAGGCTGACGACGCAAGGGCCAAGAGCATCAGGACGACCACCGTCTTTTTTCGTTTCAAGACCCATTCTATCATGGGCCTGTAGACGCGGATGCACGCCCTTGTTATCGGATTTTTGTGCTCGGGCATTATGTGCCCGCGTATGAAATACCCCATGAGCACCGGCACAAGCGTGATGGACAAAAACGCGGCCGCGCCCATTGCAAAGGTCTTGGTAAAGGCCAGAGGCTTAAATAACCTCCCCTCCTGCGCCTCAAGCGTGAATATGGGCATGAACGACACGGTGATGATGAGGAGAGAGAAGAAAATCGAAGGCCCTACCTCGTTGGCCGCGTCAACGATTATCCGCCAATGGTCTTTTTTCCCGGCGTCGCGCTCAAGGTGCTTATGAACGTTCTCCACCAGTACGATCGCGCCGTCCACCATTACGCCGATGGCAATGGCGATGCCCCCGAGGCTCATGATGTTGGCGTTCAGGCCCATCAGCCGCATTATGATGAAGGATATTAGAATGGCGACCGGTATAACTATAACGGCTATAAGCGCGCTCCTTACGTGCAGGAGGAAGACGACGCAAACGAGCGCCACAACGATAAACTCCTCCACGAGCTTTTCCTTAAGCGTCGAGATGGCCCTGTGAATCAGATCAGTCCTGTCGTAGACCGGACGTATGGCAACGCCCGGAGGCAGGCCGGCCTCCAGCTCCTTGAGCTTGGCCTTGACGCCGTGTATCACGTCAAGGGCGTTTTCCCCGAAGCGCATCACGACGATGCCGCCCACGGCCTCGCCCTCGCCGTTAAGCTCGGTTATGCCCCTGCGCTCGTCCGGGCCTGTCTCCACGCGGGCGATGTCCTTGACCCTTATCGGCGTGCCGGTCCTGTCGGCCTTCAAAACGACGTTCTCTATGTCCTTGACGCCCTTTAAGTAACCCAGCCCCCGCACCATGTATTCGCGCTCGCTCATCTCGAGGACCCTGCCGCCCACGTCGCGGTTGCTCATCTCGATGGCGCGGGTTACGTCCATGAGCGACACGTCGTGCGTAAGCAGCCGGTTCGGTTCAATATTGACCTGATACTGCTTTACGAACCCGCCGATGGAAGCGACCTCTGAAACGCCGGGAACCTTGGCAAGCTGATACCGGACGTACCAGTCCTGTATGCCTCTCAGTTCGGCAAGGTTATAGCCCTTACCCTCGACCACGTACTCGTAGACCCAGCCCACGCCCGTGGCGTCGGGCCCAAGGGACGGAGAAACGCCCTTAGGGAGTTTGCCTGAGGCGAAGTTTAAGTATTCAAGCACCCTTGAGCGCGCCCAGTATATGTCCGTGCCGTCTTCAAAGATTATGTATATGAATGAGACGCCGAAAAAGGAGTAACCCCTAACGACCTTTGCCTTGGGAACCGCGAGCATGGCGGTCGTAAGAGGGTACGTTACCTGATCCTCGACGACCTGAGGGGCCTGTCCGGGATAGTCGGTATAGATGATGACCTGCACGTCGGACAGGTCGGGTATGGCGTCAATGGGCGTGTTATAGACCGCCCAGACGCCCCAGCCGACCACGAACAGGGTGAAGATGATAACGATGAGTCTGTTGTTTACGGATGCTTCGATTATTTTTTTCAGCATGATGGACAAGCCGCGCCGGCAACGCCGGTTTTTTACCCGCCCCGTTAGAGAACTTCTCTCTAACGGGGCGGGTGGGGTTGTGTTTGTTCCCGATTAAAAGTTTTTTGGCCTACCCCTCGATAGATACATTCGAGGGCAAGCTTTTTTACAAAAAAGGCAGGTCAGTGTCCCGCGTGAGACGACGCCGGTTTCGCGGCGGTTTCCGGCGGCTTCTCGCCGGCCTGTCCGCTTGCCGTAAGCGCGCCGAGCGCGGCATTGAGGTTGCTTTCGGAATCTATGAGGAAGGCAGCCGCGCTCACCACCCATTCGCCGGGCTTGATCCCGCTCAGTATTTCCCGATACTCGTCGGCCTTTGCGCCGATCTTGACGACGCGCGGCTCAAACGTGCCGTCCCGCCTGTCAATTATCACGACCTGTCTTATGCCTGTGTCTATAACGGCGGCATCCGGCACGACAATCGCGTTTTGCGCGATGTCCACGTTTATCTCCACGTTGAGGTACATGCCGAGCTTCAAACGATGAGCCGGATTCGGCAGTTCAAAGCGCACCTTGGCGGTCCTTGCCTCGGTGCCCTCCTCCGGCGCGTATCTTATGCCTCCGAGATGACTATAGATATGCTCGATCCTGCCCGTGTAAACATCGGTCAACGAATAGGATGGGGTAAGCCTTGCGTTCTGGCCCGTCTTTATGTGCGGCAGTTCGTATTCGTAGACCTCGCCGTACACCCAGACGACGGAATGGTCTATTATCTTGAAGAGCGGCTCTCCTGCCTCTATCCTCTTGCCCTCTATGACCATCTTGTCGGTTACGCTCCCGGCGCTCGGGGCGCGTATGGTCATTGTCCTTTTCACCTGATTGCTCTCGACGAGGCCCTTTATCTGATCCTCGGATATGTCCCAGTAGCCAAGCCTCTTCCTTGCGGCCTCAAGCAGTCGGCCCGCGCCTTGTCTTGCATCTTCATATGGAGAGTCTTTCACGCGCTGGGCGCCCCTGTGCGCCAGAAGATACTCCTCCTGAGCCGAGACCAGTTCAGGGCTGTAGAGTTCAAGAAGCGGCTCTCCCTGAGAGACCATGCTGTCGGTCTTGTTCACGTGCAGTTTTTCCACCCAACCGCTCACCTTGGCGTTTATAATGAAGACCCTGCCTTCAACCGGCTCCACCCTTCCAACGGTTCTAATGAGGCGCTTTAGCGGCATACGGGCCGCCTGTTCTGACTTGACGCCGGCCTTTTGTATCTTCATGGCGCTCATCCTTATTATCCCCGGAGCGTCAGGGGCGTTGGCTGCCTCCGCATAAACCGGAATATAGTCCATGCCCATCGGGTCTTTCATGGGTACGGGGGAGGTAATCGAGCCGTCCATCGAGTTCCGGTAGTACAGAATCTTTTTTGCCGCTTTAACGCCCGTGTCCCTGTCTTTATCCGTTATTAAGATATTTGTCCCTGTGCCTGAAAAAAATATGACGATTCCCGCGCCGATCAGCAGGCCGATGGTGAGGAGCACGAACGGGTAGGCGTGTCTTTTCATCTCGATGCCTCGCCTCCAATGATTTTTTCAAGGACAACTACGCGCTTTCTGTAATCGAGCAATGCCTTGAGCAATTCGATCCCGCCGCGCTTCAATCCGCGTTGAGCGTCGAGCAGTCCAAGAAGGTCGATCCTGCCGGTCTGATAGTTTTTAAGCGCGGACTCGTAAGACAACTCTAGTTGCGGCACAAGGCTTGTTTCGTAAAGAGAGCGCATCTTGTCCGCGGCCTCCACCTGTAAAAGCGCGGCCTTCACCTCATAAGCCTTGATGTTTTTAGTCGCCATCAACCCTGAGCGCGCCGAGGCCGCGCCGTGCCCCGCCTCGTCGGAAAGGCCGCCATACTTATCGAACCATATCGGCAGGTTTATCTGAAACATCACGTCAAAGCCGTGCACACGGCCGTCCCGTTGCACGGGGCCTGCCCCGGCCATAAGGTCGGGAAGGTAGTTCCTTGAGGCGAGCGAGGTTGCAAGCGCTCCCCTGTCAAGAGCGGCCTCCTGCATCTTAATCTCAGGATTCAAGCGCAATGCGGCATCCATAAGCTCTTTATAATCCTTCGCTATCCTCTCTCTTGAAAGCGGCCCGGGCTCGCCAAGCTCCGCTGTCTGCGGTCTGCCAAGCAGGGATTTGAGCCTTGCCATGGCCACCCCTTTTTCCGCCTCGAGCGTGATGAGTTCAGAGGCGAGCATGGCCTGCTCCACGTTGATCCTTATAGCATCCTGCAGCGAGACCTGCCCAATGGCGTAGCGCGCCTGAGCAATGCTTGACATGTTCTCGAGAAGGCCGCGGATCTGGCCGATAAGCGTTGTCAACTCGCCATTGTAGGCGTAATCAAAGTACGCCTCCTTTACCATGGCAATGATCTCAAGCTCCTTGGCCTTGAGCGAGGCTTTGGCCATGAGCGCCTCTTTTTCAGCCATCCGCTCTTTTAACCCTCGTTTGCCCGGAAAGGGAAACATCTGGCTTATGGTGTAGCGCGCGGCCATCGCGTTGCCGGGCGCGATATTCAACGGCCGGGTGCTGTCAAGTTCCTCCATCTCCACCCGCACAACCGGATCGTCAAGCGCGCCTTCCGCCCTTATTCGCGCCTGTTTCGCCTTTACCGTTGCGCTTGCCGCCTGCAACTCAGGATTATTAAGCTGGGCCTCTTGAACCAGCGCGTCGAGCGCAATGTAATCCATTGCGTACAATCCCGGCGGCTTCGTGAGAAGCATGAAAAACAACAACGCTAGAGCCATTATTATCTTCATACGCCTCAAGATATCATTCCCTTGTTAATCCGTTAAAATCAGCACTGCAACTATACACGCAATTTTTACGCCTGTCATGAAGCAGACCGCGTTCTACGGCCTGTAGAAATCATGGTGAAAAAAATATCGCTCTCAGTGTTTATGCTCCATGGTCTTGCAGTGCGTCCTGCAACTGTCGCCGAGCCTGTCTACGTGCGTGGCGCAGCGGCTCTCCGTGCAGTCCTGCTTTGCGTTGCTGCTTGCCTCCAACGGAATGGAGAGCGTCAGCAATAAAAAGGCCGCGACAGCCGCGCTTGCGGCAACGGTCTTGATCGGCCGGCGGCTTGCCGCGTTATCTTTGCCGGTGATGAGCCTCTCTACGCGCTCGCCGACCGAAGCGCCTGAAATGGAGACCGAATGGCATACGGCCGTATTAAAGGCCGTTGCCTTTAACAACGCGCTTGCAAGCGGAAGAGGCGTGCCGATCGTTTTCATTGCCGCGTCGTCGGCCTCGTTTTCCCTTTTGACCTTTATCCGGTTCACAACACATTTAACCGCTGGGACGTAAAAAAACGCATCCCTAAAAAACTTGAGGGCAAAATACCTGAGCGGGTCGAAAGATTGCTTGTGATGAAGTTCATGGAGGAATACCGCCTTTAGCTCCTCCCTTTCAAGGCCGTTGATCATGCCGGTTGAGATATATATCCTCGGTCTTAAAAGACCGTGCGTAAAGGCGATCGGGTTCGGGTCGAGTATCAACGACACGGCTCCAGACTTTTTTTGAGGAAGGCGTTTTATCGCCGACCTCGCCTTTGCAATCCCGATAAGGGCCGTTATGGCTGCATACAAAACACCGGCGGCAATCAGGAGCGCCGAAGACCAGATGAGAATAAGTTTGATAAGGTGGATATCTCCCATGCAGCGCACGAAAAGGCTCCGGCACAAGATGATTGCCTGATGGGTAAGCGCAATAAGACCGGGCAGGCCGTTATTGAGCCACCATGCGCCGCCGGTAAGCAGGAGACCCCCCATGAGTAGTGGCAACAGTACGCTCATCTCTTTGCCTTTTCCATCAACTCTTTTTTCTTGCTCGCGATAAGGGCTGAGAGCCTTTCAAGCTCAAGAGGGTGTTCATGCGCCAGCATGTCAACGAAAGAGGCGCTTGCGCCGCTCGCCGAAATGGAGATGATGCCCTTGAACACGTCCGCCGACGCCTTCCTGGCAAATTCGTCCTTGGTATATTCCGGCCTAAAGAGATAAACGCTCTCCCCTTTTATCTTTCTTACGAGACCCTTCCGGGTAAGCCTCTCCAGCACCGTAAGCACGGTGGTCAATGCAATATCCCTCGTCGCCCTGATGGAGTCGAATATCTCCTTGCCGCTCGCCGAGCCCCTGACCCATAGAGATTCAAGTATCTCCTGCTCGAGATGCCCGAGGATCTTATTATCTTTTAGGCCCTTATCAATCATGGTTCATATTATATTCGACAATGTGTAGAATGTCAAGGGGGGTTCTACACGGACGCATCCGCGTCGGCGTCGGCCTTGGCCTTATTGATCATTGCCTCCACGTCCTTGTTCGCGTTGACACAGCTCATCTCCACTCCCGGATGCTCTCGCGCAAATATCCTGAATATTTCATCCGCAAAGGCCGGACCGATGAACTCTATTCCCTTGAAGTCAAAGACAGCGGCCTTAAAGCGTTCCACTCCTGCCGTCAACCTTTTAGCCTGTGAACGCGACAAGAGATTATCGTTCCCATACCGGGCAAGCTCCACTGGAACTATGGTCTTGTTGAATCCATAATCCTCGCCGGAGGTGAATTTATCAAAAATCTTCTTTGCCGTCCGCGCTGTATTATTGCCGAGTTTCATCCATACCGTTGTGCCGACGCTAAGAATATTATTTTCCAAAGCCCAGTCGTTGGCTTCATCGAATTTATGCGTAAAAAAAACGCCGCCTGAAAGAATATCGAAAGAGTCGAACATCCTTGACGTGAAAAAAATCCCTTCGCCGGTATGACGCTTGGCGTCGGTCGTCAACTTGCCCTTGGTCAGCTCAAGGATAGCGTGTCTTTCGTCTTCAAGCCCCAATTCCTTCTGAAGCTTCTTGAATATCCCGACTCCGTTGTCGTGCAACGCCATCTCAATGTTCAAGGCATCTTTTCTGATGTATACCGATATATCCGTGCCGGCGGAGTGGTCTATCGCATTATTGAACATCTCCGTAAAACCGTAATGCCAGATGTTAACAACATTTTCCGGCAACTTATCTAAAATCATTGACACGTCGTTTTTCCAAACAACGTACTCTTCGGCGCCGGCGGCAATACGGTAGGATTTCCTCCATTCCGTTAAAGGACAAAGTCTATAATATCTATTTCTAGTTGCTCCGGTAGCCGCTAACAGATTAGCCTCAATAAGCCGGGTTATGTGATAGTTGATCGCCTGCGTGGAAATACCAAATCTTTGCGAGGTTAACCTGCAAATACCCTTAGGGTTCTTTTCTACGTTTTCAAGTATGAACCGTGCTATCTCTTCGCCTTTTTTTCGTAGTTTCGACATTGTCAATACCATTAATGTTGATTGTCAATTAAACCGGCAGTAATTGGAAATAGAAGTTGGTTTGATTGTAAAACGATTTTCTGTATTTGTCAAGCGAAACAAAGGGTTAGATGCCGAGACCGTGAGTTGTGCTCCATAAGGATTCGTTTTTACACGATCAACGGTCACGGTTCACGGTCTTTTCTCACTTCCCTATGCAGAACTCGGAAAATATCCTGTCAAGGATGTCTTCCGTGGTCACCTCGCCGGTTATCTCGCCAAGGCTTGTAAGGGCAATCCTTGTGTCAACGGCACAAAGCTCCAGCGGCCCTGATGCGGCCTCCTTCGCCCTTTCAACTGCGCCAAAAGCCTTTTCAAGGGAGAGTTTGTGCCTGAGCGAAACGACAAGGCCGCTTGTTGCTGTGTCTGCGGCCTCGTGCGCTAAACGGCCTGATATCGCCTCGAATATCGCGTCCTTTAGTTCTTCTATGCCGGATGAGCGCATGGCCGAGGTGAAACTGAGCTTATGGCCTTTGAAGGCGCGTTGCAGATCATTGCGTCCTTTCTCGTTTGCCTCGCTTAATAGGTCGGCCTTGTTTGCGACGATCAGCAGTTTTTTCCCATCCTGCTCCTTGATTATACCGATGTCTTCATCAAAGGCTGACGCCGAGTCAACGACGTAGAGGATGAGGTGCGCCTCCTTCATGCGCTCCCTTGCGCGAGCGACGCCGATCGCCTCGACCGGGTCATCGGTAAAGGTAAGCCCTGCCGTGTCCATGAGCCTTACCGGCAGTCCCCTGAGGTTTATCGTCTCCTCGATCACGTCCCTGGTTGTGCCGGGATGAGGCGTTACGATTGCGCGTTCCTCTTTCAAAAGGATGTTTAGAAGGCTTGACTTGCCGACGTTGGGCCTTCCGGCGATTATTACCCTTACCCCGTTTTTCAGGGCTGTGCCTTCCTCGTAGGTATCCAGAAGCGTTTTTATCTCCCTTTGAGCCGATGCAAAAACTGGCAGCATATCCGGCGTTGGGAGCTCCTCCTCAGGGAAGTCCAACTGCGCCTCCATGAGCGTCAGCGCGTTGGTGAGCGCGTCTTTTATCTTGTTTACCCTCTTTGAAAACACGCCGTCCAACCGCGAACGCGCGCATGACAGGGCAAGTTCTGTTTCGGCGCGTATCACGTCAACGATTGCCTCGGCCTGAGCAAGGTCCATCTTGCCGTTCAAGAACGCCTGTTTGGTAAACTCGCCGGGCATGGCCGGACGCGCCCCGCTGCTTAACACGGCGGAAAGAATATTTTTGAGCACGAGCTGTCCGCCGTGGCAGTACAGCTCGACCACGTCAACGCCCGTGTAAGTGGCCGGGCCGGCCATGTAAACGAAAAAGCCGTTGTCTATGGTCTTATCGTCCCTGCACACCCGTCCATAGTAAAGATACCGCTCCTTTATGTTCTCCCTGTCAACCTCATGGCTGGACGAGAATACAAATACCCTCATGCCGCAGTCAAGGGCTGAAGGGCCGCTTATCCTGATAATGCCTATGCCGCCCTCTCCAACGGCCGTTGATATGGCGGCTATGGTGTCAGTCATTTTTGGCCGTGATTCGGCATAATCTTCACGTCAACCGTCATACCGAGCTTGAACGGCGCCTTTTCAAGGAGCGCGATCTTGACCTGTATGACCTTTACGTCAAGGTTCTTGGCCGGGTTGTTGGGCTGTATCTTCCTTGAGCCGACGTACTCGGCGATCTCGGCGATCCTGCCCTTGAAGCGAGCGCCAGGAAAGGCGTCCGTGGTTATTTCCGCCGGGTCGAGCAGGTTTATCCTGCCCACGTCGGTTTCATCAACCTCAGCGTTGACCCTCAAAGCGCCCACCTCCGCTATGGTAACCAAAAACAGTTCAGGCGTTATCGTCTCGCCCGCGTCAAGATGCTTATGGATGACCTTGCCGTCAATGGGCGAGCGTATGAAGGTCTTTTCAAGAAGGGTTTTATAATACTCTACCGATGCCTTTGCCCGCTTTACCGAATCCTCGTGCACCTTAACCGTCTCGGGCCTCGGGCCTTTTAGAGCAAGGCTCAAATCTTCCCTTGACGCCTCGGTCCTTGAGCGCGCGGCCTTAAAGGCCCTTGTGAACTCATCAAGGCTTGCCTGCGTGATGAGCTCTTCCTTGTAAAGGGCGGCATTGCGTTTCAAATTCGCGCCGGCCAGAACCTCGTCGGCTTCAAGGGCGTCAAGCAATGCCCGCGCCCTTTTTATCTCCTCGGGCCTTGAACCGGCCTTGACCTCTTTGAGCCTTGAAACCTGCACCTCAAGCTCCGCCTGAGCCTCGGCCAGTTTTGCCTTTGCGTCCGCGTTTTCGAGGACGGCAAGGAGAGAGCCTTTTTTTACGGTCTGCCCTTCATTTACATAGACCCTGGAGATCCTGCCGATTATGCCGCTCCCCACGTCAACGTCGGCCCCTGGCATTGCCTCGACCTTGCCCTCAGCGGCAACGAGACGGCCGGCAATGTCCGCGCCAATTGAGTTATGGGCGTGAGCAAGGCCTAAGATGAAGATAATGCCGGACAACCAAAAACCCATCTTCATTGCTTTAACCTTCCGTCTTCCAAAAAAACGGTCCTATGCGCCATTGCCTCGGCCTTTGGGTCATGGCTTATTATGACAACGGCCTTGCCCGCTGTCTGTGAAAATTCCTTGAGCAGGCCCAGCACCTCTTTCCCTGTCTTTGAGTCGAGGTTTGCGGTTGGTTCGTCGGCAAGTATTATCGGCGGGTCGCCGGCCATTGCCCTTGCAAAGGCCACCCTTTGTTTTTCCCCGCCGGACAAGTCCCTTGGGTAAAACCCGGCGCGCCTTTCAAGACCAACCCTGCCGAGCAGCCCGACCGAATCCTTTTTAAGCCTTGCCCTGTCCCAGCCTTTCAGCCGCAGCACAACCTCTACGTTCTCAGCGGCGGTAAGCGACGGAAAAAGATTGAACGACTGAAACACGAATCCGAAGTATCTCTTTCGTATATCCGGCAGTTCCCGTTCCTTCATCGCTGCCACGCTTGTCCCGTCCACCTTCACGTCTCCGCTTGTAGGATGAAGTATGCAGCCTATCATGGATAACAGAGTAGTCTTACCCGATCCCGACGGCCCCATGACGAGAAGCACCTCTCCTTTTTTAACCTCAAGAGACACCGAGTCAACGGCAACGACCCTGTTTTTGCCCTCTTCATAGACCTTTGTTACGTCCTGTATCTGAACTATCTTTTCCATTCATTCAATCTACTTTTCATTTTAACTCCCTGAGCGCGTCGGCTGCAATCCATTTTGCCGTCTTGGAATCATCTTTCATTATTTCTTCTGCGAGTTTTATCGCCTCGTTTCTCAAATTTCCGTTTCTTTTGCCGATCTGCCTTAATGCCCAATTCACCGCCTTTTTAACAAATCTTCTGTCGTCGGCGGACTGTTTTTTGATTAAGGGGAGAAGATTGATAAACCTCTTGTCATCACTGTCTTTATCGCTTACCGCCAAGCGCGCCATCATCACAAAACCAGCTCTTTTTACAAATTCTTCTTTTCTCTTGCTCCACTCTACGGCTTTTTTGTAGCCACGCGTCGTATCTTCAAAAAGATTCATGCAAACCTGATCGCACACGTCCCAAGAATCAAAATCCCTCACCCATGTTTCGGCCTGCTTTTCATTCACGTGTTTCGGTTCGTCAACCATACCTGCCAAAATTCGTGCCTCGTGAATTCCGGAATCCCACAACTTTAACGCCGGCAAATGATTTTTACCGATTTCCTTCGACATTTGGCGAAGCACAGGAATTTTTACGCCGCAAGCGTTTTTTGGATTGATGCCAAACCGCGCCATCCCGGCAACATCTATGGGATTACCGAGAGACTTGAGTTTCTTCAAAATTTCCTTAACCTTATCCTGTTCCGCCATGCCTTGAACCAATAAAGATTTCAACCCCTGAAGACCATCACCGGGTCCAGGCTCCTTACCTTTCTTATGGAAATATAAGCCGATGCAAAACAGGTAAGGAGCATCACCACAAACACAACAGCAAAGAGCGGCACGCTCAAATAAAGCGTTACCCCAGCCTTTTCAAAACCGTTTTTAGTGAGAAAAACGATTGCCGTCCCGACAACGTAGCCTATAGAGGCGCTCATGGCGGCTTGAGTAAATATTATCTTGTAAAGGTCTAAGTTCCTTGCGCCCATTGCCTTTAGCGTCCCGAACTCCTGTATATGCTCCATAGTATTGGCGTAGATGGTCTGCCCCACGATAGCCGCGCCGATCATAAGTCCAAGGATAGCGGTAAGGAAAAAACCCATGCCCATGCCGGTCTGCACGGTCCAGTACATCACGGTCTTATACACAAAACCAGCGCTCGTGTAAACGTCGTTGTCCTTCATGGTATCGCGGAGGATCCGGCTGACCTCCTCGGCCTTTGAGGCGTCCTTGAGTTTCGCGATTATGAACGTGGTCTGCCCTTGCGGATAAAAAAGCCTTGCCTGATTGTACGACATGAATATTATCGGCGCCGTGGTAAAACTCTTTATGCCCTCCGAGATCCCGACGAGCTTGAATCTCAAGGAGCTTAACTCCGAGACCTGTCCGATTGCAAGCGTCCCAAGCCTCTGCTCCGAGGTTTTGTCTATTATCATGTAGCGCCCGCCCTTTACGTCAGAGGCCGCGCCGGAGACCATCGACCACGGAGCGCCTACGCCGGAGTCCGGGTTGTAGCCGACTATCTGCACCTGCTCTTGACCCCCATTTTCAAGCTTCAAAAACCCCCAAGATATGATAAGCCTCTGGGCCCAGTCAACCTCGGCAAGCGCCCTGACCCTGTTTATCCTGTCCTCTGGAAACGGGTTTGCAAAGTCGAAATTCTGGATGTTCCGGGACGTAACCCAGACGTCTCCGTCGGTATGCCTGATTATAGTGGAGGCATTGCCCATGACACCAAGGTACATGGCTATCTGCGTGATTGTAAGCAAGGTGGAAAAGATGATGCCGACAAGGGTGGTGAAAAGACGGCTGCGTTCATGAAAAAATGTCTTTACCGCAAGCCAGTACATGCTGAATACCTTTAAATACCGTGAACCGTGTCCGTGACCGTGAAAGATTTTTTGCACGGTCGCGGTTCACGGCCTTTTACGCCTGCGCGGAGCGTTGCACCTGATACTGCTGGGCTATCGACAGGAGGTTGTTGACGAACCAGTATAGCACGAGTCCTGACGGAAAGCTGAGGAACATAAAGGTGAATATCACCGGCATGAGGAGCATTATCTTAGCCTGCATGGGGTCCGCGGTGGTAGGCGTCATCTTCTGCTGGACGAACATGGTTGCGCCCATGAGGAGCGGGGCTATGTAGTAAGGGTCCTTGTCGGATAGGTCTTGTATCCAAAGGAAGAGCGGGGCATGCCTCAGCTCGATTGCGACGTAGAGCACCTCGTAAAGGGCAAGGAAGACCGGTATCTGAAGCACCATGGGCAGACAACCGCCGACCGGGTTTATCTTATATCTCTTGTAAAGCTCCATCATCTCCTTGTTGAGTTTTTCCTTGTTGTCCTTGTACTTTTCCTTTATGGCAAGGAGTTGGGGCTGTATCTGTTGCATGCCCTTCATGGACTTCAAGCTGTGCGCGGTGAGCGGGTAGAACAAAATCTTGATGAGAACCGTAAGGATTATTATCGCCAATCCGTAGTTGCCGGCGTAGTTCTTGAAAAAGTTCAATACGATGAGGGACGGCCTTGCCATGAACGCGAACATCCCGAATTCAATGGCCTCGTCAAAACCGTTCTTGAGCTGTACGAGAAGGTTATAGTCCTTTGGCCCGAGGAACACGCTGTAACTTGTCTCCGCTCTCGCGCCGGGCGCGATGGCGAGCGGCACGTCGAGCGTTACCTTTGACGCGGTCTTAGACGGGGCCTCGGCGGTCCAATTAACGATCTTACCGTCTTTCGCCATGAAGACGGACATAAAATATTTAGTCTCGACGCCTAACCAGTCGGCATTTCCAGAGCCGGTCAGCTTTTGAGTCTCGGCGTCAGGCCTAAGCAGCTTTTCCTTGGTCCTGATTATCGGCCCGGTATGATAGCCGGTCTCGTCCTTGCCTGCGGTTCCCGCTAAAAGAGCGGTATTTATGCCGCCGTCAAAGCCGGTCTTTGTCCCGTTTACCACGCCGGTCTTCACGTCAACGATATAGCTTGAGGCGTCGAAGGAAAACCTCTTTTCAATCGTTATTCCGGCGCTATTGCGGCCGGTGAACACCACCTCGCGTCTTGCGCCCTCTGAAATCTTGATCGCGTCGTGCGCGGTAGAGAATGATATTTCTTCTGTTTGGCCGTTGACGACAAGTCTGGTGGCCAGCGACCCGTTCTTGGCAATGGTTTCGGAAAGATTTATCTTTGGCGCGTCCGGCGTGTTGGTTACGTTATATTGTTTAAGCTCCCACCGTTTTATCGCGCCGCCCTTGCTGGTGATGACGGCCTTGAAAAGCGGGGTCTCGACAATGGTGAGCGCCTCTTTAACGGGCTGTGCCTGTTTTATCGGCGCCGGATCCATTGTTCCCGTCTTTACAACGGTCTTGACCGCGCCGACGGACGGCAATGCGTTGGTCTGAACCGTCTCGACAACGGCAACCGGCTTGGGCTTCGGCGGATTTATCCAATTGACTATATACGGGTAGGCAAAAAGCAGACCCATTGACAGTACGATGGCAAAAAGTATTCTTTTTTCAGTATCCATTTTGCTTTGTTTGCTCGCGTTGTTTTATAGTGTCCCGTCCGGTCGGCACCGGATCAAATCCGCCAGGGTGAAACGGATGGCACCTCAAAAGCCGCCATAAGGCCAAGGCTGTGCCCTTAACTGCGCCATGAGCCTCGATAGCGCCTCCCGCGTAATCCGAGCATGTGGGATAGAACCTGCATGACGGCGGCAAGAAGGGAGAGATGAGTTTCTTATACGCGAATACAAACCAGATGAGGAGTTTGCCCATACCTTACCGGCGCCCGCCTTCACCGGCCGAAAACGTCCTTAGCGCGGCCATAAGCTCCTGCTCAACGGTTTTATACACGCTCAGGGCCGCTCCGGCGCCGTGCTTTACGGTAACGAGCAGATCCATAGACCGCTGGAGCCCGTCCTTGTTGAGCCTGAAAAATTCCCTTGTAAGACGTTTTATCCTGTTGCGCTCAACGGAGTTGCCGACAGCGGAACTTACCGCGAGGCCGAGTCTTGTTTTTCCGACGTCGTTTGCGAGGATATAGACGGTCAGGTGCTTTGAGGCGAACCTTTTACCGCGTTTTCTTACCAGGGCGAACTGGTCGCTTTTTTTAAGCCTTTCGTCCTGACCAAACCCGTATGGTTTGAGTCCCAATGGCGGCCTACTTGTTGACGCTGACCGTAACGCTGAGGCGCTTCCTGCCCTTTGCCCTTCTCCTGTTGATTACATCCCTGCCGCTTTTGGTGGCCATCCTCTCAAGAAAACCATGCGTGCGAAGTCTTCTTTTGTTGCTTGGCTGATATGTCCTTTTCATAACCCCTATCCTCTGCTTGGTTTGGCGGTATTGCCTGATATAAACTTATGGAATTTATAATTTAGACATAAAAAAACCCGTTGGTCAAGGTTTTTTTGAAACGGCTCAAGGCGGCTCATGGTTAAAGGACGGTTCACGGGTATCCTTAAACCGCCTCTCAACCATGAACAGTCATTTATATCCTCATCGGCATGACAACGTAGACGTCGCCGTCGGCTATGGCCGGCCTTATTATACCGGGGGAGAGTTGATCCTTGAGTTTTATCCGCGCGTTTTCTTCCGTGATAGCCTCAAGCGCATCTATAAAATACCTCGCGTTAAAGGCTATCTCGATATCTTCGCCGTTGTAGTCTATATCTACTTCGTCCGTGGCATCTCCGAGTTCCTGGCTTGAAGACGATATCGTCAGCACGTTTTTCTTAAACGCAAATTTTACTCCACGTATCTTGTCCGATGATATGATCGACACCCTTTTAAGAGACGATAAAAGACTGTCGCGGTTGACTATAATTTCTTTGTCGTTGTCCTTGGGTATGACCTTTTTGTAGTCCGGAAACTCGCCTTCCAAAAGGCGCGTGTTTATCATTGCGGCGTCTTTTTTGATAGTCGCGTTCTTCTGCGTTACATGGATGTTGAATTCGCCTTCCTCGTCAAGGAGCCTTCTTATTTCATTAACCCCTTTTTTCGGCAACAACACGCCTTTTTTTTCGTCGCCTAAAAAGGCCGTTGAATCCTTTTTCTCGACAAGCGCGAGGCGATGCCCGTCGGTTGCCACCATCCTGAGCATGCCTTTGTCATCTTTTTCCAATAAAAATCCGTTTATATTATAGCGGGTTTCGTCCGTGGACACGGCAAAGGCGGTTTTATCTATCATCTCTTTGAGTATGTCCTTGTCGAACGCCGAAAGTTTCGTCTCGTCTATGGTTGGAAACGGAGGAAAATCCTTTGCCGGTAGTCCAAGAAGGTTGACCCTTGACTTACCGGACTTGATGAGCACCTTGTCGTCATGCGACGCGACGCTGATCGTCTCCATTGGAAGTTCTTTTATCATATCGAATAATTTTTTTGCGTTTATGGTTATGGCGCCTTCCTCCGATATATCGGCCTCGATGGAATCTTTTATGAAGACCTCCAGATCGGTGGCAATTGCGGTCAACCTTGTTTTTGAGCAATCAAGCAGCACGTTGGCGAGTATCGGCATCGTATTTCTTGTTGCTACTATACCTTGTATCCGTTGCAGTAATCTCACGAAGTCGCTTTTCTTGATCTGGAGTTTCATCGTTTCGGTCTCCTTATACTTATATTTCTTTTATATTATAAAAATATAGTACATAGTAGTAGGCGCGCTCTATTAGTTGATAAACGTTCAACAGTTTGAAATGTCGAGGTAATCAGATAATAAAACCTTGTTGACAACTTAACTGACTTATCAACGGAAATCCGCGCGGCTTCAGTTGTCAACGGAAAACCTTAAACCGCCAACATGATATGAACAGGTTGTCCTTTCACGGCCTACCGCCTTTAACCGATGCCAAGGCTGGTTTTTATCGTCCGCACGGCATGCTTGAGCTCCGCGTTTTCGTCGATATCCTTTTCTATCTTTTTGACCGCGTGTATAGCCGTGGAATGGTCTTTTCCGCCGAACGATGAGCCTATCTCCGGAAATGAAAACCTGCCGTGCTCCCTTGCCACGTACATGGCGACCTGCCTCGGGTGAGATATATTCTTATGCCGCCTCTTTGATTTAAGGTCCGACTGTTTTACGTTGTAGTACGAACAGACCGCCTTTTGTATCTCTTCTATCGTAATAAACCTGTCCTCTTTTTTCTTGAGGAGATTTTTAAGCGCGTCCTTGCTCGCGGCCAGAGATATGTCGTGGCCGGTCAGGTTCGAGTAGGCTATAATCCTATTCAAATGCCCCTCAAGCTCCCTTATGTTCGCGCCGCTGACCGAAACGAGCCATTCGGCAACCTCGTCCGGCAGTTTTATCCCTTCCGCTTTCGTTTTTTTTCTAAGAATGGCTAACTTCGTTTCCGTGTCGGGCGGGTGGATGTCGGCCACAAGTCCCCACTCGAACCTGCTCCTCAACCTCTCTTCTATGCCGACGAGGTCCTTTGGAAACTTGTCGCTCGTAACGACTATCTGTTTATGCGATTCGTAAAGGACGTTGAAGGTATGAAAAAACTCCTCCTGTATCCCCTCCTTTTTCGACCAGAACTGTATGTCGTCTATGAGCAGGAGATCCACGTTTCTGAACTTGCCGCGGAACTCGTACATCGGTTTTTTGCGGTTCAGGTAACCGATGAACTCGTTTAAGAAACGCTCGGACGTATAGTAGCAAACCTTTGCCGCCGGGTTGTCCTCAAGCGCCTTATGCCCGATGGCCTGCAACAGATGCGTCTTGCCAAGGCCGACGCCGCCGTAGATGAAAAGCGGATTGTATTTGCTTGCAAGGTGGTTTGTAACGGCCCATGCCGCGGCATGCGCGAACTCGTTGGCCTTGCCGACCACGAAATTTTCAAAGGTGTATCTCGGGTTCAGAAGCGGCAGGGCCGCTTTTTGCGTCTTGGGCGCGCCGGACTCTTTTTCCCTGACTTGGGCCTTCCTTCCGGGTTTGTCCATACAGCCGGGCCCGACCTTCCACGACAGGTCAAACTCCTTTTTGGACGTCTTTCGGAGCGTCTCATGGATCAGACCGAGATAATGCTCCTTGACCCATTCAAGAAAAAAGTGGTTCGGCACTTCAAGCTCAAGCCACTCGTCGTCTCCTCCGACGACCCTGATCGGTTTGAACCACGTTGCAAAGTGCGTCTCGCTCACATGCCCGGCGATTCCGTCAAGACAATCTTTCCAGATAATTCCCGAATCCATGTTCTTATACCGGATGCGGCCCTTGAGTCCGCGGAGCCGAATCAAAAAAGTTATTCACACGGTTATCAACAGGTGTTGATAAATCCGGTGGTTTTACAGACGGCACTGTATCAAAACGACATCCTTCTTTCAATGGTTTTTATTGCTCTACCGCGGCGGTTAAAACCGCCATAAGCAATATACCGGATGAGGGGTTGAACGTTGAAAACAGCGGCGAGTAACCAGTTATAAGCCTATTACGCTTTGCGCGCACCGAGAATAAGCGCCAAGGCTTTATAATGCTTTGATATTCCAAAAACATTTGAAAAACAACAGGTTATAAATGCAACCCGGCTGTTTAGGGGAGCGAATTGCGTTTACCGGTCTTACTATCGGTATCATGCCTCTACTGGTCGTCACGGGTAAAGCCCGCGCACCCGAATGGCCTCGGCAACCCTTTGCACGCCGAGTATCGTTGCCGCCGTACGCATGTCAACCTTCTTGTCAACCGAGATACGGAGTACCTCGTGGTATGCTTTTGTCATGATGGATGTGAGCCTGTTTTTTATCTCGGTCTCGTCCCAGAAGTATCTTTGCAAATCTTGCACCCATTCAAAGTATGACACTACAACGCCCCCCGCGTTTGCCAGCACCCCGGGAAGGAGAAATACGCCGTTGTCAAGCAGCACCTTGTCCGCCTCGGTCGTTACGGGGTTGTTGGCGCCTTCGGCGAGTATTTTCGTCTTTATGCGCTTTACGTTCGTCATGTTTATCTGACCTTCAAGCGCGGCCGGAACAAGCAGGTCAACCGGTATCGCGAGCAGTTCGTCAAGACTCGAATCACCGGCCTCCTTGAAGCCGGAAAGCGCGCCCGACGCTTCCTTGTGTTTATGCAACGCCTTGATGTCAAGCCCCTTTGCGTTGTATACCGCGCCCTTTGAATCCGCGACGCCGATGACCTTTGCGCCGAGGCCGTGGAGGATGCGCGCCGCGTGATAGCCGACCTTGCCGAAGCCGATAACGGTTACGGTAAGGCCGTCAATCGACATGTTCAGCGTTTTAAGCGCTTCCAGTATGGTTATGACAAGCCCGTCCGATGTCGCCGAGTCCCTGCCCAGAGAGCCGCCGATGCAGACCGGTTTGCCGGTTACCACGCCGGGAATCGAGTAACCCTTTATCATGTAATAGGTGTCCATCATCCATGCCATGGTCTGCTCGTCCGTATATACGTCCGGGGCCGGTATGTCGGATTCCGGGCCGATTAAAAACGCGATCTCGTAAGTGTATCTTCTCGTAAGACGTTTTTTCTCATCCCTGCTCATTACCGTCGGATCGCATGCGACCCCGCCCTTTGCCCCGCCGTAAGGCAGGTTAACCACCGCGCACTTCCACGTCATCAAAGCGGCAAGGGCTGTTATCTCGTCGAGCGTTACCTTGGGATGATACCGTATGCCGCCCTTTGCCGGACCCCTCGCCGTGTCGTACTGAACCCGGTAGCCGGTAAAGTATTTTACCCTGCCGTTGTCCATCTGAACCGGCACGGATACGATTAAAGACCGCCTCGGCGTCATCAACCGCTCATATATCGCCGGAGGCAGTTCAAGGTACCTGTTCGCGTTCTCAAGGGTAGTAAGTATTTCCTGAAAAAAACCTGTTTCAGTGGACATACAAAACCTCCTGTAAAATGGAATTGGGATTATTTACGGTTACGGCCAACGGTTACGGTTCACGGTCTTATCACCTCAGCGCGCCCACCAGCGATCCGATAAAAAAACCTATTGCAAGCATGGCAAGGCTCCAAAGGAGAAGTTTGAGCATCTGTTTGTTCTCTTGTTTGGGGGGCATAGTCTCGACTCTTTCCTTCGACGGTTTTGGCGCCGCGTCCCTGTGCCTTGTTTGTTTTATCGGTCGATGCGGGGGCTCAGGTTCTTTATGTTCCTCGGATAACGGTTTTTTTATTTCTTCCTTGGGATACAGATCAATGGCGGTCGTGAACTCGGGCTGGGCTGCGGCCATGCCGAGAAGGCCGGACATAACCTCGTTTACCTTCGCCGGCGCCCCGTTGCTTTCCCTGAACACGTGTTCGAGCGCCCTGTCCGTAAGCGTAAAGCCCGGAGAGATACCGTAACACGCTTCAAGCCTTTTCATTATATAAACCTCGGTCTCCTCGAATGTCATGGGGTCAAGACTAAGGCGCGTTGAAATGGAGGCCCTCACCTCCTTGAACCAGTCCTTGTTCAATGTTTCCTCAAAGGACGCCTCGGCAAGAAGAAGGATTTGAAGCCCTGGAAGGCGCATTATCTCCTGCAACAGACCAACGGCCTCGGCGGTGAGCACGTGAGCCTTGTCTATTATCATAAGCGTGCCCGCGTTGTTCATGCGATTTTTCGATACGATCATGCCGACATGAAGAAGTTGATCCTTGACTGAGGTGGATAGTACCGGCTCTCCGGCCTCCTTGTTCAGGGTTTTCAGGAAGCCGAGGTCCGTTTGCGCCGGGTCCAGCACGAAAACGCTCAATATCTTTTCATCCCCGAGGCGGGAGAGGAGTTCAAGCGCAAGGGTCGTCTTTCCGATCCCGTCGGCCCCGGTAACGAGACAATGGCCTGCCCCGTGCTTTACAACTTTTATCAGAGCTTCAAGCGTCCTTGTTTGACTCGACAAGGACGAAAAAAATCTTTTGTCGGGAACTTTTGAAAACGGGTCGGCCTTGAAGCCATAGGCGGCCATGTACTCCCTGGCGTTGCCCGGCGCCGTCTTTTTTATCTCAAGCCGTTTTATCTCGGAGAGGATGTCGCTTTGCCAGCGGTTTTTATTCAGCGCCTCGGTAAGTTCCTCAAAGGCCGAATCGTCATCTCCGACCGCAAGGCTTACGAGTCCTAAAAACCGCCATCCGATTGAAAGCTCCTTGTTGAGCTTCAGGCTTGCGCGTATGACCTCTTGGCACGGGTTGGCCTTATCCGGGTTTTCATTAAACATGGCCCAGCCCAGATACGCCTGATACTCGGCCTCGCTTGGATTAAGTCCTATAATGGTCTTTAGCGAGGACACCGCATCCGGCCAAGCGCCCCTGTTCATCGCGCTCTTGGCCTTCATGAACAAAAGCTCCGCGTTAAACCTCTCATCCGCGTTTGCCTGACCCGGCGTCGGCTCGATAACGTGATGTTCAGCCGGATGTTCTTCGCGGTGTTCCTCAGCCCCTGCCGGAGCGCCGGCAACCACGGTATCGGTGATTATGAAGCTCAACGCAAGGGCAAGGGATCTCTGACGGAGGAGGTCGGACTCGGCGATTGCCACTTTAAGGTTTTTTTTGCCGTCAAGCGATTCAAGAAACCGGCTTTCCTGCAGATTGAGCCCGAACTGAGCTGCGTTGTAGAACGCCTTTTCTCCGTTGATCGCGACCGGCTTGTCCATATACTCTTTCAGTTCTTCGATGACCCGGCCAGGGGGATAAAATCCGTGGCTTATGCCCTCGAGTATCAACTCGGCGGGTTCAAAGCCAGGCCCACCGAGTCCAACGGGCAATGAGTGCGCGCGTCTGTAGCGGTATTCGCCGTCCTCCCAGCCGAAGACCTTCCATATCCGCCTCTTTGTTTGAAGGGATAGAAACTCATCCAGACCGGCCTCGGTCAAAAGCCCCATCGAGATGAGCACCTCGCCGTGTCGTCTCTTTTCTTTTATGACCTTTTCAAGCGATCTTTCGTAGAGCTCCTGCGTCAGAACCCCTTCCTGCATCAGGAGCCGCCCCAACACCTCGTTAAGCACGTTGGACGAGGACCCGACCGGACGGCCGTCCTTGAAATAAAAATGTTTCCTCACCGCCTCGCGCGATACGTCAAGCACGCTGAAGGGATAGCCCTTGCGATGTATGACGTATAACAGCCTCGGCATAGCGACGAGTTTCAGGTTTCCCGGTTTTTTTTCCATAGTGGCGCATGTTGCGCGGGCCGCAATATCTGTTGAAGCCTGCCCCCGAAATGTATCTATCGGGGGTCGGCCCGTCAGTTTATTAAAGCCATGATGCGTCGCGAAGAAAATCCTTTTACGCAAATTCCTAAAAACGGTTATCGGTTATTATGATTTGACCTATTACGATAGGCGTAGGTTGCAGTCAATCCCTGAAGCGTCTTGTTGTCGGCAATGGCGTCATGCGGAATGAGCAGGTACGTCCATGGCTTGCCGCCGTGTTTCTTCTCGTGCGCCGTCGCATGAGCGCACCACTCAAATGCGGCTTTGGCTTTGGCAATAACATCCTCCGCCGTCATTTCAGTTGCGGCCTTAGGCTCGCAGAGGAATTTTGCCGTCTTGGTTTCTACCACGAAGTCCGGCTCATAGGACTCGTCGCTCGAATAATGAATCTGGAAGTCGCCCCTGGCTGGTTTGAACCACTTCAGCACGTCCTTGTCGTTTTCCAGCGCCACAGCGAAGCGGCGTTCCGAGTCCGAATCGAATTTCTGCACGCGGTAGAGGCATTTCCCGAACCCGGCAAAAAGCATCCTGCGGATTTCCTGTCTGTCGGATATCGGCACACGGAAATCCCGTTCAGTCTCCCCGGCCGGAGCCGAGTAGTTATTGGGCCGAAGCGTCGTGAACCCCTTGCTAACGTGCGCTTCGTAGGCCGCCGCCTGCTCCTCATAGTGTTCCTGCATCTGGGCATGGACCAGGTTCACCAAAGCCGGATGGTGGTATTGAAGCACGTTCAAAACCTCGTCCTCGTTCTTGAGGTAGGCCCTGAGGTGAGCCGTCACCTGCCCGGCCAGTTTGTAGAGCAACTCCGCATGGTCATCATAGGAGATGTCGTTGAAGTCGATGAGGCCGCGCACGAGATAGTCTTCGAGCTTATCTTCCGGCACGATACCGGTGCCACTCATGAGCCTGTGCTGCTCCCGGCGGTGCAGCTCTTGGATGAGGATCTCGTTATCCACCGGTTGAAGGTGAACGCTGGACAGGTCGAGCGTGAATTCCCTGTATCCATGCGTAACGTCACCAACGGGCTGAACCGTGATGCGCGGGATGTCGATGGAAAGATCGTTTCGCAAAGCGATGGTCTTGGCCACCACCTCGGCCACGTTCACCGGCTTTGCTATGCCCTCCAACTCCCCTTGTGCAGGGGCGATGAGTTCCGTGACCTTTTCGGCGATCTGCTTCTGGATTTCAGGCTTGGCGAGGTCGGCAGAACGGGGAAGGCGCTCGAACTGGCGAATGACTTCGATCGTTATTCTTGCCGCCTCCTGCTCTTTGGGGGTTTCAAAGAGCACGCTCTGCTTACCGCCATAAGCAGCCGTAGTCTCGTTAATCCGGTTCACAACCTCCGGCTCGATGACAACGGCCTTTGAGCGTTCGTCCGTGATGTAAACGACCTTCAGGCCGCCCCGGATGACGGAATCGGGGCTGTTCGCATAGTCCACTATCTCCTGGAATTTGTCTTGCGATACGATGGTCAGGCGATCAACTGCGCCCTCGCCAGTACGCTTGCCGTAGGGCAGGAGCAGACCGCGTCCGACGGACTGTTCCACTAACGTCTGCG
>JACRCE010000038.1 GCA_016213015.1 Deltaproteobacteria bacterium | reverse complement strand
TCTGATTAATTCCCTTTTCTGTCATTGCGAGCCGCGCTTTTGCGGCGAAGCAATCTCTAAGTTGTTGATTTCCTTGAAGACGAGATTGCTTCGCGTTGCTCGCAATGACGTGTTAGTGAATTAATCAGAGCTTCCTTATGTAATGTCAAAAAAGTAGACCTGACCCCTTTTGGACTGCTTATATCTTTACGCGCCTCAACAGCGCCGAGTTTGTCACCACGGACAACGAGCTTAACGCCATTGCCGCGGCGGCTATTATGGGATTCAACAGACCTGCCGCCGCGATAGGGATGCCTATCGCGTTATATATGAAGGCCCAGAAGAGGTTTAACTTTATCCGCCGCATGGTTGCGCGGGATAGCCTTATCCCCTTGACCACGTCACGGAGGTCGTCCCGCACGAGTATTATGCCGCCCGTTTCTTTGGCCACGTCCGAGCCGCTTCCGATGGCGATGCCTATGTGGGATTCGGCAAGCGCCGGGGCGTCGTTGATGCCGTCGCCGACCATTGCCACGACAGAGCCTTTGGCCTTCAACCCGCGTATCACCTCCGCCTTGCCCGCCGGAAGCACGCCCGATATTACGTTGCCGATGCCGATTGAGGCGCCTATGGCCCTTGCGGTCCGTTCGTTGTCGCCGGTAAGCATGATTACCTCGATGCCCTCGGCCTTTAGTCCAGCAACCACTTCAGCGGCATGTTCCTTGACAGTATCCGCGACCGCGACAAGGCCGACAAGTCTTTTATCCCGCGCCACGATCATCACGGTGTTGCCCTTCTCCTCAAGAGAAAGCATCTGTTCCTTAAGCGGCGCGATATCAACGCCCGATGTTTCCATGAAGCGCGGATTCCCGATCATGAATTCAGCGCCGTTGCAAACGGCTGTAACGCCAAGCCCGGGATGAGCCCCAAAGGCTTGAGGCTCAGGCAAGGTCAGACCGCGCATACTCGCGGCATTCAATACGGCCTCGGCAAGGGGATGCTCCGATCTTTTTTCGCACACGCCTGCGCCGTAAAGCACGTCATTTTCGGAGTTGCCATCAACGGCCACGATTTCAACAACCTGAGGCTCGCCCTTTGTGAGCGTGCCGGTCTTGTCGAAGACAACGACCTTCAACCTTTCGGCCACCTCAAGATACTCGGCCCCGCGTATGAGTATGCCAAGCTCCGCGCCCTTGCCCACGCCCACCATAAGCGCGGCCGGCGTGGCTATGCCAAGGGCGCAAGGGCAGGCGATTATCATCACGGCCACGAAGGAGAGAAGGGCGGTCGTAACGTCGCCTCGTATAAGCCAGAAGACGACGGCTGCGATGGACACCCCCACTACGACCGGCACGAAGTACGACGCAACAATGTCGGCCATCCTCTGAATCTTCGCGGTAGAGCCTTGGGCCTCCTCGACAAGGCGTATTATCTGGGCAAGGGTAGTCTCGGCCCCGACCCGGCTCGCAACGAACTTGAAGGAGCCTGTCTTGTTGAGCGTCCCTCCGGTTACGGTGTCGCCGGTCTTCTTTTCAACCGGCATACTCTCGCCCGTCACAAGCTTTTCATCAACGCTCGATACCCCGTCGGAGACGACCCCGTCCGCGGGTATCTTCTCCCCGGGCCGCACGACGACCACGTCGCCAGCCATCACGGCCTCCGCGCTAACCGTGCTTTCAACGTTGTCCCTCAGTACGCGGGCCTCAAGCGGCCTCAGATCAAGGAGCTTTCTTATCGCCGCCGAACTCCTCTTCTTTATAATCTCCTCCATGTACTTGCCGAGGAGCACGAACGCTATGATGATGGCCGAGACCTCGAAGTAGACGTTCTCCTCTTTTACAGGCAAGAGTCCGGGGAAGAAGACAACGACCGCGCTATAGAGGTAAGCGGTCGTTGTGCCGAGCGCGATGAGAAGGTCCATATTGGCGGCGCGGTCTTTTATCGCGTGATACGCGCCTATGTAAAACCCCCTGCCGCCGAATATCAAAACCGGCGTAGTGATGATGAACAGCCAGACCCCCCACGTAAACCACGGAAGCCACGGCAGAGGAACCCATGTAAGCACGGTCGCGCCGGTCGCAAGCCCGAGGAAAAACCCGGCGCGGAGTATGGCAAGGGCAAGGACGCCGCCGAGCGCGATTGCCACGCGCCGCTTCATGCTCTTTAGTTCGGCCTCAGGCGATTGAAATGTCCTCAAACAGCTCTCCGCGCAGAAGTAATACTTTCTGCCGTTGACGACCGCGCTCAACGAACGCTCCCTCGGCACCACCATGCCGCAGACCGGGTCCTTTGCCATTGCGCTTGAATCCGCGCCCGCCTCCGTTTGCATGGTCTTCTTAGGCGCGCCGCTTGAAAGGTACAACTCCGGGTCTTTGTCGAACTTGAGCTTGCAGTTGACGTTGCAGAAATAGTACGGCGCGCCGTTGTGCATCGTTGAACCGACGGCCTTGGCCTTTGTCACCTTCATGCCGCACACCGGGTCCATCATTACGTCGTCCTTGCGCGTCATAAACACGTCGGGAGATGCGTCGAAGGTCTTCTTGCAGTTGGGATTGCAAAAATAGATCGTCTGCCCTCTATAAACGCTTTTGCCTCTTGCCTTGTCAGACTCCACGTTCATCCCGCATATTGGATCAATCGGCATAAAAAAGACCGCCTCTCTTTTGTCGAATTATTAAGGAACCTCTGATTAATTCGTCTAAGCCGTCATTCTCGCGCAGCGTAGAATCCCGTCTTCAAGGAAATCAACAACTTAGAGGATGCCGCTGGGCAAAAGCGCGGCTCGCAATGACAGAAAAGAAAATTAATCAGCGCTTCCTTAAGTATAGCACAAAATAAAATCCGAAAAACACCGATTACGCGCATATTTTATTGTTATTTTTTCCACCCTATGATAAACTTAAAAGGCTAAAGATCGGAGGCGTGACAGACAACTGCATGGATGAGTTCAGGATTGACAGCCACAAGCTGATTTATCACCCCGGGCGCGTAAGCGACTGGCAAAACAAGGTTGACATATACCCGATATACGCGGAGATATCCCCCATAGGCGCCTGCAACCACAGGTGCACATACTGCGGCCTCGACTACATGGAGTACAAACCGCGCTCGCTTGACGCCGTGCTGTTGAAGGAAAGGCTCACGGAGCTTGGCAACCTCGGCTTGAAGAGCGTCATGTACGCGGGAGAGGGAGAGCCTTTTCTGCATAAGGACATCTCCGGCATCATAAATCACACAAAAAGCGCGGGCATTGACGTTGCAATAACCTCAAACGGCGTACTGTTCAACCAGAGCCTTATGGAAGCGACACTTGCTTCCATAACATGGATAAAGGTAAGCATCAACGCGGCCACAAAGGAGACCTACGCCAAGATACACAGGACAAAAGAGGCGGACTTTGACAAGGCCGTCGCAAACATCGGCGCCGCGGTAAAGTACCGTTCAGCGAACAAGCTCAACTCCACCATCGGGATGCAGCTCATCTTGCTCCCTGAAAACATTAACGAGGCCGTTTTACTGGCCAAAAAGGCAAAGGATATCGGCGCGGACTATCTCGTCATAAAGTCCTATTCCCAGCACCTCAAAAGCATAACGAGACTCTACGAGGAGTTCAAATACAACGAACACCTTGGGCTCAAAGAGGAGTTGGACAAGATTTCCGACGGCGGATTCAACGTCATCTTCAGGTCGAATGCCATGAGAAAGCTCGATGAGAAGAAGCGGCGTTACGAAAAATGCCTTGCCCTTCCATTCTGGACGTACATCGACGCGGGTGGCGGCGTATGGGCATGCAGCGCCTACCTTGGGGACGAGCGTTTTCTCCTCGGCAACATCAACGAGACGTCTTATGAGGCTGTCTGGAAGGGCGAGAGAAGAAAAAAGGTGATGGGGTTCGTGGCAAAAGAACTGAATACCGACGAGTGCAGGGTAAATTGCAGGATGGACGAGGTCAACCGTTACCTATGGGATCTGCGGCATCCTCAAGCGCACGTCAACTTCATATAGCGGACGATCCCCGCTTGAAACACGCGAGGACAAGCAATGAGCAGGAATATCTACGACAAGGCAAAGGTCGAAAACGTAAAATGGTTTTCGAGGTTTACGCTTCTTGAAAGGATACGAATCGCCAGAAAGAACATGCAACGCGCAAGGAAGCTCAGGGGGTTGGCCTTGCCGCCTTCGTTGAAAGAGGCAACGAAAAAATGAACGAAGCGTGGAGACTTGAGGATTTCACCAAGACGCTGGAAGAGTCCGATATAAGATACATGCTCATAGGCGGGCAGGCCGTAACCCTGTACGGCTCGCCGCTTGCGTCCTTTGATTTTGATTTCTGGGTTGATTCGACGCAACGAAAGGATTTTTTGCGTATCGCCGACGAGATGGGTTTTGAATATGACGATACAACGGCCGTGGTCAAACCGCTTGTCGTTTTTTACGCCGAGGAAGAGAAGATAGACGTGTTTTTTGTGAAAAAGATGACGACGCTCGCCGGCTCAAGCGTTGACTTTCAGGAATGTTACAAGCGGGCGGTACTCCTCAAAGATGTTTCAGGGCTTTCCGTAAGGGTGCCCGGCATCGATGATCTTATAAGCCTCAAGACGTGCAAGAAAAAACCGTCGGCTAAGGACGCCGAGGATATAGAGTATCTCGAAATAATAAAAAAGCGCCTTCGTAAAAAAAGCTGACGCAATGGCGGACGGACAAGGGCGAGCCATGTGGAATTGGAATTGGGAGACCGGGACTTTTCTGGCAATCGCAGGCGCGTACATTATAGCGCGCTGGCTCACGCGAGACTGGACTAACAGCAAATGACAAGCGTTGCAACGATAGATACCGACCTGTCTACAGAAACCCTCATCGCGCTCCTCACAAGCATGTTGAGGATACGCATGTTCGAGGAGCGCATCGTGGCGCTCTACCCTGAGCAGGAGATGAAGTGTCCCGTGCATCTTTGCATAGGTCAGGAGGCCATCGCCTCCGGGGTTTGCGCCAATCTTGAGGTAAAGGATTACGTCTTTTCAAATCATCGCGGGCACGGCCACGCCATAGCCAAGGGCGCGGACTTCCGCCCTCTGATGGCCGAATTCTACGGCAAGAAGACCGGATGCAGCGCCGGGAAAGGCGGGTCAATGCACATAATAGACCTGCCAAGGGGCGTTTTCGGCACGTCGGCCATAGTGGGCGGCGGCATCCCGATGGGGGTCGGCGCGGCTCTGGCCTCGTCCCTGAAACGGGACGGACGGGTTACAATAATATTCTTCGGCGACGGCGCGTCGGAAGAGGGCGTGTTCTACGAGTCCTTCAACTTCGCCGCGCTCAAAAAACTGCCGGTTGTGTTCGTATGCGAAAACAACCTCTACGCCACCAACTCGCCTCAAACGGCAAGGCACTCCACGTGCAGGATCGCGGACTCGGCCGCGGTCTTCGGCTCGCACGGCGCGTGCATCGACGGCAACGACGCCGTGAGCGTCTACTGGAGCGCGAAAAAGGCCGTGGAAAAGGCGCGCGCGGGTCAAGGGCCGAGCCTCATAGAGGCCCTGACATACAGGTGGAAGGGACACGTCGGGCCAGAGGCCGATCATGAAAAGGGCCTGAGGCCGAAGGACGAGCTTTTTGAATGGATAAAACGCTGTCCGATAGAGGGCTTCAAAAAACAGCTTCTCGATACCGGACTGTTGAATGAAGAACGGATTGCGGACATAACTACAAGCATCAAGGTCGAGATCGACGACGCGATAGAGTTTGCAAAGATGAGTCAATACCCGTCGCCTGAAGACCTCTTAAAGAACGTATACTTCACGCCGGATGGAGGCATCTGACCCATGCCTTGGACAAAGATATACGGCAACAAGGCCGACTTTGAAAAAGCCGGCGGCGCAGGGGCCGGACTCAGGGGGCTTACCTATAGAGAGGCCCTGCATGAGGCCGCGTCCCAACTGCTCGAATCGGATCAAAACGTATTCGTCATGGGCGAGGGCGTGGACGACGGCGGAGGCGTCTTCGGCTCCACCTTGAACCTGCATAAACGGTTCGGCTCGGACAGGGTCATGGACACCCCGCTTGCGGAAAACGCGCTTACCGGCATAGCCATAGGCGCGGCAGCCTCCGGCATGAGGCCCATACTCGTGCACATGCGGATAGACTTCATGCCGCTTACCATGGATCAGATAATCAACCACGCGGCAAAGTGGAGCTACATGTTCGGCGGGGCGGTCTCGGTGCCGCTCACCATAAGAAGCATAATAGGACGCGGCTGGGGTTCGGCGGCTCAACATTCACAGAGCCTTCAATCGCTCTTTGCCAATATTCCGGGGTTAAAGGTCGTCATGCCGTCAACGCCTTACGACGCAAAGGGGCTTCTTCGCGCAAGCGTCTATGACGGAAACCCCGTCATGTTCATAGAGCACCGCTGGTTGTACGAGCACATGGGCCATGTGCCGATCGAGCCGTATACCGTGCCCATCGGAAAGTCCATCACAAGGCGCAATGGCAAGGACGTTACCATAGCGGCGGTATCTCAGATGGTCTTTGAGGCGATGCAGGCGGCCGAGCTTCTGGCCGCCGACGGCATAGACTGCGAGGTAATAGACCTGAGGACCATAAGACCTTTGGACTCCGACGCGGTTATTGAGTCGGTAACAAAAACGGGCGCGCTTATCGTGGCCGACACCGGCTGGGCATCCTGCGGCATCGGCGCGGAGCTGGCCGCGAGGCTCGTTGAACGGGCGCATGGCGCGCTCAAAGCGCCGTTAAAGCGCATAAACTTCGCGGACTGCCCGACGCCTGCGAGTCCTGCGCTGGAAAAGGCGTACTACCCGGACAGGCACACGATTGCAGCGGCCGTCAGAGAGACGTTTGAACTAAAGAGAAGCAACGGATGAGCAAGCGAAGGCTTAGCATCTCCATAATAGTGCCGTGCCTGAATGAAGAAAAAAACCTGAAAGGCACGATCGAGAGCATCAAAAGCGCGCTCAAGACCACGGGCGTATTCTCCGAACACGAGATACTGATATTCAACGACGGGAGCACGGATAAGACCGGCGTGGTTGCCGACGAGATTAAAAAGACCGAAAAAGGCGTGGCCGTACTACACAACCCGAAGAACATGGGCTTCGGTTACAACTACACCGAGGGCGTAAGGCTGGCGTCCAAGGAGTACATCATCATGGTTCCAGGGGACAACGAGATCCCGGCCCAGGCCATTGAAAAGGTCTTCGCCCTTGCGGGAAAGGCCGACCTCATCATACCGTATACCGCGAACACGCAAGTGCGACCGGCCTCAAGACGTGCGATATCGTGGCTGTTCGTCGCGATAATAAACGCGCTCTTCGGCCTGAGGCTAAGATACTACAACGGCACGTGCGTAATAAGATCGTCGCTCCTCAAGAAATGCCCGCTAAAGACATGGGGCTTCGCGTACATGGCCGCCATACTCGTAAGGCTCATAAAGTCCGGGGCAAGCTACATGGAGACGGGCGTTGACATAAAACCGAGGGAGACCGGCAAGAGCAAGGCGTTTGCGCCGAAAAACGTGGTCAGCGTGTTCAAGGCCGTCTTAGGACTGTTCTGGGACGTGCGCGTAAAGGAAAGACGCGCCTACTCCAGCCCGGCAAAACGTATCCCCGTTTAACGCGAAAGGAAACCGTTTGAAGATTCTCTTTATAATAAAGGACGTCGAGTACATAGACCCGATGGGCATAATGCTCTTGTCCGCTATTGCAAAGAAGAAGGGGCATACCACGGACGTGTGCGTGCTGTCGGGCGGAACGATGATGGACAAGCTCAAGTCGGTTCAGCCCGACCTCGCGGCCTTCAGCGCGAAGACAGGAGAGCACAAATATTACATAGCGGCCAACAACGCCATAAAGCAGTTCGATAGCTCCATCGTTACCATCATGGGCGGGCCTCATGCGACCTTCTTCCCTGAGCTTATCGAAAAACATCCGTTCGACGCGCTGTGCCTCGGCGAGGGCGACGACGCATGGCCTGAGTTCCTCGACGCCCTCAGCAAGAAAACCTCCATTGACAATATCCCGAATATCGTAACGAAAAACAACTTCCGCAAGGGCACCCAGCCGGAGGTGCGCCAAAAACGCACCTCTCTCGACGACCTGCCCTTCCTCGACAGGGCGCTTTTCTACGACACGACCCGTCTCGGCAGGTTTCCCATGCGGAGCTTCATGGTAAGCCGGGGGTGTCCCTACAAATGCACCTACTGCTTCAATCACAAGTACAACCTGTTCTACAAGGGCAAAGGCGCGCTCGGCGCGCGCATGAGCGTTGACAGGGTAATAGCCGAGTTGAAAGACCTCAAAAAAAACTGGCCGACCCAGTTCATAAAGTTCTACGACGATATATTCATCTTCAAGGACGACGAGTGGCTCAACGAGTTCTCTGAAAAATACGCAAAAGAGATAAGACTGCCCTTTCACTGCCTGATGAGGGCAAACCTGCTTACAGAGTCCATTCTGTTGAAGCTCAAAAAGGCCGGGCTTGCCTCCATGAGCCTGTCCATCGAGAGCGGCAACGACCACGTTAGAAACGACGTGTTAAAACGCAACATGACGAAGGAGACGATGACAACGGCATTCGACCTGTGCGCCGCTCACGGCATCCCGACGTTTTCAAACACCATATTCGCCATACCGGGCACCTCTCTCAAAGAGGACATCGAATCCCTTGACTTGAATCTGCGCTGTAAGGTAACGCTTGGCGAGTTTCCGATATTCTTCCCCTACCCTGAAACCGAGCTTACCATGTACGCCATCAAGACAGGCTCATTCGACGGGAACTTCGACAAGCTCCACATGAGCTACCAGTCCACCTCGCCCCTTAACTGCTTCACCGACAAGGAAAAACTGAGGCAGGTAAACCTATCGCTCCTTTCGACGATATGCCTGTGGAAGCCGTCTCTGAGAAACCTCATAATCAATCACCTCATAAAGCTCCCGTTCACGCGGGCGTATTTCCTCTTGTATTACGTCGTAAAGGCGTACCTTGTAAAGACGCGGATATATCCCATGAAGTTTTCCATACCGGACACGATACGCGGCATCTACGAGAGCTTCGTGCTTGAGCGCTTCAAGCACACGGAAGAGGCGGTTGCAACTGAAGGCGTTAAAAAGGCATAACATATACTACGCGATTGGCAGGCTGCTGAAAAGCCGCAAAAAACACCAAGGCCGCTCAAAAAGCTCCAGATGCAAGGCGGCGAGGAGTGAGGAACGAGGCGTACTTTGTATGTACGCCGCAGTTCCAAACGACGAGACAACAAAGCAGATGGGGCTTTTTCAGCGGCCTGTAAGGGGCACTCAGACAATGCAAAAGGAAAAGGTTCTTATAATAAAACTCGGATACTCCGAGACGCTCGTGGGCGAGGTGAGCAGGACGACAAGCCTCGGAGACGTTCTGCGGAGCGCTGTAATCCTCAGCCGGTATAAGGACGCTCACGTTACATGGCTCGTGGATGAAAAGGCGATTGCGCTCCTCAAGGGCAACCCGTACATATCGAGGATACTGACCTATGACCTCACCAACGTCCTGCAACTCAAGGCCGAACGGTTCGACACCATAATAAACCTTGAAAAGGTGGCCGGCGTGTGCGCCTTTGCCGATTCGCTTACCGGGTGGAGACGCTACGGTTTCAGGTTCGATCCCGAAACCGGCGACACAAACGCCTACGACGGCTCTCATCATGTGCTGGAGATATGTTTGAATCAGAAGGACAAGATAGCCAACACAAAGTACTGGGAGGACATACTCTTCGGCATGGTGGGCGGCCAGTGGCAAGGCGAGGTACCGTCAATCGGCTACAAGCCGTCGTCCATCGTCAAATACGACATAGGCTTCAACCACCACGTAGGCGAGAAGTGGCCGATAAAGGCATGGCCCGCCGAGCACTGGAAGGAGCTTGAAGCGCTCATCAACGGCAAATACTCTATATCGTGGCAACAGGGCTTGAAGTCCATCGAGGACTATATCGAATGGATAAATTCATGCGCCCTCATCGTTACAAACGACAGCCTCGGGCTTCACATAGCCCACGCGCTTGAAAAAAAGATAATCTCGTTCTTCGGGCCTACCGTCTCCAACGAGGTCTATATAAAGCATGGGGTAAAGCTCCTGCCTGAAAAAAAATACGACTGTCTGCCGTGCCTTTCAAACGTCTGCATAAAGGAGAGGCCGTGTCTGTACGACATCAGTCCGCGGACGGTATACGATCTGGTCGAGAAGTACTTAGGGAAACTCTGATTGATTCGCCGATCCGTCATTCTCGCGTAGCGTAGAATCTCGTCTTCAAGGAAATCAACAACTTAGAGATTGCCGCGCCGCGAAAGCGCGGCTCGCAATGACAAAATAAGAATTAATCAGAGTTTCCTTAGGGAAGTAACGGATTACCCCGCGTGGGTTCAAGGTGAAGTGAGAAGCCCCTCCCCTTTTTTGAACCTCCCCCTGCCCCCTCCTTAGTAAGGAGGGGGCCGACGTGCCGCCTTTCTTTCAAAAAAGGCGGACAGTAACGCCAAAACGGAGATCACAATGTCAGACCTGAAACCGATAATCATCCCCGATCACTTCAACTACGCGGCGTTCTTCCTTACCCTTGCCTGCAACTTGAGATGCAGTTACTGCATAAACCGCTACGGCGAGGACGGGTTCGTGAAGAAACGCCTCTCTGGCGAAGAGATGGCGCGGGGCATCAACAGGGTCGTGTCAAGGGACGACCTGCCCATAACGATGCAGGGCGGCGAGCCGAGCCTTCATAAGGACTTCATCTACATACTCAACAACATAAAGCCTGAGCTGAACATAGACATACTGACGAACCTGCAGTTCGACGCCGACGAGTTCATCGCAAAGGTCGACCCGGCGAGGATAAAGAGAAAGTCCCCTTACGCCTCCATCCGAGTGAGCTATCACCCGGAGGTCATGGAATTGAAGCCCCTTGCCGAGAAGGTATTGAAACTGCAAGACGCGGGTTTCAGCATCGGCATCTGGGGCGTTCTGCATCCAAAGCAGGAGGCCGTGGTGCGGGAGGCTCAGGTCTACTGTCAAGGCCGCGGCATTGACTTCAGGTTCAAGGAGTTCCTTGGCGAACATAACGGCATCATGTACGGGACATACAGGTATCCGGGGGCATGCGACCAGAAGTTCAACAAGACTGTGCTGTGCAAGACCACGGAGCTTATTGTGGGAAGCGACGGGGGCGTATACCGTTGCCACAGCGACTTATACGAAGGCCGTCCGTCCGTCGGAAACATCATAGACCCGAAGTTCGAGCTTGAGGACGTATGGCGCGAATGCAGCGTGTTCGGACACTGCAACCCATGCGATATAAAGGTCAAGACCAACCGTTTTCAGGAGTTCGGGCACACGTCGGTGGAGATAAAAGAGCTTACAGCGGCGTAACCGCCGGTTGCCCCCCACCCTGCCCTCCCCCACAAGGGGGGAGGAGAAAAGGATTAAGGAAGCTCTGATTAATTCGTCTAAGTCGTCATTCTCGCGTAGCGTAAAATCTCGTCTTCAAGGAAATCAACCCAGCACCACTTTGTTGCACGAAGGAATTTGCCAAGGAACACGCTTTCATAATCCAAAGTGGTGCTGGGCTCGCAATGACAAAAAAGAGAATTAATCGGAGCTTCCCTAAACCACTCTCCTTTCCTTCAGCCTATCCTTTCCTTCAGCCTTCAGTCTATCCACCTAATCCTTACAGAAACGACAAAAAGGCCGGCGGTTATCAAACCGCCGGCCTTTTTTTATTCTATCGTTCATTTATAGTTCATCAACACGTAGTACTATCGGTATAGGAACATATACCCGTATTCCAGAATGTCAAAGACTGCATGCCTGTTGTGCCTGCGGCGCTGTTTGTTACGACGATGCTGTAGGTGGTGCCTGTAACCGTTGAGGCAATCGTATTGCCCTTGCTTGCCTTTATCGTCGTGGTGCCGAATACGGTTACCGCCCCTGCGCCGACGGTCACCACGGAGTAGATTCTGTTGTCGGCAAAAAAGGCTTCTTCCTGTGTCGCGATGTTTCTTGCGTCTACGACCATCGAGGCCCTCACGCCCCTTTCCCTGTAGGCCGAAAACTGCGGTATGGCTATGGCCGCCAATATCGCGATGATGGCCACGACTATCAAAAGCTCAATGAGCGTGAAGCCGGCAACTGATTTCAATTCATTTGCCGTTGGTTGCGCTTTGAACATGAGATATGCGCCCTTTCACCGTCGATGCTACGCCGTCTCAAGTCACAAATAAGATAAGAAGGCCGGCAAAAGCCGGCCTTCTTATCAGATCGAGGTTAAGCGTTTATCAACATGCAGTGTTGTCGGCATAACTGCATATTCCTGTGTTCCAGAACGTCAAAGACTGCATGCCTACAGTGCCTGCGGCGCTGTTTGTAACGACGATGCTGTAGGTTGTGCCGGTAGTGGTTGAGGCAATCGTATTACCTTTGCTTGCCTTTATGGTCGTGGTGCCGAATGTTGCCTGCCCTCCTGCCGTGGCTATGGTTAGAGTGGAGTAGGTGCTGTTGTCTGTAAAAAATGCCTCTTCCTGCGTCGCTATGTTTCTTGCGTCCGCAACCATCGAGGCCCTTACGCCTCTTTCCCGATAGGCTGAAAATTGCGGGATGGCTATGGCCGCCAATATCGCTATGATGGCCACGACTATCAGCAACTCGATCAGGGTAAAGCCTTCATCCTTCTTCTTCAATCCTTTAAGAATCTGTTGTAACATGTGCGCCTCCTTGTTTTGATTATCCAACGTTTTTACCATGAGCCTGTTACGCGGTAAGCTTTTAACTTATATAGATGCAACTGTCATGCCATATAAAAGTTTGATTCGGCAACTTCTGATGCATAACGTGGCAAGAGACCCCTCGCTACGCTCTGGGCAGGCTCCGCAATATCGTAACTCCTTGATTTTTCTAAGACATGCGACACTACACTACGCGAGAATGACGGCCTTGGGAATTAATCGGAAGCTTCCTAACTCATGCACGTAAAATAGATAAAACAAACATACGAGAGGCTAAAGCCATTTTTTGTCAGTATCGAGCGCCATTTATTGTCAGCGCCGCCTGCGTTACTCAATAGCGCGACTTGAGCCTTTCCGCCTCCTTTAAATAAACGCCTGCCTCTTCATTTAAGCCTTTCCGCATAAGCAGGTCTCCTATCGCCGTATAAAACTCAAGCTTATGAGGCGCTATCCTCAACGCCTCTTTATAGCGCTCGATCGCCTCGTCAAGCCTGCCGGTTTTCTCCAATATTATGGCCATATCCCTGATCGCCGCGACCTCGTTGGGTTCAATGGCCAACGCCTTCTCTAAATTGACCATGGCCGCTTCATAATCGTTACGCAACAAGAACACCGCGCCGAGATTTACGTAGCCTTCATACCCATCAGGCGAAAGCTCGATTGCCGTGAGACAGGCATCTTCGGCCTCATCCAACCTGCCGAGCATGGCCAGTGCTCCGGCCATGGCGGTGTAACCCTTTGGACCGTCAGGCATGAGTTCAATCGCCTTCTTGAAATTATCAATCGCCTCCTCATGCTTCCCTCTATCGAAATAGACTGAGCCGAGATTTTGGTATGCGTGCGCCGTTTTAGGCGCCTTGGCGACAACCTCCTTCCAGAAGACGAGCCTGTCCGTCCATACCATGTTCCGGTTATATGCCGTAATGGACAGCGCCGACACTATTACGAATATGAGTAGGCGCCAGATGCGCGGCATCCATTCATTCCGGTTTAAGCGGCTATGAAGATAATTCAAGAGAAGATAGATAAAGGCGGAAACGGCCATAAACGCCCCAGCACTCGACAGATAGACCCTGTGTTCGAAGATCAGATGCCGTATCGGGACTATTGACGACTCAACCGATATGGTAATGAAAAACCACAGGATGCCGAAACCGATCAACGGCCTCAAGGACGCGGAGACGCTCCTGCACGCGAAACAAAGATACACGCCGATGGAAAATATGGAAGCAAGAAAGACGAAGGACATCAATACGGAAGGTATGAAAAAACTCGTATAAAGCGGGATTTCATATAAAAGCCGCTGTCCGGCCGGCCATACGAGAAGCCTTAAATACATTACGACAACCATGAACTGGGTCATAAGATAGTCGTATGACGACAGGCTGACCAGTTCCGCGACCTGTAGATTTCTAACGATATTCGCCGCTCCAGCGCTCGAGTCGATCCACGACGCCGTGAGAAAGATAAAGGGCAGAACGGCAAAAATCGCGACAAACGGAAGGAGTCTCAAAAGCCTTTTCCTTACCCCTCCCACTTCGGTGCGCGCATCAAAAAAAACAACTTCAAGCAGGACGACTATTGCCGGCACGGTATAACTTATCTCCTTTGTAAACTGCGCCACAACCGCAAAAAATAGGCTCAGGCAGTATGGCGGGAAGCGCCTCCATTGCGGCGCGCCCGTCTCATGCAACCTGTAGTCGAGGTAAAGAACCACGGCAAGGAGATAAAACAGCGTGGCAAGAGAGGCAAAGCGCTGAGTTATGTAACTGACGGCCTGCGTTTGCATCGGGTGAGAGACAAAGATGAGCGCGGCCATTGCCGCGATTGAATGAGCCTTGCCGTTTGACGATGTCCGTTCATGTCCGCCCATACGCGGCGTTCTGAAGATTCGTATCACAAACGCATAAACCAAAACGGAATTGACGACATGTATAAAGACGTTCACCGCATGGAAATCAAAGGGGATCAGCCCGCTGATCGCGTAGTTGACGGCAAAACTCAGAAAGGTAACGTACCTGTTGAACGGCAGGACAAGGAAATTATCCAACCTGTATATGAGCGCGTTCTTCAACAGATAGGCGTCGTCATCATATAAAAACGGCCCTTTCATGGCCTCGGAATATATCAGGAATCCGATGACAAAGAGAAGCGCTATGAGCGCAAGCGCTCTGCCTGATATGACCTCTTTGCGGGTGGATGGCGTTGTTCCGGATGAACTCATTATGATCACCTATCGAAGATTATCGGGGACAAGCGAGGCGTACCTCAGCTCAAGCCTGACTGCTTCCTTATAGTAAGCCCCCGCTTCTTTGACTCTGCCTGACTTCACAAGAAGACCGCCTATATCAAAATAGACATCACTCCGGCGCGGCATCTTTTTCAACAAATTTTCGTAAAGGCTTATTGCTTCGTCGAAACGGCCAAGAGTCTCAAGGGTTGCCGCAAGATTCTTTGTTATACCGACGCTGGAAGGGGCAATCGCCAACGCCTTCCGAAAGTTGATGATGGCGGCTTCATAATCCTTACGCAGGTATAACACCATGCCGAGGTTCTGGTACGCTCCAATCAGGTTGGGCGCCATCTTAATAGCCTTGAGACATGCATCGCGAGCCTCATCCAACCTCCCGATCATGGCGTAAGCCTCGCCCATGCCCGCATAAGCGCCGGCATGACTCGGATCGAGTTTCAGGCCCTTTTCATAACTCTCAAGCGCATTGACGTACATGGCCTTATTAGCATAAGCGGAACCAAGATTTACATACGCATTTGAGGTTTGAGGCGCCTTGGCAACGACGTCGTTCCAGAAAACGAGTCTGTCCACCCATACGATATTCCGATTATATGCCGTAATGGACAGCGCCAGTGTTATTACTGCTGCGAGCGTCCACCACGCCCGCGATATTCGTTCTTGTCCGCGCCAAAGAAAAACAAAGAGCTGATAAAGAAAGCCGGAAGCGGCTAATATGGCCCCGACGCTCGGAAGATACAGCCTGTGCTCGAAGATGACGTGGCGTATCGGTATTATCGACGACTCGACCGAGACGGTGATAAAAAACCAGAGGATGCCGAAACCGATAAACGGAGCCAAGGTTTTGTCCGACCCCCTCCGCGCAAAACACAGATACGCGCCAAGGGAAAATATCAAGGCAAGAAAGATAAACGACAGGAGTATCGTCGGCTCGAAAAAACTCTTGTAGGCTGGGAATTCGTAGTAGAGCCTCAAGCCCGCGGGCCAGACAAGAAGCCTCAGATACTCTACGATGACCCTGAACTGGGTGATGAGATAGTCCTGCGATGAAAGATTTTGCAACTCCTCGACCTGCGCGCGCCTGATTGATTCGGCGACCCCGTCGTGGCTTATGCCGAGCAACGGAGACGCCAAAAAGACAAATGGCAACACAAGAAAGACCGCGAGAAATGGAGCAAGTCTCCATATCCTTTTCTTAAACCCTCCCGCCTCGTCCCGCGCATCGAAAAAAACGGCCTCGATGAGCAGCACAACGGCCGGCAGGGTAAAACTTATCTCCTTTGTAAACTGCGCGACAACCGCGAAAAACAGGCTCAAGCAGTATGGCGGGATGCGCCTCCATTGCGGCGCTTGTTGTTCATGCAGGCGATAGTCGAGGTATGAAACAATCGAGAGGAGATAAAAAAGCGTTGCAAGCGAGGCGAAGCGCTGGGTTATGTAACTGACGGCCTGCGTTTGTATCGGATGGGAGACGAAGATAAGCGCGGCCATTGCCGCGATTGCATAGGCGTTGCCGTTTGTTGGCGTCCGTCCATGTCCGCTCATCCGCGGCGTCCTGAAGATTTGTATTGTAAACGCATAAACCAAGACTGAATTGACGATATGAATCAGCACGTTCACCATGCGAAAATCGAACGGGATAAGCCCGGTGAGCGCGTAATTAACGGCAAAACTCAGGAAGGTGACGTACCTGTTGAACGGCAGGACAAAAAAATTATCCAACCTGTATATAAGCGCGTTCGTTACTATGTAAGGCTCGTCATCATACAGGAACGGCCCTTTCATGACCTCGGAATATATGAGGAATCCGACGACAAAAAGAAGCATTATAAGCGCAAGCGTTTTGCCTGATATAACCTCTTTGCGTGTGGATGGCGTTGTTTCGGACGAACTCTTATGATTGGCGTAATCAGTCATTATCCGTAAGCCTGTATTTGCTCAGCTTGTATCTCATCGACCTGAAGGACAGCCCAAGCAGTTCGGCGGCCTTTGTCTTTACGCCGCCCGCCTTCCTTAGCGCGTCGTTTATCGCGGCTCTTTCGATCTCCTCCATGGCTTTTTCAAGGTCGATACCGCTGTCGGGCACTGCAATCGAGGCCCGATTAGATGACGACTCAAGCGATGGTTGAGCGGACGATTGTCCATGGAGGATGTTGGGCGGCAGACTCTCCGATGTAATCAAAGACGAACCTTCCAGAGTTACGGCCCTCTCCATAATATTTTCAAGCTCCCTGACGTTGCCGGAGTAGCCGTAATCCACAAGACAACGCATAGCCGGCTCTGATATGCCCTTTATGTCCTTGCCAAGCGGATTACTGTATTTTTCAAGGAAATACCGCGCCAGCTGAGGGATGTCCTCTTTCCTGTCCCTCAAGGCCGGGAGCGATAATCTTATGACGTTGAGCCTGTAAAACAGATCCTCCCTGAATCTGCCGGCCTTTACCTCGGCCTCTATGTCCCTGTTCGATGCCGCGACAAGCCTGATGTCAACGGCTATGTCGGCGGTGCCGCCGACCCGCCTGAACGCGCGCTCCTGAATGAACCGCAGGAGCTTTACCTGAAGATGCAACGGCAGTTCCGTTATTTCATCAAGAAACAGCGTCCCGCCGTTTGCCCGCTCGGCCAGCCCTTCCTTGTTTGAAACCGCGCCGGTGAAAGCGCCCCTCTGGTGTCCGAACAACTCGCTCTCGATGAGATTCTCCGGTATGGCGCCGCAGTTTATGGCGACAAAGGGCGCATCCCGCCTGTCGCCCTCATTGTGTATGGCGCGCGCCGCCAATTCCTTGCCCGTGCCGCTCTCGCCGGTTATGAACACGCTGGAGCGCGTGCTTGCGACGCTCATTATGAGTTGATAGACCTCGTTCATCTTCCTGCTCGTGCCGACTATCCCTGAAAAACCGAACCGAGACTTCAAGTCATTTTTAAGGAGAACGTTTTCATTCTCAAGGCTTTTAAGCCGCAGGGCCTTTTTGATATTGAGCTTTATCTCGTCAACCTTGAAGGGCTTCGTGAAGTAGTCGTAAGCGCCCGCCTTCATCGCCTCTATCGCGGTGTCAACCGAGGCGTAAGCGGTTATCATGATCACCGGCGCGTCGGGACTCGTCTCCCTGAGCGCCTTTAGGAAGTCGACTCCGCTCATGCCGGGCATCTTCAAATCGGTTATCGCAAGGTCGCAGCGCGAGTCCCTGCAATAGTCAAGGGCGGTCTGCCCGGATGAAAAACCATGAACGTCGTAGCCCTCCTTCCTGAGCATTATCTCAAGGAACTCGCGCATGTCCTTTTCATCGTCCACTATTACGATATTGTCTTTTTCCATAAAATGCCGTGAACCGTGATCGTGAACCGTGACCGTAAAGGATTCGTTTTTACACGGTCAACGGTAAAACGGTATGCAGATGCTCAATGAAGCATCCTCTGCCCTGCCTCAACCGGATGAACGGACATCGGAAAGGTTATCCTGAACACGGCGCCTGATGGGTTGCTTGAAACCTCTATGCTTCCGTCGTGCGTCTCGACGATCCTGTGCACTATCGCAAGGCCGAGTCCGGTGCCGCTCTCCTTTGTTGAGTAAAACGGATCGAATATACGGTTAAGCTCCTCCGGCTTTATGCCCTTGCCCGTATCGGCAACGGTTATCTCCACCTGCTCGGCGCTTGAGGCCGTATAAGCGTCCGGCGGCCCGGAGCCGATCCCGCAGCGGCCGCCGGGCAGTATGCGCGAATGCACGGCAAGAGCGCCGCCGTCAGGCATGGCATGAGCCGCGTTGACGAAGAGATTCCAGAAAACCTGCCCCAACTGGCGCGCATCGCCGTTGACGTAAAGCCGCTCGTTTACGCGGCATTCCATTTTTATCCGCGCGGCCTCGGGACAGTGTGTAAATATCCTTACGGTCTCGGAAATCAACTCGGACAAATCCACCCTTGCGCGAAAACCCTTTGCCGGTTTTGCGAACAGCAGGTAGTCGTTGATGAGCGCGTTGAGGCGATCGGTTTCCCTGACGACTATATCCATGAGATAGAGGTTGTCGCCGGAGAGCTTCAATTCGTCCTTCAAGACCTGAATGGAGCCGCTTATAGACGCAAGCGGATTGCGTATCTCGTGAGCTATGCCTATCGACATCTCTCCCAATGCCCTGAGTTTTTCATTCATCACGAGCCGCGCCTCCATATCCTTGAGCTGTGTCAGGTCCTGAAAGATGACTATATACATGGCCTCGGCCCACCTGCCGTCTGAAATGGTGAACCCCAGATATATCTCGTCCCCTTCCTTTTTCCTGAAGGTCTTCTCAACCCTGACGCTGGCGCCGGCCGCAGGCGCGCCCTCGCGAAGCATGTCCGGGAATATCTCGCGCGCGTCCTTGTAGTAGACCTCGCGAAGCGAATATCCGGTGATCGACTCGGCGGCGCGGTTGAATGACGTGATCCTCATCGCCTCGTCAATCGTCATTATGCCGCTCGTTATGCTGCCGACTATATGCCTGTTGAGATTTTCAAGCCTGTCGAAATCTATCTCCTTTTCTTCAAGCCGCCTTTCGACCTTTGCCGTCTTCTCGGCCAGATAACCGGTCAGGTACGCGATGGTGAAATAGGCCAGTATGTTCGTAAGAACCGTGGTAAATACGTCCTCCCACGCGGCGTTCATCTGACCGGAACCGATGACCTTGTACTTTAGCGGCAACATCCTGTAAAAATCCATATCGATAAGGACGCCGTAAGATATGCTCGCAGCCGAAGCCGCGTACAAGCCCCCCCGCTTGTTCAGAAGAATCGCCGCGCCTATGACGACGAGCGGATAGAGCGCATGCATGTAGCTATCGACGCCGCCGGTGATGTAAACGATGACGGTTATGAGGATGATATCGACCGTAACCTGCAGGAACGTGAACAGGCGAAGGCTCTTGACCCTGTTAAGAGTCAGCGCGTAAGCGATGGTCAGCATGCCCACCGCGGCTACTATTGCGTATATGGGGTAATAGGCGATGAGCCGCGCAACGGAGTGGTCGCGTATCTGCAGCCACGACGTGATGCTCAAAAACCCTAAGGCAAGCACCACGCGCAATACCATCATGGCGAGGAGTTTGCCCCTGAGCGCGTTGGAAGACGCATCCTGCATAGATGTCTCTATTAACCCGCTTAACCGGATATCTGGAATATAGGCAGATACAAGGCTATGACCAGTCCGCCGACGACGACGCCGAGGAAGGCCATGAGTATCGGCTCTATCATGGAGGTCAGGGCGTCCACGGCCGTGTCGACCTCCTCCTCATAGAAGTCGGCTATCTTGTTCAACATGGCGTCAAGCGCGCCGGTTGACTCTCCGACCGATATCATCTGCGTGACCATGCCCGGGAATATCTTCGTCTCGATGAGCGGATCGGCAAGGGTCTTTCCCTGAGACAGGCTCAACCTCGCTTTCATGATGCCTTCCTTGATTATCTCGTTGCCGGCCGTTTTGGCGACTATCTCAAGACCCTCGAGGATAGGCACTCCGCTTGAAAGCATCGTGCCGAGCGTTCTCGTGAACCTCGCAACCGAGGACTTTCTGATGAGGTCTCCCATTACGGGAAGTTTCAAAAAAATCGAGTCCATCGCGCGTTTGCCCTTGGGCGTCTTATATGTATACTTTAGGCCGAAGATAACGCCGGCTAAGACGCCCGCAATGATATACCAGTAGCTCTTCAGCGCATTGGACAAATTCACGACCATCTGAGTGGGCGCCGGAAGCCCCTTGCCCATGCCCTGGAACAGTTTCTCGAATATGGGGACGACGAAGATAAGAAGGCCGGAGACTATCACACCCGCTATTATTATGACGACCGTGGGGTACGTCATCGCGCTCTTGATCTTGCCCTTGAGCCTTTCCGCCTTCTCAAGGAAGCCTGAAAGGCGGTTGAGTATCGTATCGAGTATGCCGCCGACCTCGCCGGCGGCGATGAGGTTTACGTACAGATCGTCAAAGACCTTGGGATGTTTGCCGAGCGCGTCGGCAAAGGTGGAACCGCCCTCGACCGAGCCCTTCACCTCCATAAGCACCTTTTTGAAGGCCGGATTCTCCTGCTGAGAGCCTAATATCTCAAGACACTGAACGAGCGGCAACCCCGCGTCTATCATCGTTGCGAACTGCCTGCTGAAGATGACAAGCTCCTTTGCCTTTACTCCGCCGCCGAACGATGGAAAGGCAAAACCGGCCTTCTTCTCGGTAATGGACGTTGGATTGATCTGTTGGCGCCTCAATGACGCCGTTGCCTGCGCCATGTTCGGAGCGTCTATCTCGCCCTTCTTGACCTCGCCGCCGATGCTCTTGCCTGTATAGACAAAGGTTGCCATTCGTTTACCCCGTTAAAAAGACCGCCTGCAAACAATACCTTCTGGATGCGGCTTATAAAACCTCGAAACGCCGACGCCCGCGAACGGCAAGGCAAGGTTCAAGACAAACGCGGCGGCATACCCGGTCTCGTTGCTCCCGCATTCGCTATCATCTGCCTCATCTCGTCAGGCTCCGAGCTTCTAAGCATGGCGTCGTCAGCCGTAATCAAACGCTTCTGTACGAGGCTTAAAAAGCACTGGTTCATGGTCTGCATCCCGAACTTGGCCTGTCCGACCTGCATCTGGGAGTATACCTGATGAATCTTATCCTCCCTTATGAGGTTTCTTATCGCGGCGTTCGGTATCATTATCTCAAGGGAGATCGCCCTGCCCTTGCCGTCGGCCTTAGGGATAAGAAGCTGAGACAGGACGCCCTCTAGGACGAATGAAAGCTGCGCCCTGATCTGCGGCTGCTGGCCCGACGGGAAGACGTCTATTATCCTGTTTATAGTCTGCACGCATGAGTTCGTGTGAAGCGTGGCAAAGCAAAGATGGCCTGTCTCGGCTATGGTAAGGGCGGTTTCTATGGTTTCCATGTCGCGCAGCTCGCCGAGCAGCACGACGTCAGGGTCCTGACGCAGGATGTACTTCAAAGCCTTTTTGAAGGCGTGGGTGTCGTAACCCACCTCCCTCTGATTGACAAGCGCTTTTTTCGAGCTATGCAGATACTCTATCGGGTCTTCGATGGTAATAATATGCTCGGCCCTGTCCGTGTTTATCTTGTCGATCATGGAGGCAAGCGTCGTCGTCTTGCCGCTTCCGGTGGGGCCGGTAACAAGCACCAGTCCGCGCGGTTTTTTCGATATATCCTCGACTATGGGCGGCAGTCCCAATTCCTGAAATGATTTTATCTGAAACGGTATGGTTCGGAAAACACCGGCCACCGACCCTCTCTGGACAAAAAGGTTCCCCCTGAAACGACTAAGCCCCTTCAAACCGAACGAAAAGTCCAGTTCATTCTCCTCCTCGAACTTGTGCTTCTGTGTATCGGTAAGCACCGAGTAGCCGAGCTGCTTGGTTTCCACCGAAGTAAAAACCGGATAGTTCGGCATCGGATTCAGATGCCCGTAAAGCCTCATCCTCGGCGGACTGCCCGCCGTTATATGCAGATCCGATCCGCCCTTCTCGGTCATTATCGCAAGAAGCTCCTGCAGGCTAACCTTTTGTCCGCCGCCTTCTATGCCCATTTTTCTCCCATGCCGCGTTACGCGCCCGTTTTACACAACGCGCGGCGGTCTGTCTTTAAGCAAGACTAAAGCCCTGCCCTACGGCCACGGTTCACGCTCTTTCAGCGCTAATCGGCCATCGTCACCCTCATAATCTCCTCTACCGTGCTGACGCCCTCGCCGACCTTGGTTATGCCGCTCATCCTCAACGACTTCATCCCTTCCTTGATGGCCGCCTTCTTGAGTTCCGTGGTGGACGCGCCGTTGAGTACCATGTCTTTTATCGAGTCCGTAAACGGCATCACCTCGTAGAGCGCGATCCTCCCCTTGTAGCCGCTCCCGCCGCAGGTAACGCAACCCTTGCCCCTGTATGTCTTCATCGTCTTTGCCTCCGCCGGAGATACGCCGAAGTCCAAGAGCACCTTCTCGGTAACCGGGTGTTCCTCCTTGCACTCCTTGCAGACCTTGCGCGCAAGCCTCTGTGCGAGTATCATGTTACAGGCGCTTGAAACGAGGAACGGCTCTATGCCCATGTTGAGAAGCCTGTTGACCGTCGAAGGCGCGTCGTTGGTGTGGAGCGTTGAAAGCACGAGATGCCCGGTGAGCGCGGCCTTTACGGCGATCTCGGCGGTCTCGAAGTCCCGTATCTCTCCGACCATTATTATATCCGGGTCCTGCCTCAAAAAACTTCTCAGCGCCGCGGCGAAGTTCAAGCCGATATCCTCGTGCATCTGCACCTGATTGATGCCCATGAGGTTGAACTCGACCGGGTCCTCGGCGGTCGAGATGTTCTCGCTTATCTTGTTAAGCTCCGACAGGGCGGAGTAAAGCGTCGTGGTCTTGCCGCTTCCGGTGGGGCCGGTAACCAGACAGATGCCCCACGGCTTATGTATGGCGTGCATGAAGTCCTTGAGCGCCTTTTCCTCGAAGCCCAACTTGGTCATGTCGAGCTGGAGATTGCCCTTGTCGAGGAGACGGCAACAGACCTTCTCGCCGAAGAGCGTCGGGAGCACGGAGACGCGGTAGTCCATCTCCTTGTTCTTCCCGAGTTTTAACTTTATCCTGCCGTCCTGAGGCAGCCGTCTTTCGGCGATGTCGAGCTGGCTCATGATCTTGATCCTCGAGACGATGGCGTTTTTCAGCTTCATCGGCGGCTTCATGACCTCGGAAAGGACGCCGTCAACCCTGTAGCGCACGCGGAAACTCTTCTCATAAGGCTCGATATGTATGTCGCTTGCGTTCTTCTTTATCGCGTCGGTCAGGATCAGGTTCACGAGTTTGACGACGGGCGCGTCCTCAACGGCCTTTTTAAGGTCGTTTACGTCGACCTGCTCCTCGTCCTTTACGATCTCCATGTCCGTCTCGTCGAAGTCCGTGAGCATATCCTCGAGGCCCGTCTCAAGTCCCTCGTCGGCAACGGCGTAATACTTTTCAGCGGCCGTCTTTATGGCGGCGTCGGAGGCGATGACCGGCTCTATGTTATAACCCGTTAGAAATTTGATGTCGTCAATGGCGAATATGTTGGATGGGTCGGCCATTGCAAGGACAAGGGTCGATCCTGTTCTGCTTACCGGTATTACCTGATATTTGTTGGCAACGTCTTCGGGGATGAGTTTTACGATCTCATGGTCTATCTCCTGAGTCGGCAGGTCGATGGTCGGGATGCCGTACTGCCTGCTCAGGAACGCGGTCAGGTCCTTCTCGCTTATGAAGGCCATCCTTACAAGATTGGCTCCAAGCCTGCCGCCGGCCTGCTTCTGCTCGTCGATAGCCTTTTTGAGCTGTTCGGACGTTATCAATTTGTCGCGTAATAAAAGCTCGCCAATCCTGTCCGCCATGTCCCCACTCTTATCAGCAGTTGAGTTGTTAAAACCCTATCTTGAGTTCCGGCCGCCACTGTGATGTGACAAAAATTGTCTCTAAGGAAGGTCTGATTAATTCGCCGACCCGTCATTCTCGCGTAGCGTAGAATCTCGTCTTCAAGGAAATCAACAACTTAGAGATTGCCGCGCCGCGAAAGCGCGGCTCGCAATGACAAAATAAGAATTAATCAGAGGTTCTCTAAATATATTATAAAAATTGCACGGTTATGTCAAGGCAATAAGGCCGTGTAAATACCGTGCACCGTGACCGTGACCGTAAAAGACTCTTATCTTTTCACGGTCACGATTCACGGTCTTTCTCTTTATCTACAGGCAGATAGACCCTGAAACAGGCGCCCTCGCCAAGGGCGCTTTGCACATCGATACGGCCGCCGTGTTCCTTGACTATGCTGTTGGATATCGAAAGACCCAGCCCCATGTTCATACCGCCGCCCTTCTCCTTCGTCGTAAAAAACGGGTCGAATATCTTATCCATCACCTCATCAGGGATGCCATGCCCGGTGTCGCGTATCTCGGCAACGGCAAACGTTCCGGCGGCCTCGGTAACGGTGCTCGTAGAGATGAATATCTTTCCGTTGCCGCCTATTGCATCCCTTGCATTTTTTATCATGTTGAGCATTACCTCCATGATGCGCCCCTGAGAGCCGCACACCCTCGGCAGGTCGGTTTGGAAGTTCTTTATTATCTCTATGGAACTGTTCTTTATCTCCGAGATGAAGAGAAACAGCGTCGCGTTTATCGCCTCGTTGAGGAAAAAAGGCTTGAAACCCTCCTTTGCCTGCCTTGCGTAGGTCATCATGTCGAGGATAATGTACTTCGATCGCACCGCGGCGTCCTTCATCTTCTCCAGAAGAAGATAGTTCCTGTCATCCGGGCTGGACCTGTTAAGGAGCAACTCGGTTATCGTCAATATGCCCGCAATGGGGCTGTTGAGTTCATGGGCAATACCCGCGCCCATCTCGCCCAAGGAGGACATCTTTGCCGACTGTATGAGCTTTTGCTCGGAGTCCTTGAGCTTCTTATAGGCCGACTCAAGCTCCAGTAAGGACACGTTCAACTCGGAAGTCCTTTCCCTTACCGTGTTCTCAAGCTCGGCCACGTACCTCTTTATGGTCTCGCCGAACCCCTTTCTCTCCGAGATGTCCCTCCATATCTCAAGCATGTATCTTTCGCCGTTCAGTTCGAGCGCCGAGGCGGCTATCTCGACCGGCACGCGGGATGAGTCGCGCCGGGATATAACGGCGTCGCGCAGATACCCTTTGCCGTCATAGACCCATCTGTCGAACGCCTCGCCGTATTCATCAAGCTTTTCATGGGGATATATCGCGTCAGGCGTAAGCATCAACAGTTCTTCCCTTGAATACCCGGTAATCTCGGTTGCGGCCGGATTGGCGTCGACAAATCTTTTTGTCTCGATATTTATGAGGACAATGGCGTCAACCGCCATGCGCACAAAGGCCGCATAAGTCTCGCGCGCGTCCGCAAGTTGAGAGGACGTCCTGAGGAGGCTTGAGGCCATGTCGTCAAGGGCTTTGCCGAGGTCTTCAATCTCGTCGCCCGTGTCTATTCCGGCGCGATGATGCAGATTCCCGGACGCTATTGCCCGAGCGCTCTCTTTAAGCCTCTCAAGAGGTTCGAGGAGCCGTCTGCCGACCATGACGAACACCGAAATGGTAGTAATAAGGAATAAGCCGCCGCCCCATAATATGAAGTTCTTGCTATGCGCGGCTTTGGCGGCCTCAAGCTCAGTGAGCGATATTTTTATCGATATCGCGCCGATGACCTCGCCCACCGTAGCCCTGTGGCAACCGAGACAGTCCTTCCTCGCGAATACAGGCGCAGTCAGACGAATGGCGTTGTTGCCGTCTGGAAGCCGCTCTATACGAGAAACCTTGTTTCCGGCAAGGGCGGACATATCGGCCTCATCGAGCGGCTGTTCGTCCGCCTCCACCCCGAACTGAGAGTTGAGCGCTCTTCCGTGAATCACCCTTATCTTCTCAATGCCCTTTACCGCGTTCAAACGTTCGATTATAGCCCTGTTCTCGCCCCTCCCGCCGCCGAGTTTCATGGACGTATGCAACTGGTCGAAAACGATATCCGACAACCTTTCGGCCTCGGCCAGCCCCATGCCTCTTACAAGCCGGCGTTCCGAGTCGTAATCATAAACAAGCAACACGGCCAGCCCCAGCAGCACTATGCCGCCGACATACAGATTGAACCTTTGTGCAAGCGATAGTCTCACCGGAAAATCTCCACGTCGGCAATAAAGCAACCACGCTCCAGATGCGCGTTAACGACGATTGCCGGATGACCGCATATTGATGTATTTCGAGTAGCGGCAACGAGATGAGAGAGACGGGACGCGGCGTTCTTGCACGGCTGAACCCGCGCCTAACAGCGCCTGAGAAAGGCGATGAAATAATCAACCCCCGACCATATGGCAAGACCAAGAGCGACTATCAACAGGACGGAACCGGCGAGATGAAAATCGAAGCCGAAAAACGGATAGTGTATCATCAACGGCACGATGGCCGCTATCTGGGCCGCGGTCTTATACTTGCCAAGGCGGCTTGCGGCGATGACGACGCCCATGTCCGAGGCTATGGCCCTTAGTCCGGTTACGCTTATCTCCCTGCCGATCATCAGGGCGATGAGCCACGCCGGAACGCGGCCAAGCGGAATAAGCATGATGAGCGCGGTCGTTATGAGTATCTTGTCGGCGAGCGGATCAAGAAACTTGCCGAGCGGTGTGATCGCGCCGCGCCTGCGCGCAAGGTATCCGTCCAGCCAGTCCGTAACGCAAACGGCTGAAAAAACGATTGCCGACGCGACGCTCATCGTCTCATCCGGCGAAAGCAGCATGAGCACAAGCACCGGGGCGGCGCCTATCCTGATCATGGAAAGGCTGTTTGGGATATTGAAGTTGCTCACTTGCGATTGTGTCCGTATCATTATGGTTTGAAGTATGCGAGGTTCAACCGCGCCGCGCCGCCTGAGCCTTATAGAGCTTCTGATAATGCATCACGCGCCTTACGTATTCGCGGGTCTCGGCGTAAGGCGGAATGCCGGCGTACTTGAGCACGGCCTTTTCCCCCGCGTTGTAAGCGGCCACGGCAAGACGCACGTCGGCCGCGAACATCTTTATCAACCGGCTTAAATGACGCATCCCGCCCTCGACGTTCTCGACGGGGTCATGTATGTCCCTTACGCCGGCCGACCTTGCCGTCTCAGGCATCAGTTGCATAAGCCCCTTTGCCCCGTCAACGGAAACGGCGTCGGCGTTGTAATCCGACTCCGCCTTTACCACTGCCTTTGCAAGGGAAGGGTCTACCCCGTGCCGTTGAGCCGCGGCCTCTATCATCTCTTCAAAGCCCTTGCGGCTATAAGTCCTAAGAGAGCGTTTGAAACTGCCTTTCTCGCTCATCATCCAACGGTAGTTCCTCGACGTAGGCACGTTTGTAACATGCACCACGCCGTTTTCATCGGTAAAGCTGTAAAAATCCGCGCTCGCCGTGCCGACGGAAAGAAACGATAACGCCAGAGTCAAAAGAAAAACCTTTGCGCTCATCATCACGTAATCTCCGCTTGCTTCACTATCAACTATAATGCAGACCAGCAAGGGTTGTCAACGTTCTTAGGTTATCAGGCCGTTAGGACTACAGGTTTGAGCCTTCAGCCTTCAGTATAACCGATTGACATATACACTACATTATCATAATCTTTACAAACCGGCCAACCGGCATACTCCAGCGTAAACGGAAGCTCCAATATGCGTATAGAATCCGATTTTCTTGTAATCGGCAGCGGCATAGCCGGGTTGAGCTTTGCCTTGAAGGCCGCAAAGGCGGGCACGGTTACGATACTGACTAAACGGGACCTGCGCGAATCGGCCACGTATTACGCCCAGGGCGGCATCGCGTCGGTGTCGAGCAGCGAGGACTCTTTCGAGTCGCACATAAAGGACACCCTTGACGCCGGGGCCGGGCTTTGCAACAGGCGCATAGTGGAGATCGTCGTAAGAGACGCGCCTGAGCGCATAAAGGAGCTTATTCAGCGCGGCGTCAAGTTCACCGGAAGAGCCGCGGCCGACGGGTTGGAGTTTGACCTCGGCAAGGAAGGCGGCCATTCAAAAAGACGGATAGTTCATGCCGAGGACCTCACGGGCAAGGCCGTTGAAGAGGCGCTTGTCGAAAAGATACGCTCGAACGGCAACATCAGGGTCTTTGAAAATCATATCGCCGTTGACCTCATCTCTCACGCCAAGTTCGTATCCGCATCCCCGATGGAGCGCGACATGGTATGGGGCGCCTACGGCCTTGACAAAAGCGCCGGACAGGTTCGCGCGTTTTCCGCGAAGGCGACGATCCTTGCGACCGGCGGCGCGGGCAAGGTCTACCTCTTTACGAGCAACCCGGACATAGCGACCGGCGACGGCATCGCAATGGCGTGGCGCGCCGGCGCCGACGTGTCCAACATGGAGTTTATCCAGTTCCACCCGACCTGCCTTTATCATTCAAAGGCAAAGAGCTTTCTCATATCGGAGGCTCTAAGAGGCGAAGGCGCGCATCTCACAGTGTCGGACGGAACGCGCTTCATGGAACGATACCACCCGATGGGGGACCTTGCCCCGCGCGACATCGTTGCCAGGGCGATAGACTTCGAGTTGAAAAAAAGCGGGGACGACTGCGTATACCTGGACATAACGCATAAAGGCGCGGAATTCATCAAGTCCAGATTCCCGAACATATACAAAAAGTGCCTTGAGTTCGGCTTTGACATGACGATCAAGCCGTTGCCGGTGGTGCCTGCGGCGCATTACATCTGCGGAGGCGTGGCCGTTGACGAAAACGGGTTGAGCACGATCGACAGGCTCTGGGCCATCGGAGAGACGGCCTCCACCGGACTTCACGGCGCGAACAGGCTCGCCTCCAACTCGCTTCTTGAATCGCTCGTGTTCGCCGACAGGGCCGTAACGGATGCCGTAAGGCTCGTCAAATCCGGCGGAGAGGTTCCTCATATACCCGAGTGGGAGACGCTGGGCGCGGTCGAGAGCGACGAGGCCGTCGTCATAACCCAGAACTGGGACGAGATAAGAAGGTTCATGTGGAACTACGTCGGGATAGTAAGGTCCAACAAGAGACTTGAGCGCGCATCCAGGCGGATGAGCCTGCTGAAAAACGAGATAAACGACTACTACTGGGGCTTTAAGATTACCTCAAACCTTATAGAACTCAGGAACATCGCGACCGTGGCCGAGATTATAATACGATGCGCCCTTGCAAGAAAGGAGTCCCGCGGCCTGCACTACAACATCGACTATCCTGAAAGGGATGACCTTAACTACGCCCGCGACACGGTGATAAGGCCGTGAACCGTGACCGTTATCCGTGACCGTAAAAGATTTCTCTTTTACACGGTTCACGGTCTTTTACTCCATCACCACGTTTGTCAACGTCTTTTTGACGAATTGAACCGCCTGAATCCTGCTGATCACGACCTCGCCAAGCACCTTGAAGTTCGCGGCGGCAACCAAGGCAATGACGTCATACGGCCCTGTTACCACCCTTGCCTCCTTGACGCCCGCAATCTTCAGAAGCTCCGCCTGAACGTCCCTTGACCTTGCGTGTTCGCACTCTACGAAGACATAAGCCTCGACAGACATATCCTTACCTCCTTTGATTTTAGGCTACCTCTAAAAATTAGAGAAGGTCTGATTAATTCGCTAACCCGTCATAAACCGTCATTGCGAGCGTAGCGAAGCAATCTCGTCTTCAAGGAAATCAACAAGTTAGAGATTGCCACGCCGCAAAAGCGCGGCTCGCAATGACAAAATAGGAATAAATCGGAGCTTCCTTAGAGATTTTTTCCGCAATCGAGGAAGGGCGGGAATAAAAAGCGGAGCATATATGCTAATATGTGAGCATTTTTATTTCCGCCCTGACGAAGAGTCCGGGGAAAAGATCAATTTTTAGAGGTAGCCTTCAATACGATCCTGCCCGTCTCCACGCCTTTTGTCAAATCCTCCTCGAGCACGGCCTTATGCACGAGGTTCTGGTGGCAGTCAATGCAGGTGTACACGCCGGACTCCGTGAGTTTATGTTTGTCCCTTGCATATTGAGTTCCGGGCTGAGGATTTTTGTGACAGACGCGGCACGGCGCGCTGTCCGTTTTTTTCAATCTTATGCGCGCCGTGTGCGCAAGTTCAGCCCTGTTGTCGTCGAACTTTTCAACGGTGGATAAGTCCATCGTGAAATGTCCGTAGCTGTCTTTGAGACCGTCGAAGACGTGCGCCATTACGCGGTTGACGAATCCTGGCGGAAGATGGCAGTCCTGACATTCAGGATTCACGCCAAGCGTGCCGTAATGTCTCGACCTTTTCGTTTCAGCGTCGGGAAAGGTCATTGAGTGGCATGATACGCAAAAGGAATACGAGCTTATATGACGCTCCACCGATGCGACCGCGTAAACAAATACAAGCGTTACGACGCTCGTCGCGACGACAAGCAACAGACGGTCTTTTATGAAGGATTTAAGTTTCATGCGCGGACAGGACCAATTACAGCCAAAGAGCGGACAACGCGACGGGGCGGATTGCGGCTTGCCTGACGATAATATTGGTGCCCCCGAGACGATTCGAACGTCCGGCACACGGATTAGGAATCCGTTGCTCTATCCATCTGAGCTACGGGGGCGTTGAGTCGTAAAGTTTAACATGTTGAACCTTCGTGTCAAGGATTATCTACTTTTTTGCTCCGTCTTCGCGCGCGACTTGAAAAAGAAAAAGGCCGCGAGGATAACGGAGATGAACAAGCCAGTCGCGTACGCGAGCAAACCGACCTTATAGCGCCACGGGTTATAAACAAAGACGACTCTATGTTCGCCCCTTGGCAAAAAGACGGCCTTAAAGTTATAGTTGGCGATATTGATCGGCGTCTCTTTCCCGTTATCATAGGCATCCCAATATTTACTGTAGCCGTCGTTGTAATACAGATACCCGTCTTGCGCGTTATTCACGTCCACGGTCACTCCGTTCGGAGAAAAATCCTTTACCACTATGGTGGACAGATCGGTAGTCATCTGTTTTTCGGGATTACCGGCCTCGCCCAAGACGCTCGCCGCCATATGCTTTTTATATGCCGTAACGATGTTTTGCGGATTCAGATCGGGAAGGTCAGGGAACTGATCGAGACTTGTAAGGACAAGGCCATTGCCTTTGCGGCCGCCTTGCGCGCCGTTGTCAACGGCTTGTTCTATCGAGAGATTATTTCTCAACTCTTCTTCATTTGCATTTGACATGTAAGTCAGAACGTCCGACCTGTCCTTAAATATACGGGCGTCCGTCTTGGAAAAAAATCTGATTATAGGCGTATCCACGCCTGAAAGTACGAACTGCTTTTCCAAAGGCAGATGCGTAAAATAATCGTAGTATCTCTTTGTTGTAAATAAATGGTGGTTATTGCCGCGCGACATCGCGCCTTTTACCTTGAGCATAGGCTCGATGAACGCGAGGTTGGCGAGTACGAAAGGGATTCTGAAATACGCAAAACCGGCGTCTTTGTTTAATTTGGCCTCAAGCGCCGGAGCGAGGGTGTTCGGAACCAAAACATACGGCTTCATTGACAGATTATAATAACCTATGTCAACCAACGTTATTGCAAGCGCTACCGCGCAAAGACGCGCATGCGTCAGTATGTTCTTCTTATATAAATATATCAGCACAGCGAAGACGCCGATAACGATAAACGCCGTAACGTCAACCGGCGACAGATACAAGGACGGACGCAAATACACATAAGATACTATGACTTTACCAGCGACAAGCATTGCCGGCAACATTAGGAGCGCCCTTAATTTCATATCGACAAAGGCCCTGAAGTTCACGCTGTCAAAAAATATGCGAAGCCCTAAAGACAATAGCAGGCAGAGCCATAATAGAAAAAATCCGCTGAATACCTCCCTTACCTCTATCATCTTAAGAAACGGGAATATCGTATTGAATGCCTCTTGGAGGATATTGGGCGGGCGATTGTGCACCCCCTCCCAGCTTATCATGTTAATTGAAATGACAACGAGCATGACGAGCGCAAGGATGCGCCAGCGGCTTTTTGAATAGATAAGCCCGATCAAGGCTATTATAAACGGCATGATGCCTATGTATTGAAACGCCTCGGATATGAAGTCATTCGCCTTTGGAGCGTTATACTCCTGAAAATACGCCTTCCATAGATCAGGGTATGCGAGGCTTAACAGATTGCCCCAAGAGCTGTAGACGCCGAGTTGTTTTGTAAATTTAGGAGAGAGCGCGTCGTTGCCGACGTCGGAAGCGACCATCTGTTTATATATGCCCCCGTTTTTCTGCACTATCCTTAAGCTCGGGAATAGCTCGCCGTCATGCCCCCTTGAATCGGCATAAATTGCAAACGACGCCGCGGACATAAGCGAAACGAGAAGGATAAAAGATATAATGAGCGGCAAAAATTTCATCCGAAAACATACTACGGTCCTCTTTGCTTCGATCAACCCAATGATCATTGCTACTATAAAAAAAACGATAATATTAAAGAGAAAATACGCCGGAATAAAAACATTCATGGTTATGCCGGACGCAATCGCAAACAAGAAAAAATAAATGTATTTCTCCGTTGCCTTTTCTTTCTTAAAGAACTTCAGAAGAAAAAGCATGGCAAAAGGAGTAAGGAATGCCAGCAAAACGACCTGTTCCCTAAAATTGCCTGGTAAGGCAAACAAAAGAACGATCGCGGAGACGGCGGCGCTTAAACGGCATCCGGAAGCATACTTAAAGAGGTAATAAGCGCCGATTATGAATACCGCTACCCTTACGATAATGACATAGGTATAACTTGTCAAATGCGATATACCTAATAAATTGCCCAGAAGCGCCGTAATGATAACAACCGGATCAAGCAGGCCGACCAAAGGTGTATTTTGATAAAAAGGGGTTCCCGCTATAAGATATGGATCCCATAACGGAAATATCCAATTTGCAAGACTCTCCGCGAAATAATGATAGGCGCCATAGCATACAAGATTGTCATGGGTTACCATCTCTTTCCCAATCAAGAGCGCGTAGTAGAGCGCCACATATGAAATAAGCGCTGAGAGAATAATCAGCCGCGGTAGATTTCGCATATCAAATTTAATCATGATGGCTCGGTATGTACCTATCGGCATGGCTCAATGTCTTTTTAGATATTGCCTTATCGCCCTCAATCCATTAACAATCAACTTGAATGAAAAAGGCGCGTTGTAGGTGCCTATCGTTTTCCAATAGCCATACCATAAAAAGAATATATATTGATATATCCTATTCGGCGGAAGAAGAATAAGCGCCCTTACGAGCGGCAACAAGAATGGAAATTTAACGACAATGCCGGCAAACTTGTGTAGATTGGTTACTCTATCGGCAACTCGGCGATTCTTAAAAACCAGCTTGGTTTCCGTAAAACCTGACGGCAGTTTATCGAACTTCAGATAAGATTTTTCATCAATATAGCCGTTCTTGACGATATAATCCCAGATAGGTGTCTTTGGTATTGGGACAAGAATATTGAATTGAGCCCAATAAGGTTTTAGCCGCATATTCAATTTAATTGTTTCGATATCTATACTTAAAGGGTCTTCCACCGGTAGAGCCAGAAGATTCAGCGACCATGTTTTGAGTTTGTGCTTATGAAGCATGTCAAACGCATTGATTATATGCTGGTTGGTAATCCTCCCACGTTGCAATATGTTATTGGCGACCGTCTCATTTCCACATTCTACTCCGATGGGCACAAGATATAAACCAGCGTCTTTCAACATTACTATCGTATCTTCTCTGACAAGTTCAGGACGAAACTGAGCGGAAAAAGGCTTATTTATCTCCTCCTTGTATCTTCTGCTAAACTCCTCAATAAACGTTCTTGGCAAATATGAGAAACAATCATCGAGAAACAGAAAAATGTCGAGGTCAAATCGTTTGACTAGTTGCTTTAATTCCTCGATAATATTGTCAACGCTACGATGTCGGTATATGCGCGAATCGCCGAAAAGCGTATTGTATTCCAAGTTAAAACAATAAGTACACTTGTGCGGACATCCTCTGCCAATCATGCATAACAAACTTTTGCCTTGAAAATGATCGGTGGCCAAATCATCCAGAGGAATTAAATCTCTATCCATAAACGGCACGGTGTCCATATCATGAATCAATAAGCCGATTGGGTTTTTGATCACCTCGTCGCCGTCACGCACCCATAATTTATCAATCCTACGGTATTCAAGATTATCTCTCAGCGCCTGTATAAAACTACGAAATGCGACTTCACCTTCGCCTCGGCATACAATGTCGATACCGTTGTCGTTAAATATTTCTTCCGGGTTAAACGTGTAATGAGGGCCGCCGAAGATTGACAAAAAACTGATGCCTGATTGGGTTTTTAAGAGCCTGTTAAATTCCTGAAGAATTGTATGTTCATACGTCATGCCGCTATAAGCGACAATTTGCGGCTTAAAATCCAGAACTCTCTTTAGGTTAGCCTCAACCGATAACGAGTTGATTATCAATATATCCCTTTCGTACCCTTCCTGTAACGCAATAGACGAGAGTATCTGAACGCCGGGGCGTTCAGTTTTATAATTGTCGACGATTACAAAAAGTATCTTGTTTGTAAAATTACTCATGCCGAATACCCTCCAAAGCAAGAGCCGTATCAGCTCTGCTAAAATATAAAAAACTTGATGCGCTTCGATGAAGTGTGATAAGATAATTTATTAATATAGCACTGCATGGATATTGTTTCAAGTTAATTTGAGACCCAATGAATATGCGGCTTTTGTGAGGTATCCTAAAAAGGGGTATTCTAAAAAGGTGTGTAAATAAGTTAAAGGCGGTGTATCCTTCAGGTTCGACCAAGAACCGGGCTTAGCGCCCAAAAAAGGAGACAGCCGCCATGTGTAATTACACCACCGAAGAGACCGTTGAGTCAAGGGTAAACCGGCAGAGGCTGGAAGAGTTCGCCGGGATGGAAGTTCACAAGTTCATACAGAGGATTCTGGAGGAAGAAGTCGCGGAGCATCTCGGGCGTGGACGTTCGCAGAGGAGGTCTCTATGGAATAGGGAAGCGAAGAACGAGCCCAGCACCACCTTGTTGCACGAGGAAGTTTGTAAAGCAACATGCTTTCGTAATCCAAAGTGGCGCTGGGCGCAATTCTGAACGACGAGCCTGCCCTCGCATGCTTTAAGCGGGGGACAACAAAGCAGATGCGCCTTTTTCAGCGGCCCGCTAAGGAAAGAAACGACCCATGCAAAAAATAAGTTTGGATGCCTTCAAAGACGACGCGGCTTTATTGGAACAATTAAAACGCCTTCCGAGATACAAAAATACAAAAATTAGATCGGCCTACAGACGATTGGCTTTTTTTTTGAGCCTTGCATACTGCAGAATCACTGGGATCATGAAGCCGATATTTATCGTGCTTGTTACCAATAATTCGTGCAACTTGAAATGCGTCTATTGCTACGGAGAGTATGGCGCTCGCGGTCATTATAAGGATTATTCAACAAAAGAGCTGATAAAAATAATCGATGAATTAAAGAGTTTGGGCACCAGGCTTCTCACTATCCACGGGGGTGAGTCTCTTCTGCGTAAGGATATAGGTGAAATCATAAACTACGCCAAACATAGAGGCTTTTACATAAGCTTTAACACCAACGGCTATCTCTTGCCAAAAAGGATTCAGGAGATAAAATGCGTTGATACGATCTGCATCAGCCTTGACGGCAGAGAAGAGAACAACGATAAAAATAGAGGGGCCGGTTGCCATAAAAAGGTAATGGAGGCGATTGATGTAGTCTCACATAACAATATCCCATTAGCTATTCACGCAACCCTGACAAAATCCAACATGAATGACATGGAATATTTAGCTGAACTAGCAACCGCCAAAAAAATTAGGGTTCAATACAGCATACTTTATAATGCCGACGAAATAACAGATAAAAATCTGGTAATGTCGGATGAGGAAATTAGAGCGATCACGAAAAAAATATTAAACCTGAAAAAACAAGGATACCCGATATATTATTCAGAAAATGTTCTAACAACCGCCATCGAATGGCCGGATAATTTTTATGAAAAAAACCTCTATCGAGACAAAGATATGGACGCCGTGAATAAAAAAAATTTGATACCATGTTATCACGGCAGTTTGAAGTATCAGATAGACGCAGATGGAAGGGTTGTAACATGCTGGGCTAATAACTATGACGACGCGCCGAATATCAAAGAACTTGGCGTATCAGGAGCAATCAGATCATGCCACGATAAGAACGATTGCAGACACTGCTCTTTTTTGGCTAATAACGAGCATAACGCGCTTATGAATTTAAGCCCTCGCAATATATTAAACATACTTCTTATACAGTTGGCCGACGCGCTAAAAATCAAAGGATAAGCGCATGGCGTGGATTGTACTTACCTCCCTCACCTTTTATCTTGACAACGGCGGCTTGATTACCATAGCATGAAATAAATGAATCTCTCCGTTCCTTTAACCGGGATAATCCTTTTTAGCATAAGCCTCCTCATCCATGTGCTCGTTTGGAGACGCGCTCCTCCCAAAAATTATATGGGAGCGCTCGTGCTGATTTTCATTGTAATTCCCGCCATATTACTTGCAACGGCGACATTGGCCATTAACCGCACCGGTACGATCTTTAACGGTCCGCCATTACATGTCATTGTGGACTTTCTGGCAATACTGCTTTTCCATTACTCGCTTACCGGCGGATATATCTTATCCTACCCCGCCCTCCAAGCCAACTGCCCCACGCTCACTATGCTCCTTATAGTCGCCTCGGCGGCGCCCAAAGGCGTCGGACATGAAAAACTTAAGGCAAACTTTAATACGTCGAAGATGCTTGAACCGAGGCTTAAGGATTTAATAGATACGAACTTCGTAACGATAACGGACGGACGATATAAACTGACAAAGAGGGGCAACTTATTGCTTGGCATTTTTAGTTTTTTGCGCTCGCTCCTCGGACTCCCGGCGGGCATCGGATAAAATGGAGACGACGATAAAGATAATCGTTTTACTTGCGGCCTCTCCTTTTATGATCCTTGCGGCGCACATAACGCTATCTAGGATTATCAGCCGTTTTATCCACGATTTTTCGCGCCAGATTATATGCGGCTACGCCGTACTCGCGGGGTATATCCCAACCGGCATTTTATTCCGGCTCTACGTCATGAACGGACAGCCGATGGGAACGACAACGCTTGCAGCATCCCTATACTCGCTTATCGTATATTCCGCTATCGGGTACTGTTACTTTCATATCTTCAATATGAGCGAGACCGCCAGACGCATCCGTATACTGCATGAAATCAAGGCTAACGAGCAATTGAGGATTACGGAGGTCGAGGCCATCTACAACGCAAAGGATATGTTCGACGTGCGCGTTGAAAGGCTCATCTCCATGAGACAGCTTAAAAAATATGAAGGCAAATATTTTATAGATGGGAAGCTGCTCTACTATGCGGCCAAGGCGGTAAACTTCTGGGGAAGGGCAATAAAACTGCCGTTGCTGGAATAAAAACCGCTTAACGTTCAAACCCTATCACATACGAGGAACAAAGCCTGCTTAAAACACGATTAGCCTCGACTATACGCTCTATCCATTTGACAAACCCAAAGAATCTTTCAGGTAGCATGGAAGGAACCAGAGTCGTTCTCTTTACGATCGTTGTCTTGTATCCGTTATCCTCAAATATCTTAATGAGCTTTTTAAGCTTGAAGCTGTCCTCGCCTGCCCGCCTGTATGACGGCGTTAATTCAAGGAACTTTCTTATGAGGTTGTCGCCGTTCGGATCAAGCACTACCACCTTTGGACAGACCTCGGCCAGACGCTCAACTATCTTAGGGGTAAATCCCTTCACGTGATGTAAAAAACCGATAAGAAAGGCGCAGTCCCACGAATCTCCTTTTGCATAAGAAATATCGGTAACGTCACGCACGACAAAATTGACCTTGCCGGATTTGTCATGAGTCTTGGCGCTATCAATGGCGGAAGCCGCGACATCATAGGCGTCTATGCTCTTATAAATACGAGTTAGGACGTTATTGGCGAACTCACCGTCTCCGCACCCAAGTTCTAAAACACGAGCGCCGTCATCAACCCCTATCTCTTTCGCGGTCTCAATGGCGAGACGCCACTGCTTTTCTATAATATGCCGCTCTACCGTTGGATTGGCGAATATAGCCTTGCCGTAGCCGATAGTGCCGGCATACTCCCAGAACTGTTTCTGGTTTTCATATTTGTAGTTTGTTTTCATTTTCGTGGCGGCTAATCCCTAAAATGAGCCGCGCAACCTCCATGCGTATCTGATTGCTGACCAAAGCGATATTCCCCTCTCTTCTTTGTGACGAAGCAGATTGCTTAAAAGGAATACGCGCTTAAATAAAGGCGTTAAAAACCTGTATCTAACGGCGTGTTTCGCCAACTTAAAAAACCTCGGATATTTTATGAAAAAGAACGCGAGACGATGGACATTCATTATTGCTTCCTTATCCGGCAGATCGAGCACACTGTGATTAAGGAAGGAATACGGGACGTCTTTCAGCGAATAGCCGAATTTAACATAGCCCTTACCGATGCAATAATTAGTTATCTCGGTATTGGGGAACGGCATAAAAAGCGCCGTAAATGCGTAGTTGGTCTTGGCCAGTATATTGAGTTCTATCGTCTTCAGCGCGTCTTTCAACGTCTCATCCGGCAGACAAAACATGTTGGCCGTCTGAACCTTGATGCCGTGTTTATTAAGTATGCTGCCGCATCTTATTATTTCATCATCGGAAACGCCCTTGTTGAGCACATTCTTTCTAATCTGATAATTGCCCGTCTCAATGCCGAAACTTATGGTTCTGCAACCCGCCTCGGCCAAAAGACCGGCTATCTCATCATCCATAAGATTGGCGCGGGTGGTGCACATAAAAGGTATCTTTATATCTTTTTTATATCTCTCAAGAAACTTGCGTAGCCACTTCTTATTGAAGGTAAAAAGATCGTCATAGAAAAAAATGGACTCGACCTCGTGGCGTTTGCACTCAAGCAATATCTCATTAACGAAGTTTTCAACGCTCTTTTGCCTGACGTATATGCCTTTACCCCTAAGCGCGTCTTTAATGACGGCATTATAGCAGAAACTGCACTTATACGGACAGCCACGGCTTGAGATGAACCTGTGAACGGTATCTTTTGCAAGATCGGGGTATCTATTGTAATAAAAGCCCTTGTCCTCGATGACAACGTCATCATACGGAACCACATCCGCCATCTCATTGGAGCGTATATTGTTATCCTTATCTCTGTATACAATCCCCGTTATATTCGACCAATCCCGCACAGGCTTGTCAAGCTCGGCCAAAACCTTCGACAGCACTTCTTCCCCTTCGCTGTTACATACCAAATCGGCTTCGGTTTCCGACAGTATATCATTCGGGTAGAGCATTGCATGGATACCGCCTACGATAATCGTTGCGCTTGGCATCTCTTTTTTTATCGTCTTTATAACCCCGACGAGCCAGTTGTGCTCAGGGGACATTACGGATATGCCGATGAGCCTGGGGTTTAATCCTTTCAAGGCGTCTATTTTATCAATAGACTCGATAAAGACATCGGTCTTGTAACCCTTGCAGTTCAGATGCGCGGCAAGGGACAACACGCCGAAGTATGGGACAGCGTACTGCTGGAAAAATATTATATCCGTTCTCACGTTTTATTTCTCTTCACGCGGTTAAATATGACCGCCGCTTTTATGTACAAAAAATCAGGTATACAGGATAGGATATAACGGTATACGAGACAATAGATGAATGGGTAATTTATCTCGCGCGGCGTTTTTTTACCGGTTATCCCAGTGATTATCTTATTCGCGGTTTTGTCATAATCGGACACCAGCATTCCCGACAAAAAGAAATCCCCTCTCCCAAGATGACCGAGATGTACGGTTACCACTGTCACTTTATCGCGCCATATAATACGCAAAGACCGCAAAAACATATCAAGATACGCCTTTGATGCCGGGTATGCGGCTCTCGGTTCGTTGAATGGCGGCGCAAAGGCGCTAAAGGAGGAAATGCCGACGAAATATCCGCCGCGCGTCGTGAGATGACTCTGGAAGGCCGCCGTCGTATTGCCGAGACCGACGATAGCCGTGCTATTGACCCTTGTCAGCGCATCATGATCTATTAAACGGCCATGCACGTCCGTTTCCACCGACGCGGCGTTAAAAATGACGCACACGGGCTCAAGAGGAAGATCTTTCGAAATTTCCTTGACGGCCGTCAGACCGTCTTGCGATGAGATGTCCGCGATAAAATGTTTGTATCTTCTTGAAGCGTTCCATCGCTCAAGCCTTTCGGCATCCGGCATTGTCCTTGCCACTCCGGTTACGGTATAGCCGCGTTCCAATAATCCATCCACCAAGGCCGCGCCGAGTCCTCGTGAGGAGCCGATGACGACACAACTCCTAAACCGTACGGCATTAGCGTCGTTAAAAGTCGAGCGCTTATTTTCGGACATGATGAGCCTGTCGTCGTTTATATTATCGGCATTATACAAAATGCTGTACTGTAGCCTGCAGTTCTTTTCCTTTGCCGACTCGGCCAAATACTCCATATCCGCCATGTTATCCATGATAAGCGTCGCGGAAAGCACGAGTGATAACCCGTATAGGTTTGCCTAAGCCAAAGACCCTGCAGTAAGCGGATTTCAGCCTCGTATTTCTATAACGCGGGAGTTTTTTTAGATATTCAAGAAGTTCCGCTTCGTCTTTGAATGTATCCGGATTGATTTTTTTCATTTTTCGCGCTACGCCATAAGGAGGACTATACCGGCATATCTGGACGATGAATCAGCGCCCGCCGTTCCAGAAACCATCATCGGGAACGGGATACCCCTTTGACGCGGGATTCCTTTTTCTTATAACGTATTCGATTATTGAAAAGGCCCGGTTAAATATTATGCGATGACGCGTCAGGAATATCAGGTCAAAAATAAAATGGAATAGGAAGCCAGCCAGGATTATCCAGAAATAGTGCGACGCGAAACCGAGCGCGAAAAGGAGTATGAACGCCTCGGCCGTATGAAAGAGGCTTATGCCGTAGACATTGTCCCTGAAATGCCAAACCCAGCCATGATACTTAAACATGTCCCGGACGCCGAACCTTTTACAGACCACGACGAAGTCGAAGTAATGGTCAACGTCAATGAAGATGATGCTCAAAAACAGCGCCACGTTTTCAATAGGCGTTAAAAATTGCGTCATTACGGCTGACGTTGCCGTTGCCTGTATGACATGCGAGGTAAGTCTCATGCTTTAACGGCCTTTTTCATCAGTTATTCTCGTCTATATCTAGGCGCGCCATCTGGTTTACGCAAAAAACGCCACATGTCGCAACCATGAAAAAATGCGGCTGTTGTTCATCAGCCGCATTCAGCCGCATGACAAAGACCCGATTATTGTTTAACGTCCTTCTTAGCAGCCTCTTTAAGCTCGTTTACGAACATGGCGACGTCGGTCGAGTGCATGGAGCAGGCTATGGAGATAGGCTCCGATCCGAAGGCCGGACAGGTAAAACACCCGCCGCCGAAGTGCTTGCTGAAGACCTCCTTTGTCGCAGGCCATTTCGTCGTAACCTCGCCGGTCGTCATGTCTCCGCTTATGTTGTCGTACTCTGGCATCGAAACCTCCCGTTTTAAGGCGTGGCAATCTTGTGCCTATACAAGCATAACGCGCCCGCTATTTACATTATATGATTTTCATCATACTGAAATCAAGCCATAAACCGCCAACGACAACGGTATTGACTGAAACCTTGACGCATTATCCCCCGATGTATGATAGTATTGTCCGAATATCATGGCCATACTTACCGTAAAAAATCTAAACATCGAGATAAACGGCGTCAAGATTCTCGAGGACGTAAACTTCGAAGTAGAGAAGGGTTCGTGTCTTGCCATTATCGGGCCTAACGGCGCGGGCAAGACCGTGCTCCTCAAATCCCTTATAGGGCTTATCCCGCACAGCGGCGCGGTTGTCTGGGAGAAGGGCGCAAAGACCGGCTACGTGCCGCAACGCATGGACATAGAGACCGACCTGCCGCTGACGGTCAGGGAGTTTTTTCACCTTAGGGGCGTGGGAGCCGATGAATCGAAGATACGCGCCTCCCTCGATTACGTTCAACTTGCCCCGTCCATACTCGACTGCGGGCTCGGCGAGATATCGGTTGGACAGAGGCAGAGGGTGCTCGTGGCATGGGCGGTGCTCGGCTCCCCTGACGTTTTATTGTTTGACGAGCCGACGGCCGATATAGACATCACCGGGCAGGAGTCCATATACAAGATGCTCTATCACCTCCAGAAAAACTTGGGGCTTACGATCATCCTCGTTTCCCACGACCTTAACGTGGTCTATCGCCACGCCGTCAACGTGCTGTGTCTGAATCGCTCGAAGCTCTGTTTCGGCGCTCCCAAGGACATACTCGACAGCGAAAAACTCGTGAACCTTTACGGCGGCGAAAAGGCCTTCTTCCAGCACAAACACAACTGAAATGACCCTTGACATAACACTATCCATCGTTGTCGCGGCCTTCGTCGCCGCAGGGGCGTCGCTCCTCGGGGCCTTTGCCATACTCAAAAGGATGGCGCTCGTGGGAGACGCCCTTTCGCACGTGGCCATGCCAGGCATCGCGCTCGCCATCTTTTTCAAGATCAATCCGTTCATAGGCGCAATCGCCTTCCTCGTAATGGCCGTCGTCGGGATATGGCTGATAGAGTATAAGAGCGCGCTTTCCCTTGAAACCATAGTCGGCGTGTTCTTCACGGCCTCCCTTGCGTTGGGCGCGCTCGTCATGCCTGAGCATGAGTTGATAGAGGCGCTTTTCGGCAACCTCACGGAGTTGAACGTCGTCGAGTCGGCCGCCTCGGTGCTCCTGTCCATAGTCCTGATAACCGCGGTGCTCGTAATGAGAAAACGGCTCGCGCTCAACATGGTCTCGCAGGAGATGGCTCAATCAATCGGCGTCAAGCACAAACGGCTCGAGCTGTTCTTCCTTTTGAGCTTCGCCCTCGCGGTCGCCCTCGGCATACGCTTTGTCGGCGCCCTCCTCATGGGTTCCCTTGTGATAATCCCGGCGGCCTCCGCAAAAAACATCGCCTCAAGCCTTCGCGCATTTCTTATTCAAAGCGTCATGTTTGGCGTGATAGCCGCCTCCCTCGGCGTATATATTTCGCATCTCTACAAACTGACACCTGGACCGGTGTTCATAATGATAAGCACTCTCGTCTTTGTCGCAACCTTGTCGATCAGGCAGATGAGAAGATAGGCGCGATTGAGCGCACAACAGCAAAGGGGGTTGTTATGAAAAGAAAAACGTTTGTCGGATATACCATTGTCGCGGCCATGATCTTCCTTCTTACGGCCTGCGGCGGCAACAAGGTCGTCGTGTCCAACAGCCCAGAGGCGCAGTTTTATAGATCAAGCGCCGTTGACTTCAAGTCCTTTGAATCGGCGCTTATCGTGCTTGAAGAAATCTCCACCAACAACAATCAGGGCGTTGACGAGGTGAAGGCCGCGGCGAGTCAGAGCCTTGAGACATGGCTCAGGCAGTCAGGGCTGTTCAAAAAGGTTACGTCCACAGAGGCCGACGCCACTGGCAAGACGCTCGTGGTAAAGGCGAAGGTATCGGTCAACTGGGGGAGCAGAGCGGCGCGGGCTATCGTGGGCATGGGAGCGGGCTCCGCGAGGATATTCATCAAATACAACGCTTATGAAAAAGGCTCCTCTCAACTCATAGCCAAGATGGACGCGCAGGACGCCATGACAGGCATGGGCGGACAGGCATGGGGAGGCTCCTCAAAGGAGCTTGTCTATGCAGGGACGGAGAAGTGGAATAAGGTGTTCGTGAACAACATATTAAAAGGCATGTAAGATGCGTCGGTCATGGGAATGGGGGCGCGTCAAACGCACAATAGACGCGCCCTGTTTTTTCGTGGAGAAACTGAATGTACGAAACAGCGATCATAGCACGCCCCAAACGTCTTTTATCAGGACATCCGTGGGTCTTTTCAAATGAGCTTGACGGCAGCCCAAGGCGTTTTACCCCCGGGGCGCTTCTTGAACTCAGGGATAAGAAGGGCGCGTTCCTTGCCATCGGGTACGTGAATCCGGCCTCCCTCATCTCCATCCGCGTGCTTACGCGCAACAAGGAGGAGATTAATCAAGCCTTTTTTGAGAACAGGATTCGGGCCGCGCTCGACTACAGAAGGCGCATCGGCATTGACATCGGCCATGAGGCGGCCTTCAGGGCGATATTCAGCGAGGCCGACCTTTTGCCGGGTCTTATCGTTGATAAATTCGGCTCATGCCTTTGTGTGCAACTTCTGACGCTCGGCATGGAGAGCCTTGCCGATGTCGTCATAAAGGCGCTTGAGGCCGTATTCGCGCCGGCCGCGATAGTCCTTAAAAACGATAGCGCCGCGAGGACGCTTGAAGGGCTTGCCCTTGAGAAGCGGGTTATAAAGGGCGCGCTTACTCCACTGCCACGCATGACGGAAAACGGGGTAACAATAGAGATAGACCCCATGAGCGGCCAGAAGACCGGGTTCTTCCTTGATCAGCGTGAAAACAGGACGGTCTTTGCCGCTATCGCAAGCAATCGGAAAGGCGACGCCCTTGACCTGTTCTGCTACACAGGCGCATGGAGCTTACAGCTTGCCAAGGCGGGATTGGACGTTACAGGCATTGACTCTTCCGAACAGGCAATCGCTCAGGCACGACATAATGCCTCTTTGAACGGGCTGGACTCAAGGTGCGAATTTATAAGAGCGGACATATTCGGGTTTCTCAAGTCAGGCGGCTCTTCGCGCCGTTACTCATCCGTTGTCCTTGACCCGCCCGCCCTTGTCAAGAGCAAGACAAAGATAGCCGAGGCGACGCGGGGCTATCGCGAACTGAACGCCGGGGCCATGCGGCTTCTTGAGCCGGGCGGCCTCCTTGCCACGTCGTCATGCTCATATCACGTTGACAGGGCCGCCTTTATGGAGATATTGCGCGCCGCCGCCGGAGACGCAAAGATGAGTGTGCGCGTCATCGAAGTCAGGGGCCAAGCAAAAGACCATCCAATCTCTCTTTCCACGCCTGAGACGGAATACTTAAAGTGCGTAATCCTCGAGGTCAACCCCAAAGCCGATTGACAAGCGCGAAATAACCCCAGTGCACGAGAAGCTGCGCCGCTGTCAACGGAACCCCGACCTTCGCAAAATCAAGAAAGCCCAATGACGCGCCCCTTTGCTCGGCGCGTTGCACGACTATGACGTTGCTTGCGGCCCCGAGGATGAAAAGGTTTCCGGCAATTGTGCTGCCCGCCGCAAGCGCGGCATAGCCTGCCGCGTCCGCGCCTGATGCGGCAGGGAGATAGAGCGCGACAAACGGCACGTTTGATAATATCTGAGAGCCGATAACGCTCATGGCCAGAATGAAAAACGTCGAACCTGTTCCTCCGCCTGTGTCAACGGACAAGCGGGCCATGACCTCCTGCATTACGCCTGAGTCCCACACGCTTTGCATCAGTACGAAAAGCGCGGCAAAGAATATGAGCGTGCGCCAGTCTATTGATTTCAAAAGCGTCAACCTATGCTCGCTGAAAAACAACAGCGGGGCCGCGCCGCCGATAGCTATGTAAACGAGGCTGAAGTCGAGACCAGGGGCGGCAAACGGGAGAATGGCCTTTATAAGAATAAGCAGGACAACGATGATCATCGAAGCCTTTGACAACGCAGCCAGTCCCTTGTTGATCGTCAACTCCTCCGGCGCGGTAAGCGGTGCGCCGTGAAAATCCCTCCTGAAAAAGAGTTTAAGCGCAAAGAAGGCGATGAACATGTTCACGATTGTCGGCAGGGCAAGATATTTCAGGAACAGACCGAACGGCTCTGTCCCGCCAAACCCCTCATGCGTTGCTATGAGCAGATTCTGCGGGTTGCCGATAGGGCTTAACACGGAGCCCGTGGTTATGGCGAAACAGACGGTAAGGAGCAACAGCCGCGACGATACGCCGTGCCTTTCGGCAAAATAAAGCGCAAGCGGGGTGCCGATAATCGCCACTGTGTCGTTCATCAATACGGCTGAGGCCGCGCCGAGCACGAAAAGCATGTGAAGGACAAGGCCGTCAACGCCCCTTACCCTTTTGAATATGTTGAATGACGCCTTGTAAAGATACCCGCTGTGCACGAGCGACTCGCCGACGATGAACATGCCGAAAAGAAATATGAGCACCTCAAGATTTATCGCGCCAAGCGCCTTTTGAACGCTTATGCCGTTGGTCACCACGACGGCAAGCGCGCCGATCAGCATCACCAGCCAGATGCCGAGCCTTACGTTCCCTACCCGCCTGACGGCGATAAGGAGCATAACAACGAATAGTATGATGACCGGTGAATAGTTCATGGCAAGGGCTGGTTTCAGCAAAAAACCCTTCGCATCATTGCGAAGGGTTTAGGGCGCAGTCCGCTCAACTGATTTATCAAGCGCTCTTTCGAATCAATTTTCCGTCGAGGTCAAGCTCATAAGAAAGAATAGTCCTAATGTTCATCTTCTTGGAAGCGTTGAGTATTTCGATGCCGACTATTTTGTCATCAGATGTCGTATCCAAATTAACCCCATCGGAAATCTCAATTACCCCTTCTGGTTTTTGACTCCCCAATTTAATATATACGGCGTCAACTTCATTATCGTAATGTACTTTCATTTTCTCCTTCCCTTCTTTAGCGGGTAGCTTGTTATTACTGTTATCATACCATCTTTGGAAGCTCTGATTAATTCACTAACACGTCATTGCGAGCAACGCGAAGCAATCTCGTCTTCAAGGAAATCAACAACTTAGAGATTGCTTCGCCGCAAAAGCGCGGCTCGCAATGACAGAAAAGGGAATTAATCAGAGCTTCCTTAGCGGCAATCCATGAGTGAACGAAAAAAGAGCATACCCTTTGACGTTGAAAAGACCGTACGGTATTGGCTTGACGGCGCGGAATATGATCTGAGCGTCGTAGAGGCTCTATACGAAAAAGGGAAGTTCCCCTACGCATTATTCATGGGGCATCTTGCGGTGGAAAAACTTCTTAAGGCTTTGGTGCTTAGAAACACGCTTGAACATGCGCCGTATTCACATTCCTTATTGTTGCTTGCCGAGAAGTCGGGTATCGCAATACCCAAAAAGGTATTGAAAAGTCTGTCTGGATTTATGGAGTTTCATCGTGAGGCCAGATACCCGGACGAACGAAATAAGTTTTACAAGAGATGCACTAAAGAGTATGTCGGTAAAAGGTATTGGAAATAAGCGAGGTTTTTGCATGGTTGAAAAGGAAATTGTAGAGGTTGTCAAGGGTTTTGCCAAGAAACTAAGGCAACGGAAGATCAGAATATCAAAGATAATTCTTTACGGGTCAAGACTTTCCGGCGTTGCGCGTAGATACAGCGACATAGATGTGGCGGTCGTGTCTCCCGATTTCGGCAAAGACGGATTTCGGGAAGGCGTCAAGCTTTTCGAGATTGCCGCCGAGGTTGACACGCGCCTTGAGCCGGTACCTTTGTCGGTGAAGTCATACGAAAACGACACATGGATTCCTTTGATTTACGAAATAAGAAGAACCGGGTTGGAGATCAAAGCGGCATAATCGTATCAGGTTTCGACAACGTTTTCTGCCAAGGAGATTTATCATGCACAAACAAGGCGTTAAAAAATTCCCGTACTACGTCGGGGTCAAATCCCTTGCCGAACTGGCGACAAAGGAGGACAGGGTTTGCGTCCTCAACATACTCGGCAACGAAAGCAGAACCGTTACGCCGGTAAGCCACGTCTATTCAGGCGGCAACGTGGTCTTCGGAACCGGCCCGGGCAGGTCGGGGCAGACGCTTGAGACCAAGATCGGAAACATACCGGTATACGACTCCATAAAGGAGGGCATCAAGGCCGGGCACAAGTTCAACACGGCGGTCATATACCTGCCGCCCACAGGCGTTAAGGACGGCGTGGCCGAGGCGGTAAGGCACAACCCGGGTCTTAAAAAGGTCATCGTCCTCACCGAGAAGGTCTCGGTGGGCGACGCGCGCATCATACGCGCCATCTGCCAGGCCAACGGCATCGACGTGTTCGGAGGCAACTGCCTCGGCCTTGCGGACGCATGGAACAAGGTCAGGCTCGGCGGCGCGCTCGGGGGCAACAAACCGGAAGAGTCGCTTGTAAAAGGCTCGGTGGCCATATTCTCGAACTCAGGGAACTTCACCACCACCATCGCGGTCTACCTCCTTACGAAGGGATGGGGCACCACGACCTCGGTATCGAGCGGAAAGGACGTGTATATCCATTATGCGCCTAAGGAGTTTTTTCACGCGCTCGACAACGACGACCGGTCCAAGGCCGCGATAATATACTCGGAGCCGGGCGGGTATTACGAACACGGTCTTGAGATAAATAAGCCCACCGTGGCCTGCGTGGTGGGGCGCTGGAAGGCGCGTCTTACAAAGGCGTGCGGACACGCTGGAAGTCTTGCCGGTTCAGGCGACGACGCGCTGGCAAAGGAAAAATGGTTCATGGACTACTTCGGAGTCAATGGCATATATACGCCTCTTACCCCCATATTCTCCAAAAAGGGCGCGGTAGTAACGAACATCGCGGACATCCCTGATGCCCTCACCAAGGTAATGGAGCTTAACGGAGTAAAATCGGACTTCGAGCCGAAGGGGGATTTGTCTCTCAAGTGCTGGTTTGCCAACGACGCGGGTTTGAAGCTTCCTAAGGAGCTTGACGCAAAGGCCGTAAAGGCCGTTGCCCCGTATGACGAGCAGATAGAGCATATCAACAAACAGGTCGGCGCGCAAATGCCGAGGCAGGCGATGAAGGACGCATCAGGCGCGTCGATGATGGACCCGGCGACGCAGATAACGAGGATTTACAACGTATCGGTCATGGACGCATCAAAGCGTTCCCTTGAGGAAAACCTTGTTCTGTCCCTTGTCAAGAGATACCCGTCCGAGTACGAGAGGGCATTGGCCAATATCGTATTCAACTCATATGTGAATCATTTCGATAAGCCGGCTCTTGCCGCATCTTCAGCGGCACGACAGGCCGAGAGTTCTCCCAATACCGCGCTTGCCGCCGCGATAGCGATAGTCGGCAAAAAAACGGTTGAAGGCGCAACCAATGCAATTAACAGGCTGGTCGAGCTTTTCCAGCATTCAGGTCTTGTAGACGCGACCGGCAAATTCGATTCATCCGCCATATTAAAGGGATTGTCAAACGAGGACAAGGCGCTCTTTACCGCCGCCCCGTCGTGCACCGCCTGCGTCAACATGTTGAAAGCCGTTGACGGCCTCGGCAAAAAGTCCGTGTTTGTGGAGTTTGTCAGGCAGGCGTCGGGAGGGAAGCCCTCATCAGGCGCTCTCAGCGCCGCCATCTGGGCTACGATCGCGTGGGAGCCGCTCGTCAAGAGAAACATATCAAAGACAACGATTGCCGGACTGCCGTGGTACTCAAGGGTGTTTTCCACCTTTGTGGGATGCTCCACTGCGCCAGACAAACACGAAAAGGGCGCGTTTTGCGGCGTGAAGAACGAAGAGCTTGTAAAGGGCTGGTCGTTTACGGAAGTCGCCTTTCTTGCGCTCATCGGCAGGAGGCCGGACGAGAAGGAGCTTTTCGAGTTCGCCATGCTCATCGGCCTTATCATCTCAAACGGCCCGGGCACCATCTCGGCGCAGGGCTGTAAAGGCGGCGTGAGCGCGGACGGGCCTGAGGACCCTGCAAGGGTGCAGATAAACAAGGCCTTCATCGGCTTCCTGACCCACACCGGCTTTGCCCACGGCGGCAACGGATACGAGGCCATCCACTTTCTCATCGAGCGTTTCAAGGACTCAGGACTCAAAAACCCGGCCGACGCAAAACATGGTATCAATCTCAAGAAGATAGCGGATGACTACGCCAAAGGGTACGCCAAGTATAAGGCCGATCAAAAGGCATTCGGGAATATCGAATATCTAAAGGTGCCGTGCGTCACCCACCCGGTCTTCAAGGGCAAGGAGGTCAACTACGACCCACGTGAGCGGTTCGTGAGCGCGCTGTTCGCAGAGAAGGGGATATACAATATATTCCTCGACTTCTACCATAACCTTGTCCGCTCTCTTTATGAGGCCAAGGTAAGCTCAAACGTATACTGCGTCAACGTGGACGCTGTGATCGCCGTGATACTCCTCAAGGTCGTATGGAACGCCTGTTCCTCAGGCAAGATGACCGACAACGAGGTCGAGAGCGCCGCGTTTACGACCTTCCTGTTCGGCAGGATGATAGGCACAGCGGCCGAGGTTGACGACCATATAAACAGGGGCCGCAACATGGACACGAGGACAGCGGCCTCGAAGTGCGCGTTCGTAGGCTGAGTGCAATACAAGTAATCGGTAATCAGTGGTCGGTATTCGGTTAAGGAAAACCGCCATTTCAGGGGATGAAGCCTGTTCATAGCGGGCTCCATCCCCTGTTTTTTTTGACGGATGCCTTGACAAAACTCCAACATAGTGATACATTGTGATAACTATGGTAGACCCAAAGGAGGGCTGGATTATGATAAAAAAATTGACCAGGCACGGCAACAGCATGGCTCTCGTGATAGAAAAAGGCGTACTTGACCTTCTCGATATCGACGACAAGACCCCTCTGGACATTTCAACGGACGGCAAGATACTGCTGATCTCGCCGGTAAGGGATGAGAAGAGAAGTCGCCGGTTCGAGGCGGCGCTTGAAAAAGTCAACAAAAAATACGGGCGCGCGCTTAAGAGGCTTGCAAGTTGAAAGAGTTGCTTTTCCTCGGACTCGATGAGATCGTCGAAATCCATTGCGACCAGATAAAAAGATATGGAGGATCCCCCAATATCCGCGACATCAAGCTGTTGCAGTCCGCCGTGGCGATGAGCGAGGCCGGTTTCGGCAATGATTACCTCCATGCGGATATCTACGAGATGGCGGCCGCGTATCTCTTTTATATCATACGAAACCATCCGTTCATTGACGGGAATAAACGGACCGGAGCGGCAACGGCGGCGGTCTTTCTGATGCTCAATGGGATAGAGCTTCATGCCGGCGATGTCTCCTTCGTGAGGATGGTTCGCTCCGTGGCCGAGGGGAAAATTGCCAAGGTAACGGTTGCGGCGTTCTTCCGCAAACACGCATCAGAGGGCAAACACGAATAACATACGGCATCAGGTGTGGCAGGAGGAAACCCCTGCCACCGCAGATAACCTTAATCAACGAATCTGTCGAGAAGTATGTCTTCAAGATTGCGGCGGGAATCAAGGACGGCAAGCACGTAAACGGTCTTGTCGGTTATTTTGTAAATAATCCGCCATGGAGCAAGGATTAGTTCCCGATAAATGATT
>JACRCE010000040.1 GCA_016213015.1 Deltaproteobacteria bacterium | reverse complement strand
GGAAGGTCTGATTAATTCCCTTTTCTGTCATTGCGAGCCGCGCTTTTGCGGCGAAGCAATCTCTAAGTTGTTGATTTCCTTGAAGACGAGATTGCTTCGCGTTGCTCGCAATGACGTGTTAGTGAATTAATCAGAGCTTCCTTAAGAAGAAGGTTGAGAGGAGGTTGAACACCGTCTTAATTATCACCCACCGATTACCGTTTACAGTCCACCGACAACCATACTTATGGCCACAGGCGGTATTGACACCCCTGCCCTAATGAGTTAAACTGCAAAGCTGAATATAAAAACGCCGCGCAGCACGTCTTACGCGAAACGTATCAGCCTAACGGCATAGACAATCGCGTATCCAGCGGACTGACAGGCATCCGGTTCATGTCCCAGACAACAACTACCATGACACAGAAAAAAGAACCGCTTGAGATCGACTGCGTTGCCTGCGGCTCAAGATTCAGGCTGTGGTTGCCTCTTGCCATCATCCATGAAACCGCGAAACAGGGACTTACGCTGAGTTGCGTGCTGTGCGGGGCCAAATATCAGGCCAAGAAAACCACGGACGGATTCAGCATCGTTGCGATCAAAGAAGCCGGCGAGGGATCGACTCCCTCTGCCGCTTTGAGCGACGTCGCGGCAAAGATAAAGGCCCCTGTTCCGATAACCGACAGAATACTCATGATCGAAGACGACATGATCGCCAGGGCAATGGTCGAGAGCCAGCTTTTCGATTCGGGCATCGAGGTGGTAATGGCCAAGAACAGCTCGGAGGCGCTCAGGGCGATAAAGAAACAGAAGTTCAGCCTCATCGTCTCGGACCTGCACCTTAAAAATCAGGCCGACCCGGAATCTCAGCTTGACGGAGAAGAACTGATCAAGAGGATAATAGACTCGGGCGTCGAATTGCCGGCCATAATCACCACGGGCAAGGACATCCTTGACGACATGATAGCGGACCACAAGTGGTTCGACCTGCACGTCAAGGGCTTCATTCAGAAGGGCAACCCGTTCTGGGTGGAGGAGTTGAAGCTCAAGGTGAAAGAGGTGCTGTACAAGGACTGAGTTTTCAGACCACATAGGGGGTCAGGTCTACTTTGTTGCCAGCACATAGGGGGTTATGTAATGTCAAGAAAGTAGACCTGACCCCTTTTGCTATTAATGTTTGACGGCTTCCTCGATCACCTTCCTCAGCGCGCTGAAGTCAACCGGCTTTTCCATGTAATGATCCAGCTTCGCGTTCATCATCGCCGTAATCTGGTTGTCTTCCCTGTCGCAGCCGGTAATCAGGATGCAAGGGGTGTCAGGGTGCTTCTCCGTAAGCCTCTTTCGCACGTCAATGCCGGAGATCTCCGGCATCTTCACGTCGCATATCACGAGCGCGTAGTCGTCGCTGTCTATAAGCGTCAGCGCCTCCCTGCCGCCTTCAGCCGGGGTAACGTCATAGCCCCATGCGGCAAGCCAGATCATATAAAGCTCGATCAACCGGGCGTCGTCGTCCACTACCAATATTCTGGCCTTATTGCCCATCCCGCCCTCCCGCGGCCTTGTTGCCGTTCCTTGCGTTTTGCCCGTTAAGCCGGAAGACGATGGTGAATGCGGTTCCTTTGTCAGGGACGGAGGTTACGGTAACGTTCCCCCCGTGCTCTTCTATTATACCATACAATAGAGACAGGCCGAGGCCGGTGCCCTTGCCCACGTCCTTGGTAGTAAAAAACGGGGTGAATATGTTGTTGAGTATCTCTTTTTCCATGCCGCTTGCATTGTCCTCGAACGTTACGCGCAGTTTGTCGCCCTCCTCCGGCGCAACGGATATGCGTATCGTTTTTTCCCTTGCGTCAGTTACAGGCTCAAAGGCGTCAAAGGAGTTCGACATAAGATTCTGAAAGACCGATATGAGCTTGTTCCTGTCCCCCCATATCTGAGGCAGACCGGCCGGGATATCCCGTACAAGGGTTATCCCCTTTCCCTTCAACCTTTTTCCTATCAATATCAGGGAGTCGTCAATGACCTCTTCCACGCTCAGGTATGTCCAGTCCCGATCCTTGGACTCTCTTGAGAAGTTCCTCAGGTGGTTTATTATCGAGGCCATCCTGTCCGAACTTGCGATGACCAGCTCCATGTCCTTGATGATGTCGTCCTTTGAAGGCTCCTTGCCCTCCATGAGCTGAAAGATGAGGAACTGCGCCTTTCCCTTCACTACGGTCAAGGGCGTTTTCAACTCGTGCGCCATGCCCGCGCTCATGGTGCCGAGCGCCGCGAGCTTGGCCGACTGCATCAGCGACGACTGCATCATGTTGTATTCCCGCATGTCCTTTGCCACGCATACAAGCCCGTCGAAGCCCCCCGCCTTGCCGTGCAGTATACTGGCGCTGAAGGAGACGGGTATGAGGTTGCCGGTCTTGCCGCGGTACGCGACGTTATAGTTTCTTATAAAGCCCTGCTCAAGGAGTTTTTCAAACGTCTGCGGCGTAAAAAGCCTCCTGTTCCTCTTCGTCGGCGCGGCCGCCACGGCTATTTCGTCCACGCGCAGGCCGATGATCTCCTTTTCGTCGGCGTTGCCGAGCAGTTGAGCCGTTGCCGGGTTGACCATCACTATTTCCCTGTTCCTGTTGGTTACGATGAGCGAGTCGCATATCGCGTTGACGACGTGGCCGAGATAGTCCCTCGATACGGTCGTCTTCTCGAGGTTGTCCATGGCCGCGTTGAACGACCTTGCGAGAAAGCCTATCTCATCGCCGCTCATGACCACGGCCCTTCTTCCCACGTCGCCGTCGCCGATTGCCATGACCGTCTCGACGAGGCGCTCTACCGGCCTTAACACCGATACTCTGAAAAACCATATTACCGCGCCGAGGAGCGCGAAGCCGAAGCCGAGGACGATTATCTGGATGTTGCGAAGCAGAGTAACCTTTTCTTCGGCCTCCCTTGCTATGACGTTGACCGCCGTATCTATAGACCCGAGAAGGTCAAGCTCGTCGAGCCGTTTGAAGGCCGCGGTACTGGCCGCTATGCCTCCATTTCCAATGAGGTCGTTTAAGAGGATGTCGTCGAACAGGCGCCACCTGAGGCGCATCTCGTTAAGCGCGGCCACGGCCTCAACGGACTCTACCTTTTTTATCCTGACGGTATTGCCGAGGGCGTCGGTAACGTCGCCGCCGTTCATCATCGCGTGTGCAATATTATGGAAATGCAGGCGAGAAGCGGTTATCTCCTTGAGCGTGTCCGCGCTCCCGCCAGCCCTTGAATTGAGCAACCTGTTCTTTTCAAGCAGATTCCGGTTGGCGAGCTTGAGTATGAGCTGCGAGAGCATCCTCTGCCTGCCCGCGATGTTGATCAGAAAGGCGTCCTGCCTCTGTGTCTCCAACATCATCAACATTATGAAGAAGTTCACGACTACTATCGCAAACAACAGGAAGACCATCGCGAGGAACTTCGCCTTTATCCCGAACCCGATATGGGCGCCCGACTCTTTCAGGCTCTTTACCATGTCTTTACGATTCTCATGCCGTTGGTCGGAAGAACATCGAATCTATGAATATGTCGTTGAACCTTTCGTCCGTGGCGGCGTGTATGTACTCGATCTTTCCAGCAAATTCATTGAGGTCGTCCACGGCCTTCGTCGAGAGCAGGCAAAGCCTGGCTCCGGCCCCGGCCGCATTCTGCATGAACTCGACCTTGCCTCTGACGGCCTCCGGTATCAATCCGATGCGCGCGGCGTTGTCCACGCGCAGGTTCATCCCGAAGGCGCCCGTGAGGATGACCCTGTCTATCCGTTCAAGGGTTATGCCGTACCTCCCTGTAATCACGGTTATGGCCGCCTTTACCGCCGCTTTTGCCTTCTGCACCTCTTCGATATTCCCTGCGGTTATAACGATAGGCTCGAAAAAGGCGGTCTCCTGTTTGGGCAGGAGTATGTAGCGCCCGTCGTCCAAGGACATACATCCTTGTTTTTCGACGAAATGCCCTCTCTCATCGAGGATGCCGAGCTTGAGGAAGGAGGCCACCGTGTCGATCAGGGCGCTCCCGCAGTAGCCTGCCGGTTTGCCGTTGTCTATCGTCTTGTAGCTTACCCTGTAGTCGTCGTCTATATCCACTTCATATATAATATTGGCGGCGGCGGTGGAGCCGCCTGACGTATATGACATCTCGAAGGCCGGGCCGGCCGCAATGGACGTGGCGAGCACCCTGTCCTTGTTTCCGAGCGCTATCTCGCCGTTTGTGCCGAGGTCAATGAAAAGGACGGTCTCCTTTGACCTATGAAACCCTACCGCTATCAAGCCCGTGGAGATGTCCGAGCCTATGAAACTGCCGATTATGGGCGGACAGGTTATCCTTCCGTTCGCATTCATTGCAAGCCTGTTGCCGGCGTCCGTGTCGTTGTTGGAATATTCATACGACGAGGTCAATACCGGAACAAACGGAGACCGGACGAGGTATTTCAGATCGAGGCCGAGAAAGCTGTGGTGCATCACGGCGTTGCCCACGGCCACCAGATGGTATATGTTGTTGTAATCCACCCCGGCTTCCCTTGTTATATTCAGGATCAAGCGGTTTACGCCGTCAACAAGGAGACGCCGCAACCTGCCGCGGGCCGCGCCGTTGCCGCTTATCTCCTTTGCGGCCCTTGTCATAACGTCGTCGCCCATAGGCGATTGCGGGTTTATCGCGGAGGCGCTCCCGAGAAACGCGCCTGTTTTCAGGTCATGCAGATAGGCCGCTATGGTGGTGGTGCCTATGTCCAACGCAACGCCGAGGACCGTCCCGGCCACCGCGATATTCAACAGCCTCTTGCCGTCCCTGTCCGTTACGGCGCACATCCGGCCGTTTTCCAGCCTCGCAAGCTTCGTCATTTTCTGAAGAAGTTCCGGTTTTATCTCGATTCCATCGGCTACAGGCCCGAGCACCGTGTCTATGTCGGATACGCCCGGCCCCTGTCCCGTCTTTAGCTCAACCGTCTTTATCGCCGGGCTGAGGGGATACTGTGCCAGCAGACGTTCAACCGAGCCGTCGAAACGGTCTTTCCTGTATAATCGCTGTGAATGACCTATCCGATAGGACCTCGGCACGAAGATATCCATGTCCGAAGAGACGCGGGTCTGGCACGCGAGCCTGTAGCCCTTCGCCTTTTGCTCAGTGGTCAACACCAGCTTTTCTTTTGCCGTCATATCGCTTTTCTCGCCGCTCTCCACCTGCACGACGCACGATCCGCATACCCCGGCCTTCTGGCACAGATGAGGGATGGTAATGTCGCCGGCGCCGGCAACGTCCATAAGGCTTGTCCCTTCGTGGACCCAGACCTTTTTCTGATATGGATGGAACGTAACGCATCTCTTGTCAAGTCCGCTCGTCCCGTACTCGCCGTATCTCGACGAAATATCCTCAGCCGCCCTGACAAGCGCATGGACGTTCTCCGGTTTCGCGTCGGGTGGAACCTCGCATCCTGACCCGAGTATGAAGCCGCCGCGGTCTAAGGAGGTCTCCAACAACCTTGACGCCGCCCCGTATATTTCATCCGGGCCGGCCTCCGTGAAGGAGATGGATTTGACGTTGCCGTTGAAACACAACGTGGATGAGCGCTCAAAGGCGACGTCCAAGGGGACGAGATAGTCTATGGTCATTATGTCGAGCGCGGTGGACTCAAGGTCTTTGAGCAGATCCTGCGTGGGACCGGCTACGCTGTACCACGTTATAGCCTCACTGTTGAGTTCCTTGATGAAACGAAAAAGGCTGTTGAGACACGGCAGTTCGAACTCCTTGAAGAGCCTCGGCGGAAGCACCGCCGGGGAGGCCGCCGGGTCGAACATGATGATGCAATCCGCTCCGGCCTCTATCAGCGCCCTTGCGTAGCGCAGAGCCACGTCGAGCGTATACGAAAGAAGCCTCTTGAAATCATCGGGCCTGTCCACGATCATGTAGAGCATCTTTTCTATATCGATAATCCGCGCCGCTATGGTCATGGGCGCGAGGACGTGGGCTACGACAGGGACAGCGCAACCGCATCTGTTCTTCATGATCTCTACGGCCTTGACGACCTCAGGCATCCTGCCGCTGGAAAGGGGGTCGGGCACGGACAGGGACGATAGGCCGTCTATGGAATCAATGGCGCACTTCGTAACGTAGGGGTAGTTGTCTTCAGGGAACTTAAGCTCGCACCCGATCGCCTCGGCCTCGACGCACAGGTCAGCGAACGCGATCACGGCGTCATACCGGAAATGCTCCTGAGCGGCCAGTTGGCACTCGGCGAGAAAAGCTCCGTCGGTAACATACTTCCGAACGTTGGCTTTTTTGAGCACGGCCGTAACTCCGGCCACCTCAGGTATGACCGGAGGTCTGTCCGTTCTCTCGAACCTTATCGCGGCCTTTACACGTTCATAAGATGTCATCATGGCGTTTAAGGGAGCTTCGCGGGCGGCACAAGTTTTTACTTGTCTTGCTGTTTATCCCCAATTAAAGTTCTTTGGGCCTACCGCTGGCTAACCTGCGGTTAGCCCCGGCAAGGAATTGTTCATTTTGAAGCCGGCCTTATCGCGCCCAGCACCACTTTGCAATACGAGACTTCTCAAGCGCTACACTTTTGCGCCACGAAGTGGTGCTGGGCGCGAGCCGTCCGGCAACCGGTCTTTCAAGAAAGGTAGGGGAGCTTCGTAAAATAGTTCAGGCCGTCGAAGACGTCGAACGCGACGTAATCAACGTCGAGATAGCCCTTTTCCACCTGTTGAGCCGCCGCTCCACCGGCTACTATGACGGGAGATATGCCGCTTTTTTCGGCAAGCGGTCTTATCTTGTTTATGGAAGGAAGGCACACGGTCATAAGGCTCGACACGCCGATTATATGCGCCCTCTCCCTGACCGCGGCGTCAACGAAGGCCTGCGGCGGCACGTCCTTGCCGAGGTTGACGACCCTGATCCCGGATATGCGCGAGACCGTGGCAACGAGGTGTTTGCCGAGGTCGTGCACGTCGCCTTCTATGGTGCCTATCACAAGGGTTTTCTTGCAGTTATCGCCGTCCATCCGCGCTTCGTGCATTGCGGCTATCCGATCCATCCCATTTTCAATCTCCTGCGCCACGACCTGATCGATAACCTCCACCATTGCGCGGGAAGCGAGGAGCACGTCAAGAAGCTGAAAGTTCTCGGTGGTGCACTTGTGGCTCAATGCGCGGAGCGCCGCGACAAGCCCTTCCGTCAGGATGTTCTGCACGGAAACCCCGCTCAAAAACAGACGCTCCGCCTCGGCCACTGCCTTGACGTTTTCCCCTGCCTCGACGAGTCTTGCAAGTTCGGCTACATTGGACATACGTCTATCTTAGCAGATAAAAGCCTCCGAAACAATATGTACTTAAGGAAGCTCTGATTTATTCGCCGACCCGTCATTCTCGCTCCGCGAAGCAATCCCGTCTTCAAGGAAATCAACAACTTAGAGATTGCCGCGCCCAGCACCACTTTGTTGCACGAGGAAATTTATCAAGCAACATGCTTTCGTAATCCAAAGTGGTGCTGGGCTCGCAATGACAGAAAAGAAAATAAATCAGAGCTTCCTTAATTGCGCGTTGAATTTGACTTTATCCATGCACACGGGTAAAATTCATCACTCGCCCCCAAGCGGGAGAGCTTCTGGAAGCGAGTTAAACGTTTGACGGCTGTCTTCTCGATAGACAGCCCTTTTTTATTGCGGCAAGGCGGGAGGAATATGCAACACAACAAAAATTCAGCGGCCGGTTATTCCCTTGCCGTGATTGCCTCAGTCGCGTTTTCAGCAAAGAGCATACTGGCAAAGCTTGTGTTCGGGTACGGGGTAGACCCTGAGACGCTTCTTGCCTTGAGGTTTCTGCTTACAGCGCCGCTTTTCTGGATTGCCCTGTATTTTTTTCCGGGCCCAAGGGTAGGCGCGAAGGATATGATAATCCTTGCATTGAGCGGATTTCTCGGCCTTTTTTGCGCGGCAATGGCCAATTTTTACGGTCTTTTGTACATTGACGCATCGCTTGAAAGGATAATACTGTATGTGTATCCGTCAATCGTGGCGATACTTACGCTTATATTCTTCAAGGAAAAGGCAGGGGCAAGGTTCTGGGCTTCAATCGCAATAATCTATGCCGGGCTTGCGATAACGCTCAAGCTCCATGAAGGCGTGGGGCGATCTGAGCTTCTTGGCGCAGGGCTGGTATTCATATCGGCCGTGATATTCGCGGTAAGCTATCTGATTACCGAGTCCATCGGCAGACGGGTATCGAGCGTCAGGATATCGGCCTACACCACGACAACCGCTACCTTTGCCTTTGTCGGCGCTTGGGGCTTTGAAGGCGCGCCGATCCCTGCTTCTTATGGCGTATGGTGGCTGATTTTGATAATGGCCGTTGCCTGCACGTTTATTCCGGTGCTGGCCACGGCAATGTGCATCAAAAGGATAGGCGCAAGACGCGCCGCGGTTGCCGGCATGATAGGCCCTGTCTCTACCGTGATCCTTGCCTATCTCATCCTTGGAGAAACCATTGACGCGATACAGGCAATAGGCATGACGCTTGTCATGGCGGGGGTGCTTGCCATATCGCTTCAAAAGGAGAGCGTTACAGACGCTGGACTGGCGGAGAGGGACTAAAAAAGCCTGCTGAAAAACAAAAGGCATCGCAGGCGATATATGCCTGCGATGCCTTTTGCGCGTTTGCCTTGTCGTCTCTGATTACTTGGCCGGTGCCGGTGCTGGTGCTGCTGCCGGTGTGGCCGGCTTTGCGGCGCATGGGTTCTTCTTTGCTTCTTCCTTCTTTGCGGCCTTCTTCTTCTTCTTTTCCGCCTTCTTTTCAGGCTTTCTCTCTTCCTTCTTCGCCTCCGGCGCCTTTGCCGGTGCTGCTGTTGCCGCCGGTGCCGGGGCTGCGGCCTTTTCCTCTGCCGTTGCAAGCGTCATCGTGCCGAACGCCACTGTTGCCATCATGGCAACTGCTACTACGAACATTCTCTTCATTGAAAAGCCTCCTAATAAGAAATTTTGCAAACTAAGCTATACATATGCACAAAATGTGCCATATAAATAAACTCTTTAGAATCGAAGAGTTGAGCATCTTTTCAATCAGCGCCTCTCCATATTTGCACCTTTTGGTGTTTTTAATGTATTTTTTGGTGCGCCTTAACCCGCTACTCACTTATAGCATCATATAGAATGCTATAACTAAAAACGTTAAATAGCATAGGCCATTGACCATAAGCAGTCTCGTTGTAATGCCTTTGCCCCTCAACGCAAGGTAGTAAAGCCATGCGCCTGCAACTATGGTAAGGAGTCCGCTTGCAAGCACGGTAAGGTTTATGGTCCACGGCGTAAGAAAGATGCCGATCGCAGGCAGGAGGCTCCCTTGAAAAACCATTGCGCCGGTGATATTCCCCGCGGCGAGCGTGTCCTTACCGTTCCTTGTCCACAGGAGGCTGTTTATCTTTTCAGGCAGTTCGGTGGCAACAGGCACGATGAGGAGGGATAACGCTATGACCGGGATGCCGACCACCTCGGCAAGGCGCTCTACCCCGTGCACAAAGCCCTTTGCCCCGATGACGATAAGGCCGAGCGCGACGAGCAGTTGAACGAGCACCCAGAAAAGATGCTCCGTGAATATCCTCGACAGATAGAGCGGCTTGGACTCCTCTGTAGAATGCCCCTCGCCCACGAGCGAAGCGCTTGCCTTTATCGTCTCCATCACGTAATAAAAGTAGGTAAGGACAAGCACTAAAGAGACGAACATGCGAAGGAGCCTGTACTCGTAAGGCGTAAAGGCGACAAGGAACGAGAAGGTGAAGGCGAAGAGGAAAAACTCCATGTCCCGCTTGAATCCCGTCTTTTCCGGCGTGAACGGAGCCCCTCCCCTTGAGCCTTTGAATACCAAGAGCCCGACGCCTATGAGAAACATGGCAAGCGTGGAGAGCATGAACGGCGCCCCCATTATCGCGCCGACGCCGACCTCCTCGCTCATCTTGGCCGAGTTGCCCGCGAATATCGCCACGAGCGGCACCATGGTCTCGGGCAGGGCAGTGCCCACGGCGGCAAAGAGAGAGCCGGTAACGCCTTCCGAGAATTTGAGCCTTGCGCCGAGCGTCTCGACCGCGTTGGTGAATATCTCGCTTGCCGCTACTATGACGACAAGGTAAAAGGCGAGCGTAAGTAGTTCGTAGGCCAATTGTTGCTCCTTTAGTTTCCCGACTGTTCCCGACTCACCAGTTCGTTTTTCTCTCCCCTTGCAAAGAGCAACGTTGCCGAGCCGCCGACAAGCAACGTTGAGCCGATGATTATAAGCCAGATGCCCGGGTCTTTGTTTATCGTATAGACCGCGAACCGGCTGGATATGTAGTCCACAAGCCTTATACGCCTTTTTCCGAGCCTTGCCTCCGCGCCCGGCCTTGAAAGCGCAAGATACGCCACCCCTCCGTCGCTCGACATTATCTCTACATGCGTGTTGCGGTATTCGTTCGAGCGGGAATACGCTTGTCCGCCCGAGTCTACGTCGAAGTCCGGGAACACGGCTCCTAGCGCGAGCGTTGCCTTGTCAGGAGTTTTGAAAACGCCCCCAAGCGTCGCGTCAACCCTTGCCCCGTCAACGTCAAGCACGAGTCCGGTCGTGGCAGCGCCATGATCAACGTGATAGAAGGCGATGCCTTTGTATATGAGAGGGTTGTTTATCTCTATGTCCTTTGTAACTATCTCCTTACCCTCGTCAAGGAGCGTTACCCTTGACCTGAGATATTCCATGTTGCCCTTCCCTGATGTCTTTACCTCCACGTCGTCAAGCCGCATGTAGAGTCCTTTGGCATTGGGCACGGGATAAGCCTGACCTTGCATGATGATGTTCCCTTGACTCCTGAAGCCCCAGACGCTCCCGACGAGGTGTCCAAGGAGAGCTGCAAGAAAGCCGATATGCACGACGTGCGGCAGGAAGGAGCGCCAAGGCAGACTGTTTTTCAGGATTGAATAGACCTTGTCAGCGGTGCAGAACACAAGGTGCATGGCAAAGCCGGCCATTATGACTATGAGCGCGATAATCCAGAAGGCGTGAACCGACATCCTGGCGCCCTCTTGCGCAAGGAACGGCAGCAGAACGGCCTCGTCCATTTGCCCGTATAGTTGTGGATGCCTTACGGTGAGCAGAGAACCCCACACTGCAAGGGCGCATATAACGACCGTAAAGACAATGGTAAGTTTTAACGATACAAGAAGAGTCCAGAGCCGTTTCATTACGTCTATGCCTTCGCGCGATTTCAAGGAGATATAATGTACCACGGAGGCGACTATCGAATGAAGGGATTTCTTGTGGCGCGGTCTGAATTTTATGATAGAATGAAAAAATGTTTGAATTGACCATACTGACATCATTCTCATCGGCGCATAATCTGCGCGAATACAACGGCGCGTGCGAGAACCTTCACGGACACAACTGGCGCGTGGAGGTGTCGATCAAGGCCTTGGGGTGCGCCTCTGACGGCATGGTAATGGACTTCAAGGAATTGAAGGCTCACGTGAAGGAGATAATCGCCTCGCTTGATCACAAGTATCTCAACGAAACGCCGCCGTTCGACAAGCAAAACCCGACCGCCGAGTTGATCTCAAGACACATATTCCTGACGCTAAAAGAGCGTCTTGCCGAAAGGAAGTTGAACGTCGCCAAGGTGCTGGTGTGGGAGTCGGACAACGCAGGCGCGGCCTATTATGAGTAAGAAGGCTCTGAGCGACATACAGTCCGGCCCGGACTTCAGACGCATCGACATAGACAAGGTCGGCGTCAAGGGCGTCAGCTATCCCATCATAGTCCTCGACAAGAAGAACAAATTCCAGCACACCGTGGCCTCGATCAACATGTACGTGGACCTTCCGCATCAGTTCAAGGGTACGCACATGAGCAGGTTCGTCGAGATATTGAACGAGCACCGGCGCGAGATAACGGTTCATAACTTTCCGATAATACTTGAGAAGATGAAGAAACGCTTCAATGCGTCAACCGCGCATCTTGAGGTGGAGTTTCCGTATTTCATAGAAAAGGCCGCGCCGGTTTCAAAGGCAAAGGGGCTTATGGAGTATCGTTGTGCATACAGGGGCACGCTTCACACGGAGCGCGACTTTGTCGTTGACGTGCGCGTTCCGGTCCTGACGGTCTGCCCGTGCTCAAAGGAGATAAGCGACAGGGGCGCGCATAACCAGAGGGGGCTTGTAACGGTCTCCATGCGTTTGGCCGGCTTCGTCTGGATAGAGGACATAATAAAAACGGTGGAGGCGTCGGCGTCCAGCCCGGTCTATTCGCTCCTCAAGAGGGTGGACGAGAAGCACGTAACGGAAAGGTCATTCGACAACCCCATGTTCGTAGAGGACGTCGTCAGGGAGGTGGCCATGAACCTCGGCAGGATGAAAAAGATAAAATGGTTTAGCGTCGAGGCCGAAAACTGGGAGTCCATCCACAACCACAGCGCGTATGCGTTCGTGGAGAGGGGTAGAGGATAGTGTGGGCATGAACGTTGGGTTACTGCCTGCCCCCGCATGCTTAAAGCGGGGGCTTCGCTAACCCAACCTACAAGCTGCAAGCTCATTCCCAAGCCGGAGAGCTTCTGAAAACGAGGTAAACCGCTGCTACTCGACCGTGAAGTTCAACGTCTTTATCACCGTGCCGTCGCTTGCAATCACGTCCACCCGCCACTACCCGGTCATGCCCGGGTAGATGGTCTTGTTGCTGTACGTCCTGTGTGAAGATCCTTTGACACCAAGCTCAACCTCCAACACCTTTTTGTCGCCGTGATACCACGCATGCTTAATCGAATCGCCGGCCGCGCCGCCAACGACCTTGGTGTACATGTAGACCTTGCTGCCGTCCGCCTTGAACTTGTCCCCAACGCCTTCCGGCACGAGGCCGTTCATTGACGCGGACAGCGACGCCTCGGCCGCCGATATAGACGTTGCGGCATGGGCTGAACCTAAGTGGACAAGTGCCAAAACGAACGCAAATATTACGGCAAAGATTGTTTTCATGCGCTTGTCTCCTGTTTTTTTTGAGATGTTTTCATAACCGTCGTTACGCATCGTGCCGGCCTTTCCGATAAGGTCTGCTTTGCCGAACCCGTCCTGCCTCGCTTAAGCAACTATCAGCTCAAAAGGCAAAGGCTGGTCGATGCCGACTGTCTTGCTGACGTATAATTTCTCTATGCCTATTATCTTCCCATCCTTATTCTTCTTGAAGATAATGCCTTCCCCCGCCTCTTCGCATGAGAACTCATCCTTAGGGTCGGCAAACCAGATGTCCATCGTGTCGGTTCCCGTATGATAATGAACGGCTACCTTGTCCATATTATTTCACCTTCCTTTATTTTATCCGACGGATAAGCGGTTATAAAGAAACCATCCGATGCCGCGTGTTTTGCGACTACACAATACAGCCTATCCAATTACCTGTAATAAAGAAAAACCTCTTTGTCGATCTTACTCCGCCTTATCACGTCGGGACATCGCAAAACGGCTGTTACGACATCTTCTTTACCTTCCACTACCGGATGCTTTACGGTAATGAAATATCGCCAATACAGGGCAGTAACACTTACCTCGACATCAAGAGGCGTTTTTACTTTGAAAAAAAAATCTGTCAAATATGCCCCCACGCTCCTCGAAAACTCAGTTTGCAGGGCGGGCATTGCCCGCCCTTTCCTACTCCGCCTACTTCACCTGTTGTTGTTTAACGACCGTCATTGCCGTGGCGATGAGAGAGGATATGTCGCCGAAGTTCGCCGGCAGTATGAGCGTGTTGTTCTGCTTTGCAAGATGGCCGAACTGCTCCACGAGCTTCTCGGCTACCCTTAGCTGAACGGCCTCCATGCCGCCATCGGCCTTTGTCGCGGCGGCAACGGCCTTCAGACCGTCGGCCGTGGCCGTGGCGATTGCGCGTATGGCCGCGGCCTGTCCGGTGGCCTCGTTTATCTGCTTCTCACGAAGCGCCTCGGATTCGAGCACCACCTTCTGCTTCTGGCCCTCGGCCACGTTTATGGCGGACTGCTTTTCACCCTCTGACTGGAGTATCACGGCGCGCCTCTCCCTTTCCGCCTGCATCTGTTTTTCCATCGCGAGGAGAACGGTCTTGGGAGGCACTATGTTCTTTATCTCATATCTCAATATCTTCACGCCCCAGAGCTTGGCCGCCTCGTTGATGGCGCTGACGATGGCCGCGTTTATCAGCGTCCTCTCCTCAAAGGTCTTGTCAAGGTCTATCTTGCCCATCTCGCTTCGCATGGTGGTCTGGGCAAGCTGGGTAATGGCGAATATGAAACTACTGATGCCGTAAGAGGCCATCCTCGCGTCAACCACCTGCGTGAATATCACGCCGTCTACGCCGACCTGCACGTTGTCCCGCGTGATGCATATCTGCTCAGGGATGTCCACGGCCTGCTCCTTGAGCGAGTGCCTGTAGGCAACGGTATCAACGAACGGGATTATATATGTAACGCCCGCGTAAGCCGTCCTGTTGAACTGACCGAGGCGCTCGACGATAAAGGCGCTCTGCTGAGGGACTACGCGAACGCCCCTGATTATGCCGATAACCACGATAATGGCGATGCCCAAAAGAACGTATTCCACGGTTTGAACCTCCTTGACGCGATTAACCGACTTTTTTGACCTTCACCCTTATGCCTTCAATGGCGATTATCTCCACGCTCGTCCCCTCCGCGATCTCTTCAGGCGCGTCGCTTATTGCCGTCCATATAGAGCCTCTATGCCGTATCTCGCCCTCTCCGCCCCTTGGGATGACCCTTGTCACCTCGCACCTTTGCCCGATGTCGTCGGACAGGGGCGCGCCCGTGGCCGCAAATAAGGAACGAGCGGTCTTTCGCAGGACGACGAGAAGCAATAGGGATGAGGCTGAAAACGCGATGAGCTGCGTGTTCGTATCAGGCGTTGCGCCCGCATACGTCAAGGCCGCCGTTATAATCGCGCCGAGACCGAGAAAGATCAGAACGAACGTAAAGGTGGCAAGCTCAAGTATAATGAGCGCAAGGCCGACTATAGCCCATACGACGGCTGGTGAAAAACTCAACTCCGGCATCCAGCAAACCCTCCGTTCTTAAAACAGGATGTTTTCAACGGCGCACCAACGGCTTGTGAACTTATCGGCGCTTTGAAGGCTTATCCGCCGTCGAGCAGACGCTTGAGTATCGTCCTGTGGCAACGCTTCTCATCGGCACAGACACAAAGCAGGGTAACGACCCCGCTATCGTCGGCCTTCATGGCTTGTCTCAGTTCATCCAACGCCGTTTTCTTTACATGGCCCTTGTGCTCCAGACTATAGGCGGCCTTGAACTCGGCCCAGCTCATGGCGCCGGACTTCCATCTCTTGATAAGCTCACTCTCAGGCCCAAGTTCCCTGACCCAGAGCGCCCTTACCTCTTTCTTCACGCCGCGCGGCCAATAGCGCGTTACGAGTACGCGAAGGCCATCATCGTCCGAGGGCGCTTCATAAATGGATTTTGTCTTTATCATGGCATCAGGAAGAAACGGTCTCAGCCGTGAAGCGTGAGTAATAACCGGCGGGTAAAAAAGTTGCCATCAACGCACGGGACGCTCAAACGTCCATCTCTCCGAGCGCCTTGATGGCGGCAAGCCGCATCTTGTGGTTGCCCTTGACCGCAAAGTACAGCATGGCCTCCTCGGTGCGCTTGTCCCCGATGCGCCCGGCAAGCTCAACCGCCCTCTCCACGACCCCTGAGTCCTGATTCTTGAGCACCTGCATGACCGCTGGAAGTATGCGCGCATCTCTGAAGTTGGCCATTGCCTCAAGCGCCACTCGCTGGACAACCGCACTCGCATCCTTCAGCGCCTCGACGATATGAGGAAGGACGTTGGCGTCGGGTACGCCGCCAAGCACTCTAATTGCCGCGGCGCGCACGTCCTCGGACGGATCCTTGGCAGCCTTGATCAGCGCCTCGGCAACGGAGGGGCCCTTTAGAGCGCCGATCACATATATCGCCCTCACCTTCTCGATCATCGGGGCCGACGCGATCTTTTGAGTCAGATCGAGAAGACGGCCGCGCGCGGCAAGGTTCTCAATGGCCTCAGCCGCGGCCTTCTTTATCTCGTCATCCTTGTCCTGCAAAGCGCTTAAAAGTATCTCTCGTCTCTTTTCCATACCTCTAATCTATAGCAGATTAAGCCGCAACTTGCAACCCGCCTTTATAGGGTTTTTCTACGCCGTTGGTTCTCCGAGATGCGGGAGATGAGAGCCGATCTTAGCCGGATGGAGCCTTATGGTCATCACGGTTCCCTCGCCCGGCCTGCTCTCCACCTCGATCTCTCCGCCGTGGTCGCGTATGATCCTGTACGATATGGTGAGTCCGAGTCCGGCCCCTGAAATCTTGGAGGTCTGAAAGGGGTTGAATATCTTTCTTATATCCTCCTCCTTTATGCCGCATCCGGTGTCCGTTATCCTGAGCGTTATGCTCTGATCCATCGCCGGCAGGGTTTCTATCGTTATAACGCCCTTCTTCTCGATGGCGTCCGCCGAGTTCTGAAGGATATTGTAGATGGCCACCCGCATGTTGCCGGCGTCCATGTTGATCGGCGGCGGCTCAGGCATGAGCGCGACCTTTACCTCGATCTCCTTGCCCTGATTGTCGATGAACTCCTTTATGTCGCCCGCACAAACCGTAAGGACGTTGTTTATGTCCCCGCTCGCGCGCGTCGAGACGAGCATCCTCTTGTACTCGTCCACCCTGCGAAGCATCCTCTCAAGCCTCTCTACCGCGCTGATTATCCTGTCGGCGTAGTCCTTGTGCTGAGGGTCCGTTTCATGCTCCTTGAGCCGCCTTGCCATGCCGCCTATCGCCATTAGCGGGTTTCTGACCTCGTGGGCTATGCCGTCCACCATCCCGCCGAGGGCGGCCATCTTCTCGGTCTCGGCGAGCTTTGTCTGAAGCGCGCGCATCCTCAAAAGGCTCTTGACGCGGGCCACCACCTCCTGAAGGCTGTAGGGCTTGCTTATGTAGTCCTCGGCCCCGACCTCGAAGCCGAGCACCTTGTCCTCCACCTCGCTCCTGCCGGTAACGAGTATGACCGGTATGTAACTCGTCTCCTCGCGGGATTTCAATACCCGCAGGGCCTCGTAGCCGTCCATCTGCGGCATGACCACGTCCATGAGTATGATATCCGGTTTGAACTCCTTTACCTTGACAACGGCCTCTATGCCGTTCGTCGCCTTCTCTATTTCGTAGCCCACGCGCTCGAACTTGGCCGCAAGGAGCGTAAGGTTTATCTCCTCGTCGTCAACAAGGAGTATCCTCGGCTTCATTTTCTCCATATTATTGCCGGTTTCCCGATGATTGCGTCGCTTTCATGCCCTCAAGCCGCCTCGTCTTTTCAATCATGCCGCTCGCCTTGCTCTCGGCTATGGCCGCGTCGAGCGCCGTGGCCGCCTCATCCTTCATTCCCATATCCTCATACATCCTGAACAATCTTTCAAGGGTAAAAGCGGCCTCGTAATGCCCGCCGAATTTCGATTGAGCGGCGGCCATGCGTTCCATGTCGACGATCAACTTCGACGTGTCGGCGTTAACCCTGTCTATCTCTATCGCCGCGCCGTAGTACCGGACAGCCCGTTCATACTCGCCGCGAATGGTCATAACCTCGCCCAAGAGGCGCAACGAATTGGCCGCCTCAACCTTGTCGCCGGATGATTCGTTGAGTTTAAGCGCGTCCGCAAGCAAGACCTCGGCCTCTGCCCAGCGGCCCGCCGCTATATGAATCAGCGCCTTGAGATTGAGCCTTGCGCCCGACTTATAGCCCGTCTTTGCGTCGATGGCAAGCGCCTTCTCGATCAAGGCGCGCGCGTCGGTCGGATTATCGAGAACGAGCGCGGACTTGGCGTATGTCGCATACGCCTCGCTCAGCATCTTATCGTTCTTGAGAACAACGGCCAGTTCCACGGCCTCGTCCAGATATGCTTGCGCGGCCTTTGGATCTCCGACGGCCACAAGGGTTCTCGCAACGTTCATCAGGTCAATGAGCGTTGCTGGGCTGTTATCCGTTGCCCTGTCAAGCCTCAACGACTCCTTGAACCTGTCCAACGCCCTTTGATAATCGCCTGACTTGAAGGCATCAACGCCCGCGTTGCCCGCGGCCTCGGCCTTCATGATCGTCCGCGGCCTCTCTACGGGAGACCCGGCGCACCCCGCTAAAAAAACAGCGCCTAAAAATAACGGCATCCATTGAGCCGATAAATATCCGTCGCGTCTTTTCTTCATCTGCTCTTCGTCTCTCCGCGCGCCATTTTCCGAAATACGTATCCGTCAAGCGGAACGAGCGCGGGCGTTTTGGCTTCGGGCGCCACCAGACGGCCCGGCCAACTCTCGTTTATCCCCTTTACAAGCCGACCGGCCTCGGCTGAGGCGTCCTCTGCGTTTGCAATCACCCTGCCTATACGCGGCCCCTCCTTTGAAAGCGAACCGGTGAGGCTCTTTACGTCTTGCGCCGCGTTGTCCAACTTTTCAACGACGCCTGGAAGCCTTCCGGCAACAGGCTCAAGGCTCAAACTGAACGTCTCCAGATTCTTTGCCGCTTTCCCGGCGCTGTCAAGCATCAAGGCCGTTCTTGTATTCACGTCGGAAACGAGTTGCCCAGTCCTCTTTATAGTCTCGTCCGCGTCCTTTATCGCGCCGTCAAGACGGGCGCGGGTCTGCCTAAGTTCGGCCGTAAACTCGCGTATGTTGCCGAAGGACTTCTTAAAATCTCCGTCCGGGCTGTTGACGTAATGGATTATCTCCTTGACCTCGTTCAGTATGGGCCTTGCCTCCTCGGCCAGTTCCTCGAAACCGCCGGTCTTGTCATACGGGATATTCTCGCCGTCCGTTAGAGGACGCCCCTTCGCCTCGCCCATCGCAATCTCGATGAACGGCTCGCCGAAAAGACCTTCCTTGCCAGTCGTGGCCCTTGCCCCGGCGCGTAGCCAGTTCTCGTACTTTTTGTTGACCTCGGCAACAACCTTGACTTTGGCGCCTTCGGTCAGCTCTATCGTCTTTATCCTGCCTATCTTGAAACCAGAGAGTTTTACCGGCATCCCCACCTTGAAGCCCACGCCGCTCGTGGAGAGAAAATACAGGTCATACTTCTTGGTAAAGAGGTCCTTCTGGATGCCGATGGAGACGATGACCAATATTATACCGGCTACGGCGCACACGACCATCACGCCGATCTTCAACTCCAGATTCTTGAACCTACCGTCTTTTTCTTCGCTCATAAGCTCATTAGGTTGCGAAAACTCGAAATTTGAACAGGCTGTTCAAAAACGCCTATATGCGAGGCGTCGAGGAGCGACGAATGAGCCCAGCACCACTTTGCTACACGAAGGAATTTGTCAAGCAACATGCTTTCGTAATCCAAAGTGGTGCTGGGCGCAGTGAGGAGCGACGAAGACAACAAAGCAGATGGACGTTTTTCAACAGCCTGTTATGATAACGCCTCGTTCAATCCTCAACATACGATCCGGCTTTATGACCGGCTCGTCCGACGCATCGTTGCCCGTAAAGAAACAAAGCCTTCCCTTGCCGGCCTTATGATAATCCAGCAGCATGGCGAAAAGATGTTCCCTCTCAATCGGCGTGAGACCGTCGGACAGGGCCTCGCAGATAACGATCTCAGGGTCATTGGCAAGCGCCCTTGCACATACCGCCTGTTTTCGCGCATACATGGGCAGGTTGCCGGGCATGTCCCACGGGTTGCCGGTAAAACCAGCCTTCTTCAATAACCCCATCGCCTTGTCGATGGCGTCATCATACGGCATATCGAGATGATACTGCAGCGGCAGGGCGCAGTTCTCCACCACCTTGAGATTGCTTATGAGTACGCTCTCGTGCGCCACCACGCCGATGCGGCTTCTTATCCGGTTAAGCGCATGATCGGAAAGACCGGCAAGCGGCTTTCCGAAGACCGACACTGCGCCCTTATCGGGAAGCGCAAGCCCTGTCATCCATTTTATGATAAGACTCTTACCCGACGCAAGCGGCGCTGTAAGCAAGACCTTTTCGCCGCCATTGAGCGTCATATCAAGGCCGTCGAACAGGCTCCTGCCGTCGGTTGCATAAGCCGATACGCCGCTGAATTCAACAAGGACGCTCATGGATTCATGTCTACCTTGCTACTGAAAAACCCAATACTGACGAAGGCCGCTCAAAAAGCCGTATATGCGAGGCGGCAGGGTTCCCATTGCGTGCGAAGCACAATGCAATGGGAAGTTGCAACGAATGAGCCCAGCACCACTTTGCGTACGATGAAATTTGTCAAGCAACTTGCTTTCGTAATCCAAAGTGGTGCTGGGCGCAGTTCCAAGCGACGAGACAACAAAGCAAATGCGGCTTTTGTAATACCAATCGTCTTTATGACGATTGGTATTACCGGTATGGAACAAAGATATCTTTTTGAGAGTTCGCCTTATCGCTTCGCGAGTCGGCGAACAACCGGTCAGCGGCCTGCTACATGTAGAATACAAAGGTTATAACCGCATCCACGAAGAACACGGCGGTCAGGCTCCCTATAACGGCCTTTGTGGTCTTCTGGGGTATCTCGGTTATGCTCTTGCCCGCCATGAGGCCGTGATACGAACATACCGAGCCTATTATAAGCCCAAACAACGCGCTCTTCAACAAGGAAGCCGTTGCCTCGGCAAAACCCATTGACTCGAGGATGCTTGACGAATAGGCCGTAAAGGTAACGCTCTTTCCGAACCCGGCAAGCAGATACCCGCCGAGGAGCGTTACGACCTCGAAATAGAAGGTCAGCACGAAGACGCTGACCGTCGTTCCTATCACGCGGGGCATGACAAGATAGCGCATGGGGTCTATGCCCATGAGGTTGAGCGCCTCAAGCTCCCGATTTATCTTCATGCTGCCGAGTTCCGAGGCTATTGCCGTGCCGCTCCGCGCTATGACTATGACCGCCGCGAACACTGGTCCCGCCTCGCGTATGACGACCCAGACCAGCGCCTCGCCGATGAGCCTTTCGCCTCCGAAACGCGGCAGGATGGAGAGCGACTGCGTTACGATTATCAGACCGAGTATCATGGCGATCCACGATATTATCGGGATGGCCTGAAAGCCGGTAAAATACAACTGCCTGTAAAATACGCTAAGCGTAACCGCGCGTCCATTGCCGAAGCGCAAAAACGCGCCGTAAAGGGACGAGGCGGCGATCCTTCCGATGGCCCATGCGTCCTGAATACGCAGGATCGCCCCTGCGCCGATTGCGCGGAAGGCGGGTGCGACTTCGATTCGAGTTATGCCCATAAAGACATAAGGTTGAAGGTTGAATATGTGGTTAGAGACGGTTCAGGGTTCAAGGTTGAAAGTACGGTTCATCTGCATAATCTTCTCTAACCCTGAACCTTCTCTAACCTTCTCTAAAAAACATATCCAGAAGAGCCCGACTAAGCGGCCTCCTCTGGATTATGCTGATAATGCCGTGAACCGTGACCGTTTACCGTGTAAAGAAAAATATTTTAACGGTTCACGTACACGGTCACTGTATTTTAACCGATGTCTTACTTCGCTAAAACCCCGCCACCAACATCACATACGGCCCTTTCAGCTTTATCTCGCCCATGTCGTCGCCCTCCTCAAGGTGTATCTTCAACACCCTGTAGGCAAGGGTGGCCGTAACAAACGAGACAGGATGTACGCTGAATCTTGCCTCGCCGTCAAAGAGGTACTTGCCTTTGCCGAGCTTTATGCCGGTTGCCTCGGCCCCGACGTTGAGGGTAAGCGGCAGGGCGGCCTGCATGGCAAGACCGATCGTGGGCACAGGGGCCTTTACGCTCTCCGATTCGTTGAAGCCGAGCGCGTCGGCCTTGACGTTCGCGTCAATGACAAAATATTTCACGTCGAATATGACGCCGAGCTTGTTGTCATGCGTATTTACGAGGTCATACTCGTAACCGAGCCTGTGGTACTTTACATCGAGTTCAGTGTCTACCTTTGTCGAGGCCGAATAGGTCTTGCCCGCGAAAACAACGGACTTCGTTATGTGCTTCGAGCCGCTCCACGACATGGGCATGTAGGCATAGCGCAGCTTAGAGCCTCCGAGGTTAAGAGAAATCCTGCCCTCCCAGAAGTTTCTCTTGTCGTCAATGCCGAGATCGTCCACAAGGTCTACCTCAGTGCCGACGATGGACGTGCTCGACGACTTAAACGAGCTGTCAAGGTTTGTAAACCAATACCTGCCCTCGACCTCCACAACCGCGTGAGCGGTCGAGAAGCCGAAGAGAACGACGAGCAACGCGGCAACGGAAAAAAGTTTTATCCTTCTCAATTTCATATCCCCCTTTAAGATAACGGGATGCGGGCTTCTCGATGCGAATGCGGGAAGCGGTGAAAGACTTCTACCGCTTCCCGCGACATATAAGCACTGTCAGGCGTCGGCACGACTACTTGAGGACAAAGACCACCTTTGCCCCTTCGAGGAAGTTTTTCGCCTGATTGGACGCATATATGGCCGTTGCGTCGTCCTTGCCTATTTGCACGTCCGTTGACTTTACGAGGCCGCTCGCCTTGATGACCACCGGGTTCGTTGAACCTCTCTCGGAAAGCAGGGCCTTTGCCTTGCCTACGTCATTTGTGTACTCGGCCGCGCCCCTCTCCACGAGTATGTTCTGTGCAACCTTCGCAGGATCGTATACCACGTCTCCGCTCTGGCTGAGGACGCGGTTGATGAGCGCGGGCCTGAAGGCTTGCTCCCTTACGTCCAATATAAGCCCGTCATAGTTGACAACAGCCACCCTCGCCTGCTCGGGCGTGGGCTGGTACGACGGCGCCGTTGGCAGAGCCTGTATGGCCTGCGGCAGAAGAGACGGTAAAAGCCCGTCAACGCCCCTCATCGAGACCGCGACCCAGACGGTTGCTATGCCGGAGAGCTGGTCGTAATCCTCTTTCACTATCTGAGCGCCCTTTACAAGCCCCTGCACGCTCGAACGCACGATGTCGGACTGGGCCGACATGTTGGCGACCGTGCTCTCGCCGGACACGACCACGCCGTCGATGACCTCGGCTATCTCACGAAGGGCAATGACCTTCGCGCCCCTCATGGCCATGAGTTTTCTCTGCCCGACCGGCAAGGTCTGGTCAGCGGTAGCCTCGCCCTTTACCACGAGCTTTCCGGCCATCAACGCCTGCTTTGTGTCGCGTATCTCCTGCATGTTCTCGGCGAAAGCCGTGGAGGCCGATGCAAAGGCCGCCAAAAACAGGAACATCGGCAACAACAGAAGTTTATTCATCAAGATTTTTTTCATTCCATATCCTCCTTGGATTAGCGTGTCGTCATCGCCTCAGTTGTTTATGTTGAGCCTCTGCCTCAATACCCTTATGGCGAGCATGGCCTCGGCCCCGTCAACGTTCGCGTCGGGCCTGAACTCGCCTGAAAGCTCGGACTCCATGATACTGCGCGTCGTTACGTTCATTACCGCGTTGTACCAAGCGGCCGTCGGGAGCACGTCCGGGTACGGGGACTTGTCGTGACCGAAAAATGCGGTGGCGATCTTTTCGTCGCCCGTAAGCTTTATCAACACGTCCTCAAGCACGAATGCGAACTGCTTCCTTGTTACCGGCTCGTCCGATTTGAAGAGGTATGCCTTTGTGGTCTCGTCGAACACCGGCTCCAAGCCCCTGACCTTCCACTTCATAAGGGTCAGTATCTCCTCCTTGAACGGGCTGTTCAATACATCCGCCGGGGTAAAGTCGGCCTTCATCTTATCAACCGCGGACTCTACCGGAATCCTTCCGGCAAGTAGCCTCTCAAGCCTCATCTCGTCTATGAGGAGCGCGGCCATATCGCCCCTTGTTACGGACTCCTGCATGGCTATGACCTTGCCCACGTCGCCCACGGTTATGCCCGCAAGCGCCCTGACTATCTTATCCAACTTCTTCCAATACTTCTCGGCCGGCGCATTCCAACGGCTGTCGCGCTTCTCGCCGAGCACGCTGCTGAATGAATCGCGCGCCTTGTTGAACTCTCTTGCGTCAAGGTATGCCCTGCCCATGAAGAACATGGCCGCTTCCCTGCCGTTGTAGTAGATGAGTTTTTTCTCGTCTACCTTGGCCTTCATGGCATCTTTGTAGGCATCCTCGGTTTTATCAAGCCATTTGCCGCTCTTGAGCGCGATGTTCACCCTCATCACTGCCAACTGGTAGGCGAATGCGTCCTCGCCGGTCTCCGCGGTCTTTGACGCGGACTCAAGATGAGCAAAGGCCGCCTCGGCGTCAACCTTCCTGTACTCGGCCTTCTGCTTTAATGCCTTTTCAGCGCTTACTATCGCAAGCCCCGAATGAGCGATGCTCGTCTTTGCATCGCAAAACAACGCCCTGTCGAACTTTGCCGCGGCCTCTTCCAACTTGCCGTTGTCTATAAGCTCCATGCCCTTCAAGTAATGATGCTGAGGGTTGTCCTCCGGCGCCGTGCACTTAGGCGCGGGCTTGGCGCAACCTGTTGCCACTAAAACGGCAAGCAACAAAAAGGCGCTCAGTGTTCTAATCTGCTGTCCCACGTGTTTCACGATATGACCTCCTTTTTATGATACAGTTGTTGAAAAACACTCTGTCCGTTCAGACTGTTCAAAAACGCTCAGATACAAGGCGTCGAGGAGCTTTGATGCCAACGCCGCAGATGGGCGTTTTTTCAACAGCCTGCTATTTGACCGCCTTTATCAAGTCTCCTGCCGCAAAGCCTGAACCTGTTTTAACGCTCGCCTCTGAAATCTTGGGTCCCTGATGTCCGGTAAGCAGTATCTCTCCTATCTTCTTTTCACGCTTGCCTATGACGCGCCCGGTGTCCGGGTCAATCAAATCCTGACCGGGTCTGAACACGTCGAAGACCGTGCCAACGGCAAGGCGGCTCCTCTCCCCGGCCTTTATAACTATGGTGGAGCCTTCGACCACAAGCACCCTGCCCTGAAACGGCTCGGCATTGAGCTTTTCGATCATCCGGGTCATCGCCTTTGTCATGGCGTCCCGCAAGGCGCCCTCCCTTAGTCCGGCGTCAGCGGTTGACTTCGAGCCGAGTCCGAGCACCCCGCCGGTCGTCTTTCTATACTCGCCCATGCCGGATTCGGCCAAAAGGCTTTTTCCGGTTGCCACGTCAACGAGCGCGTAGTCCACCTGCACACGCGCAACCTGCGTCTTCGACTTATGGACGATTATATCGGAGCCTTCCTCAAGCTCGGCATAAGAGGTTATTGCGCCGGAAACCCTGTAGTCGATGGACTCGAAGCCCTCGGATGCGCTCTTTTTGCCGGTCTTTATCGCGCCGGTCTGCTGAAGCCGGATAAGCTCCTCCTGCTGGCGCATCTCGTCGTTCGACACGGTTATCGGCTCAAGCCCGGCCTTTTTTACGATCGTCCTCAGTATATCGGTCGCGGCCTCGCCTATGCCGAGCACCTTTCCCGGGGTCTTGTTGGCGAATGTAAGTATGGCCACGTTATACTCAGGGCCTCTGTACTCTACGCCCTGCGCCTCAAGCCTTGCGGTCTGTCCGGTAAGGCTCACGTCCTCCTTGACCGCGCCGATCATCGTAGGCGTACATGAAGACACGCCCATGACCATGACAGCGGCAAACGTTACGGCGAGCGTTGTTTTAAACCTTGCACAAAAATGTCCAGAAACCATGTTTGCCTCCATGACGATTCTTTTTTGCCGTCTTATTCTTCTCATTACGGCATCTCTTGCGCGGCTTTAACGATGAGATAATGGCTCCCGCTTATCCCCCTCTTTGGTTTCCCTGACACAGGTTCGATATTAGCATTTAGTTCACCTTTAATCAAAAATCGTTTTCCTGCTTGATGAGCCATGGTACCGCCCTTTCCAAATGCCCTTTGACCTGGCTTAATCCTTTGCCCTTTTGGGAGCCATGGTTTAACATGCATCCAGTTGCCGGAATCATCACGCAAGACGTATTCACCGTATGGATTCGCTCTGGTAGGGATAGTCATAAGCCGACCGCTTACCTCCACGCTTTGATTTTCAAATTGAGTCGGCCTCTCCAGAACCTGCCTGATTGTTACCTGAAAATCATTGGCAAAAGTTATCGCATTATTCAGGAACAAACCCGTTGCTATCGTTATCGGAATGATGAAAATATATTTTCTCATTAGGATTGCTTGTAACAAACTTATAGACAACAGCTATTGAGGTATACCATGATATGTGATATCTTTGCTTCATTTGATAGTCCCTCCTTCCCAGTATTCATCCAGTACCTTTATCTCTTTTGTTGGCCTTAGATAATATTCACCTTCTATTTCTGATATCCTTTTGCCTCTTTTGGCCTCCACTTTACCTCTGATCAAAAGATTCTCATCGAGATAGTCACTCATTAACCGAGGTCTTTTTTTGGCCCAAAGCTTCTTATCCTCGTGCGGAGGGGGGGAACTACCTCTAACGGAGCAAAAGTTGGTACAGGAAATCTATTTCCCTTGCCATCCACTATTACAAACTTCGGATACCGCCAATAATCGCCAATGACGATCAGTTTTCCACTGACAACAACCTCCTGATCCAGATACGCCTCAGGCCTGTTACTTAAGGTTTCTATCGTAACCTCCGGTGCCTGAGCATTCGCAAACCCCTCCGCCAAGATAAGCCCAAGGAATAGAACGATAAGGAGCGTAAAGATTGAAGTGTATCTTTTAACCATAATTTAACCTTCCTTTCCAATAGCAACCCACTGGACATGGATAATAACTACTTGGCTGAGGTAGACGATACCAGTTGGTTATGCCATCGTTTACCTGCCACCTATGTTCAATTGACTGTAAGAGACTTCATAGTAATAATCAACAACTGATTTGGTGCCACAGGAGAAAAAGAGAGATTGAAAACTATCTGGTGTGTATGTAAATGGAACATCGTTAAAATCAACCATAATAACCAATGTTTGTATCGTGCCGGTACTCCTCGCATTTGCATGTGCAGGATAGAATAATAACCCAAAGATTGTTACAAGCAACAACCACGATAGAAATCCGCGATAGCTCATCTGATGTCTCCTCCTTTCTGTGGATTATCAAGCTCTTCCACCTCCTTTACATGTAAATAATGTTCTCCTTCTATCTCTAACATCTTCACGTCTCTTTTAGACATTATGCGTCCTCTAAGCAAAAGATTTTTATTTAGATAGTAGTTCATAATTTCTTTCGGATCACCGGCGGAAAATTTACCTTCGCCTAGGAAGATGAGTGCTACTGAGAGAGGACGCCATGCGGTTACCGGAAACCTATTACCCTTCTCATCTTCAAACACAAATTCTTTTTTTAGTTGCCAAGACTCACCACCGATGCCCTTTAACTTTCCACGCAATTTAATTGATTTTTCTACATATACCTCTGGTCGTTGTTTTAATGCTTCAATCGTTACCTCCTGTTCCTGTGCATTGGCAAGCCCTTGCCTCAAACTAAACCCAAGAAATAGAACAACAATGACTACCAAGACTATTCTATACTTTTTAACTATGATTTTACCCTCCTTCCAGCTTTTAATTTTTACAAAACAGCGCGTTTAGCCATAGGCAGGTTACTTCCGCTTTGACGGTTTTGTAACGACCGGCCCGGCCGGGAAACCGGCCAGTATCGCCTCAAGCAGTTCGGATGACTCCATCTTGAGATGCGCGCCCACCGCAGTTGTGATAAGCCTCTCTCCAAGGGAGAGTATCGCGGCATCCCCGGCCTTCTTCTCATGCTTTGTTATCAGCTTCCACTCGTTGAGTCCGGGTATGGCCTCGATGCCCTTTATGGTCTTGAAGTCGTCAAGGTTGTTGCTCGGCGCGGCAAGGGTTGCCACGGCTCTACCCGCCGCTCCTTCGCTTATAACCTCGCTCCTTACGCCGCGTCCGTTGGCCCATATAAGCCGCCCTGTCTTCGCGTCGATCAGCTTGAAACCGGCCCTGACCTTCTTGACGTTATAAAGTCCGGTGGTAACGGTGTCGAAGTCCAAAAGATACCCGTAAAGGAGCGCATCAACGCCAAGGCCATCTCCAAGCGCGATCGGATCAAGCAGGTCAAGCTGAGACCCGATCGTTACGCCGAAGCTGTCGCTTAACTTCACATCCAACTCGCCAAGCGGCATTGCGTCATAGTGGAGACCCTCAATGCTCTCGAAGGTCATCCGGCGTATCATCTGCGGCCCGTCAACGTCGTTGGTCGCGTTGTACATGGGCAACACCGCGATAGTCCGCACCGGATTGGACGGATTCGGCCTTGTCTTTATAACAGGGGCGCATGATACGACAAACGCCACGCACAATAGCGGCACAAGCCGTATGTAATTCTTCAATCTCATCTGACCTGAAACTCGGCCTCTATGGCGTTTTGCGTTACCTTAAGTATCTTGGCCGGTCTCTTTGAATGTCTTGCAAGCGCGTCCGCAATGGCCTTTGCCGGAACATTGGCCTCTACCTCAAGGGTCGCCTCGTCGCCTGCAAACCTTCTCTGATACACGGCCTTTGTGCCCCTCACCTCTTTTTTCAGCATGTTGATGATGTCAACTATATCGGTATAACCGGCAATACCGGTGAGTTTGATGACTATGATGTTACCCTTGGACCATTTTGCTATTATCTGATCCATCAGTTTTTCGGCCGCATCGCCTGATGCCTTTGATATGGCGTCAATGCCGCCTGAAACGTCCGATATATTCCTTGCCGTCCCTCGGCTCAAGACGCTGGCCATGACCCTTGCGTCGTCAACGCGGATGGCGTCGGCTGAAATATCGGCAAGATAGGCGCTAACCTCGCTACCCGGGGTCTTGCCGCCCTGCCTTGCAACCGCCTTGACGCGCACGACTATCTCGGCGTCAAGCGCCTTTCCGAGCCTTTTGGCCTTATCATTGGTAAGGCCTGACGACTTTGCCGAGGGCCTCACGTCAACCTTATCCGCGCTCGACTCGACGTCAACCACGTTAAAGCCCTTGTTAAGGAATATCTCCTTCATGGCGCTCTCGGCCGCAGGCATGGAAACGTCGCCGTTGTCGCCAAGACGCCTGAGCGTATCGGACGGATGCCCCGGTATATCCTCGCTCACGATAAACAGCACCCTCGGCTTCTCGACCTTGGCCATGAGAAGGCCGAGCGCATCGAGGTCGTGCTGTATGCTGCCGACCGCCACGGTTGCGCGCACCGTTGCCTTGAAAAGCCCCTGCGTTTGCGTCTCGCCTATGACCTTGTAGTTTTTGACGTAGCCTTGTGTCTTCGTATATACGTTGTCGCTCAATATCTGATAGTTCTCCACCACGCTCTCGGCGCTTATGAACGTCCCTACGGCCTGTTCCACGGCCTTTCTAAGGGCGTCGGAGATTGCCGCGTCACGTGCAATGAGCGCGTTGTCGCCGGTTATCTGCGAAAAGCCGTCGGCGTCAACGGTTTTAAGCTCCTCCTGAGTCTCCTCGGCCGGAGCAGGGGAAGAGTAGAGAAGTAGCGCCATAACGACCGCGACAATCGTCCTGATACGCAACCGTCTTGAGCCGATGATCCGCGCTAAAAACATGGTTTACCTGTTTCCTTGATTGATATACGGATAAAAAACATATTACATAACAACGCCGCCAAAGTCCACCTACCTTTTTCGTAAAAAAGACAGGTGGATAAAGACCGCATGCCGCGACCATGAAAGGACCTTCCTTTTACACGGTTCACGGTCACGGACACGGCCCCTGTCTACCAGCCCAACTTCAGCCTCTCGGCAAGCCGCTCCGGCAGCCCTGCCTCTATTATCTTTCTTGCCGTCGTCTGTATATCGTAATCGGCCCTGTGAAAGGTTATTGATTGAGCGACGGAGTCGTATATGACGAACGAGGCCCTTGGATCGGCGTCCCTCGGCTGTCCGACGCTGCCGGGATTTACGAGCATAACAGCGTCCTTTGGCTGCGTGAACGCGCTATCCATATTAATTAGAACGGAACCCTCGTTTTCAATGTACGATATGGCCACGTGCGTGTGGCCGAAAAAACAGAGTTTGAGATTGCCGTCTTTCTCAAGAAGATCAAAGTTCTCCTTCGCGTCCTGAGCGCCCGTTATATAACGGAAATAGTTGTTTAGCCAGCCATGTACGCATAAGAACCTTTTATCTATGGGAAGCCCTTGAGCAAGGGTTTTCAGGAACTCCCTATTGTCATCCGTTAGAACCATGCGCGTCCAGTCAATTGCGCTTGCGGCCAAATGATTAAACCCTTGCGTATCATGCAACCCGGCAACGGTTGCGTCGTGGTTGCCCATCGCAGAGACTATCTTTCTTTCCCTGATTATCTCGATGCACTCGTTGGGGTTGGCGTTGTAGCCCACGATGTCGCCAAGGCAGACAACCTTGTCAACGGCAAGGCCGTCTATCCTCTCAAGCACGGCGCAAAGCGCCTCAAGATTGGAGTGTATGTCCGAGATTACGGCGTAACGCATGTGATGAGCGGACTGCGCCTCGTTCAATGCAGCGTGCCCTTGGCCTCCTCTTCGTGCGGCGCCCCGCTGACGGCGCAAAAAGGGTCTTTTGTGAACATATCGCGGCAGGTCTTGCAAAGGATATATATTATTTCCTTCGCCACGTCCTCTTCAAGCGCGCGCTGGTCCATGTTCTCAATTGCAACGATAAGCTCGTTTATGCCTTCCTCTATATCTCCATCGTAATCCTCAAGATACCCGTCGAAGTCCGCAAAGGATTTTATCTCCACGATATACTTCAAAGCGCCTTTTTTAAGTGTCTTGCCGCAGCCGTTGCACTTGAGTTCTTTCATTAATATTACCGCCTTCCCTTCAAAAAATATCGGGCATTCATGCCCGCCGTATGAATGACCGGATTTTATCCCTAAAAGAGATTCTTGTCAACAAAGCCACGTTATGCTAAATTTTCCTCCGTGCCCGCGTCCGAACCGCTATCAAGGGATGTGCATCCGCTGTCCATGAACTCATTTCTACTACAGATCAGAAACGACAAGAACCTCAAGGACGTGGCGCACGAAGAGGCCCTCCCTGAGAGGCTCCCTGTTTGGGCCGATGAGCGCTTTGAGCTTGAGGACAGGACGAAAGGCGCCCTCGGCAGGCTCGGCATACAAAGGCTCTACAGTCATCAGGCCGAAGGCATAACCCTCATAAGACAGGACGCGGACTTAGTAATAATGACCCCGGCGGCAAGCGGCAAAAGCCTCGTCTACAATATCCCTGTCATAGAATCGCTCCTTAAAAACCCGGAAAGCAAGGCGTTGTATCTCTTTCCGCTAAAAGGGCTTGAGCAGGATCAGCTCAATGCCTTTGCCTCGCTTGCAAAGGCAGCGGGGCTTGAGAAAAAAGTTGCCGGAAAGCGCAAGTCATACTCGCCCCTTTCCCCTGTGATATGCGAAATATACGACGGCGACACGAGCGCGTATAAGAGGCAAAAGATACGCCTTGCCCCTCCGTCCGTTCTGTTTACCAATCCCGATATGCTCCACCTTGCCATCCTCCCCTTTCATCGGAAGTGGGAGCAATTCTTCCGGAATCTCAACTACGTCGTCATTGACGAACTCCACGCCTACAGGGGCGTGTTCGGCTCGCACGTGGCGCACGTCCTGCGAAGATTGAGGCGCATAGCAAGGCTCTACGGGAGCGATCCGGTTTTCATAACATGCTCCGCAACGATAGCGAATCCGACCGGTCTTGCCGAGGCGCTTATTGGAAAAACATTTGAGCTTGTTTCAAAAAACGGCGCGCCTCAAGGCGAGCGGCGGTTCATCTTCATAAACCCGGCTGAAGGGGCGTCGCCGTACACGCTGGCCACGAAACTTTTCATAGCTTCAATCAGGGCGGGCTGGAAGACCATCGCCTTTGCCAAGGCAAGAAAGATAACGGAGCTGATGCACTCATGGGCGATAAAATCAGCCCCTGAACTGGCCCAGACCATCAGCTCGTACAGGGCCGGTTTCCTGCCCGCGGAGCGCAGGGAGATAGAATCGGGCCTCAAAAGCGGGGCGCTCTCAGGGGTCATCTCGACAAGCGCCCTTGAACTCGGCGTTGACATCGGCGGGCTCGACGTTTGCATCCTCGTCGGATACCCTGGGTCAATAGCCTCGACGTGGCAAAGGGCGGGCAGGGCGGGAAGAAGCGGCAGGGCCTCGCTCATCGCTCTCGTTGCCATGTCCGACGCGCTTGACCAGCACTTCATGCGAAACCCAACGGACTTCTTCTCGAAGCCGAGCGAGGCCGCCGTAATAGACGCTGAAAACCCGATGATTGCCAAGGCGCACCTGAACTGCGCCGTTGCCGAGGCGTATCTCAAGACCGATGACACGGTATATGACGTGCCCAAATACGCGCCTCTGTTGTCAACGCTTGAAAAGGAAGGCAAGGTACGTTACTGGGCAAAGGGCGGAATATGGTATCCGCGAAGGCGCTATCCCCACAGGGAAGTATCCATCAGAGGCATCGGAGAGAGTTTTTCAATAAGACTGGAAAACAACGCCCTGCTTGGCGAGGCGAGCTACGGCAGGGTCTTCTACGAACTCCATCCCGGCGCGATATACCTTCACAAAGGCGCGCCGTATCTCGTCAAAAGGCTTGACCTGTACAATAGGACAATCGTATGTTGCCCGGCGGGCGACATTGACTTTTACACAAGCGCCATAACGCATGAAACCTCGGAAACCATATCCGTTGACGCTGAAAAAAACCTCGAAGGCGTTATTGTCCACCTTGGCAGTCTCAGGATAACCGAGACGATCACCGGCTACAGAAAGAAAAGGATCGGCACAGGCGAGCTTATCAACGAATACGTCCTTGACGGTTTCCCTCCCTCCGTATTCACGACAAAGGGCATCTGGATGAAGGTTGACGAGGCAATATTGAACGAGGTCAAGGCAAAGGGTTTTAGCGTCGCGGGAAGCCTTCACGCTCTCGAACACTCCGCCATTGCGGCTCTGCCGCTCTTTGCCTTATGCGACAGGATGGACTTAGGCGGCGTAAGCTATGCCTTCAACCCAGCGCTTGAAGCGAGCGCCATATTCATCTACGACGGACACGAGGGGGGCGTAGGACTTGTCCAGCGCGGCTTTGACTGTTGCGAGGAGTGGTTTACCGCCACGCTGGAACTGATGAGCGAGTGCGGGTGCGAGGTCTCATGCCCGTCCTGCACGCAAGACCCCAAATGCGGCAACAACAACGAGCCTCTGGATAAGCGCGGGGCGATAATGATACTGAGGGGATGGCTTGGTGCGGGGAAGACGGCGTACCGCTGAGGGGTTGTTCGGAATTCCAACCCCCGGCAACGGCCTGTCGTCTTCGCCGGCCTTCAGCGCTAAAACGTCGTCTGCACCCTTACCCCATATATGAATATGCCGCTTTTTCCATCGTCCCCGCCCGGATTGCGTATGTATTGCACGTCCGGCGATATGCTCAGGTTGGCGTTGGCCCAGTATCTGTAGTACGCCTCTACGTAATGCTCATGCAGTGCATCGGCCGGATAGCCGTCGAGAGCGACGGATGCCTCCTTGAATTTGCTGCTCACGCGAGAGGCGCCGTAGGCTATGCCTATCGCGTCATTTGCCCGTCTCCAGTCGTTTCCTATGAGTTGAGCGCCGGCCGTGAAGACCCTGTCGAACCTTGAGACATCCCGGTCCTGCACGCCGTAGCGCGCGAACAGGGTTATGTCGCTCGATACCTGCTGGTCAAGGCTTATCCCCCAGCCGTGATTCGACAGGTTGTCCCTGCCCGGATCAAGAAGGTCCGTATGTCTGTTGTTGTTGACCCATCCATAGACGCGCCAATTGCCCTTGAGTCCGTAAAACGGAACCTGAGCGTCCAATTCGGCGATGAGGAACGGACGGTCCATGACGTCCCTGAAGTCGCCGTCCCCCTCAAACATCCCGACCCTGCCGGCCACCCTCATGCCCTTGTCGTATATGGAGGTAAACCGGTACCCGACGGACAGGCCAGGGCCATAGCCGTTGGCGTCGCCGCCGAACTCGATGGCGGTATTATTGACGAAGATGTCGGCCATGAACTGACTCGTCTCCGAATTGGCGGCCGCGTTGGCGTCGAACAGGGCCGTCGGGTCCATCTTGCCCATGATAAGCGCGAGCCTTCTATCCTTTACGTCGGGGATGGCAAACTCCGTGGAGTACCATGCCTCCGCAAGTTCAAACGACGGCGCGTTGAACTCGAGGTCGGCATTCGGGCCTGAGAAGGTCGGCGGCATAAACGGGCCGATGCCGTCCCCCTGACCTATATCCCCCCTGAAATAGGTGTTGCCGTAAGGGCCGGTCGGTATGACTATAAAGAGGTCAGCCGAGTAGGAGGCATCGGCCTTCTCTCCGTAACCTCCGCTGTTACTCCCTATGCCCTGCAGGAACAACGAAAGGTCGCCGCCGACGCTCATCTTGTCCACGCGCTCACTGAGGGCCTTTATCCTGCCCGTCCGGTAGTCCACCATGTCAAGACCCACGTCAAGGGTGGTTATATGCTCGCCCATCTCCTTAAGGAGAGGCTTGTGCTCCTCCATCACTTCTCTTTCAAGTTCCAGCGTCTTTTTCTCAAGCTCGCCGAGACGCCGCTCGATCGAGCCTCCGGCGCCCTGAATGTCGTCCGCGCCCGCTGATGCGGAAAAAACAGCGAGCGATACGACTACGACGAGCAGGCCGAACATTTGTCTTATTACCCTCATCTAATAGCTCCTTTCGATCTGTTTGTCGCGGACTCAAGGCATCTTCTCAGGCTTGAGACGCCGCATGAATGAATCTGGAACACCGGTATCCCTGCGCCGGAACCGGCTGACAAAGCCCTGTTCCTCGCGTCATGGGAGACCATGTTGGTGAAGACGACGATTACGTCCGCGGCGCGAAGCCTTTTCTCAAGCCCGCTGCCGCTTCCCTCGAAATGCCGCAACGTCGCGCCGTATTCGCCCGCCACCATGCGGTAGGCCGCCCTTGACCCGCCCATCCCGCCGACTATCGCCACGCACACCTTCCACCTCCGTCATAATTGAATTTGATTATCATTTTCAATAACTACCCAAAAAAAATCAGTACCCGCCCTTCTTGCCCGCCCCGAAGTAGTCGAACTCCCACTCTATCTCGAATGGTTTGAACCAGTCCCTCACGCCGGTCTCCCTGTCCGTATGCCTGCCGAACTCGCCCTTTTCGCGCGGACTGGTTATCCTGTACACAACCTTGTATCTTCCAGCGCCCATCATCTTCACGTTGTCGCCGTAATGCGGGCCGTCATTGGCCACCATGGGCATCATCTGCCCCTCTATCTTCTGCTTGGTGTCCATCTTGACTATGGTGTACCAGATGACGAGGTTCGGCATCCACTCGCCCGCCGCGAATCCGTTGGGGTTATTTTCCGCCGCGTGGATGTCGCACTCCAGATGGATGTCCGACTCGGCGCGCGGCTTCATGATCCCCTTTGGATCCATCTCTATCGCCTGAAGATAGACGGCCGCTATTTCCATGCCGTACAGGGACTGAGGCACTCCTATCGGCGTCTCCAAGGCCGAGGCCGTCGCTTGGAACAGCGCAACCGCGATTACCGCAAGCAACATCGTCTTAAACGTTCTCATCTTCAAACCCTCCTGTTTCTCTTTTTTTTGAGCCACCGCATTTGAACGCAACGCTACTCCAAATCGAACTTCACCCCCTTCTCATCCAGCCTTAGCGCCGTCTCCTTCAGCGCCCTTGCCAGCTCCATCGTCAGCCTTCTAACATCGTCGGCCCGCGCCTTGCTCGACATCGCCTTTCTTATGTCGGAAAACCCTTTTTCAAGCGTGGCCGCCTTCCTGAGCGACAAAAACCGCCTGACCGCTATCTCCATGTTGGCGTCAGTCCCCTCGAACAGGCCGAAATAGGCGTCGCTTACCGCCTCCATCGCCTCATTCGCCCTGCCTTCATCATAAGACCTCTGGGCCGTATGCAACGCCTTGCCGATCCCGTCCGCGACGCGCGCCCAATTGCCCTGTCCGGCCGTTGCAAAGCCGGTCAGGTAGAAAAAAACGATTGCCGATAAAACCAACGCCAAGCCGCGTCTGACCATGTAACCTCCTTAGAACAAGACACTATGCCATGCCGTTGCAACAAGGCCGATGCCGATGAAGTTCGGGAGCGCCGCAACGCCTCTGCCCTTATTGAGTCTTATCGCCAGATAGCCGCTCCACGCCGAGCCTGCAACGAATAAAATGACAAGCGTCATGCGAACCGCGCCCTTGGCCGCGCCGAGCGAGGCCAACGACTGGAACAAAGGCAGGCCAAGCCCGATGACGAGGGAGATGAGCGCAACGGGCGCATAGAGGTATCCAAGCCTTGTCGCCCTCGTCATCAGCCCGTCTTTCCCCCCTGAAATGAACGCCGACAACGCGGTAAGCGTGAAAAGGCTACAGGCAACACACGCCATGCAGATAAGCATGAACGTCGTTATCGTAACGACGTCGAGCCTGTTGAACGCCTCCCCGGCCTCTGGATATGCGGCCATGATCCACCAAGGCCCGCCCTTTCCCATGAACTCGCCGACGCCAAGGTACAACAAAAGGCTGCCGAGGACCTGCTTATACCGGATATACGCGGGATTCGCCTGCCAGTGAAATGCGCCAAGGGCAAGACCGGTCGCCATGAACAGGAAGGCCGCCTCGAATAAGCCCGGTTCCCTTTTCTCTATCTCCTCTATCTCAAGCCCGGGACGCCTGATGGTCAGGCGCATGGAGCCGTCGGGGGCAACGCATCTGAAGCACTCTATGCAGGCTGAACTTGAGACCTTGTTCGCGGTATTTATGAAGGTCGGGCAGGCGCACCTCCCCGCGCCCGCGCCGTTTCTTTCAAAACTCGGCGCGCCGAGCCTTGCGAATATCCCAAGCAGAGGCCCTATCGGACACAGATACCGGCACCACGGCCTCCTCCCGCTTGCGTAAAGGAAGCCGACGAGTACAGCTGCGAGCATCGTTCCGCCGAGTATCTCAAGGGTCGGCAAAGGATAGTCTCTGACGCCGGTCAACTGTCCCAGCGCCGTAACCGCTATAAAACTGATTACAGGCGTCCCTTCCCATCGCAACCACTTGGGCAGCGGCCTGTTCAGCCCTTTCTTGCCGATATGTTCGGCCAGCGCACCCTGCGGGCACAGCACGCCGCACCAGAACCTTCCGAGAAAGACGACCGAGAGCAGAACGAGCGGAAACCACACACCCCATACGATGAACCTCGCCATGAGCGAGATATCGTCGAGTATGGCGGCACCCTCCGCCGGAACGGGCAGAAACGGCGGAACGAGGATCAAGATCGCGAAGACGACGAACATAACGGCATGGACGTATGGGAATCTATCCCTATGCCTTACGAAGAACCGCTCGATCTGTTTGATTACGTCGTTCATACGGCGTTGCCGTCTCCCTTTAGATATGCCCTTGAAACAAGGCCGTAGACGACGCCTGCGACAAGCGCCATGATAAGAAGCATCTGAAGCGCCGCCCCTTCCCACGTCGGATATATCCCGAAAAGGCCGATGGTCGGCAACCATTGGGCGGACGTGGACGAGAGATAGCCCGCCTCCTGCAACTCAAGCGCCCCTTTTCCGGCGAAGCTGAAAGCAAGGAGATAAAGCAGCGCCGAGGTAACGGCGAAGAAGGGCCTTGTCGGTATCCTGACGCCCGCGTATCTGATCAGGATGAATAAAACGATGAGAAGCAGGCACCCAGCGCCCAAACCGGCTGCTATCGCCGCTCCCTGAGAAGGCGCGCCTGAGTATAGAGCCTCGTAAAAAAGGATGGTCTCCGCCCCCTCCCGATAAACAGAGAGGAACGCGGCAAGGCCGAGGGCAAGGAAGTTCCCCTTCCCTGATGAGCCTTCCACCTTCGCTCTTATGTAATCCCGCCACCTGACGGCCTCCATCTTCGATATAAGCCACCAACTCACGTAAAACAATACGGATGCAGCCAAGAGCATGACGACGCCCTCGACCGCCTCCTTGCCCGCGCCGCTTGTCCTGATTATCGTGCTCAAGAGCGCGGCCGTAAGGACGCTCGCGGCGACAGCCAGTCCGGCGCCCTTGTATACCACCCTTGCCCTCGGCTTTTGTCCGGTCTTCACAAGATAAGCGCAGATGGCGCTCAGGACGAGGATGGCCTCGAAGCCCTCACGGAGTATGATCATGAATGAATTGAAGAACGCGGAATACGCGCCGGCGTCGCTCCCGTCTCCGGTCAGCCTGTCGGCGTCGCGCCTGAGGGCCGACGCGAGGGCAGCGGCCTTGTCCCTCACCTCGTCAACCGGCGCTCCGGAGTCGACGGCGTTCCTTATACCGCCGAACATGGACTCAAGCTCGGCCTTCCTGCGCGCCGAGATATGCGCGGCAACCGCGCCTTCCATGCCGCTTTCCTCGAACCGGCTGAAATACGCCTCTGATAACAGGGCCTTTGCTTCTGTGGCCCTGCGGCCCGCGTAAGCGGCCGCCGCCTTATCCAGTACGACGGCGGTTTCATCGGCCACCGTGCGCCACCGTTGACCGGCTGCAAAGGACGACGAGGCAAGGAGGCACACGGATACAAGGAAGAGGCCCAACGTCTTGACTGTCTTCGCGTGGAAACGCTTCTTCATAATGAAAATGAATATCATTTTCATTATGAAGTTGTCAAGCATTTTTTTGGGCATTTCAAAGGCGAGGGTGAACGG
>JACRCE010000039.1 GCA_016213015.1 Deltaproteobacteria bacterium | reverse complement strand
GAAGCTCTGATTAATTCGTCTAAGCCGTCATTGCGAGCGAAGCGAAGCAATCTCGTCTTCAAGGAAATCAACAACTTAGAGATTGCCGCGCCGCAAAAGCGCGGCTCGCAATGACAGAAAAGAAAATTAATCAGAGCTTCCATAAGTCAAAAAGTAAAGGTTGCACGTGTCATTCTCGCTCCGCGAAGCAATCTCGTCTCTTTGTAAATCAGCGAGTTACGAGATTGCCACGTCGCAAGAAACCGCTCCTCGCAATGACAAGCACGTTCTTTATTGCGGTTATGCAAAGGTCTCTGAAAAAAGGGGAGGAGTTTTCTTTGCTCCACCCTTGTGATGTCAACCTATCAAAGTTTCACAGCCCTTGCAAGGGTAACGGCAAACACCTTGGCGCCGGCCCTGTTCAACGCAGCGGCGCACTCCCGTATGGTCGCGCCGGTCGTGTAAACGTCGTCAACGAGTAGAACTGCCTTGCCACGCACCATATCCGGCCTTTCAAGCGCAAACGCGCCTTTTACATTTTTCGGCCTCTCTTTAGCGGACAGGCGCACCTGCTGGTCGGTGGGGCGTATGCGCCTCAGATTCGCGTAATCAAGCGGCGTCTTTTGAAGACGGGATATTTCCCTTGCGATAAGGAGCGACTGATTGAAGCCGCGCTCCTTGAGCCTCGCCTTATGGAGCGGCACCGGCATAACGACGTTCGGTCTTCCATCGCAAAGACAAGGGGAGGCTTGAGCCGCAAAGGCGCCGAGCGCCCTTGCAAGCGCAACGCGGCCGTTATATTTGAAGGCGTGTATCGCGTCGAGCGCGCAGGCGTCGTATACAAAGGCGCTTCGCGCCGCGATGAACGGCGGTGTACCGATGCAGCATAAAGCGCATGTATGCGGGGTAGACGAGCCGGAGACAAAGGGGATGCCGCAGACGCGGCAAAACGGCGGCTGAATCGCCATCGATTCAAGCAAAGCCTCGCAACCCCGGCAAAGACGGTCCCTTCGCACGTCATTGCCGCACAAGGCGCATACCGGCGGCAAGATGACGTCGACTATCGTTTTGATGACCGCCGCCGCTCTCATGCGCCGGCGCCTCTTGACGCCGCCGGCAGCGTAATGTGAAAGACGCATCCCTTGCCCGGTTCGGTTTCCACGGCTATCTCTCCCGAGTGCTCCTTGATTATCCTGTGGCTGATGGACAGCCCGAGGCCCGTGCCCTTGCCGACCTCCTTGGTCGTGAAAAACGGATTGAATATCCTTGGGAGCACGTCTGCAGGTATGCCGTGGCCGGTGTCCTGAAAGCTCATCCTCGCATAAGTCCGTCCGTCCTTTTCCTCCGTTGCCGTGCTTATCCTGAGCGTGCCTCCGTCAGGCATCGCGTCCTTTGCGTTCGTAACGAGGTTGATAATCACCTGCTCAAGCCTGTTGGCCGAGCCGGAAACGGGCGGAGGCGCGCCGAGATCCAGATCAAGCTTTACCGACCCGCCCGCGAGAAGCTGGCCTACGATGATACGCGCCTCCTCTATGACGCCGTTCAAGTCAACCAACTTCGTCTCCGGCGGCTCTATTCGGGTAAACACGCTCAGGTGCTTGATTATCAGTTCCATCTTCCTCGACGCATCGGTTATGAGCTTGACCCTCTCATAGTCTCTCGCCTCGACCCGCATGGACTGCATGATGGATTGGCTCAAACCCTTTATGACGGTAAGCGGCTGGTTCAGCTCATGCGCGAGAGAGGCGGCAAGCTCGCCAAGCGCGGTGAGCTTGCCGGTCTGCATCAACTCCGCCTGCGCCTCCTGAAGCTGACGATAGGCGGCCTCAAGTGCGGCCTCCCCGCTGTCAATATCCCTTAACATGTGCAAAACCCCGGAACGGAAGTCGTCAATATATGCTACGCGGCGGGAAAGCTCCTTATCGGATGCGTCCAGCGAACGTTCAAGCCCGATCCGTGCCCTCAAGTCTGTCGCCGTACAGATGAAGGCAGTCCGGCCTGCGCCGCCATCAGTCGGCGCAACGGACAGGGTTACAGGCACGTCCTCGCCGGTCGTTCCGGTCAGGGAGATTCGTATATCCGTTGAACAGCGCTCTTTAAGGAGTCTTGATAAGAATGACGCGCTGAAAGGCTCTGTCCCTACAAACCCTTCAAGCGGTCGGGCCATAACGTCGTGGGCTTGCGCGCTCAACAGATCAAGAAACGGTTGATTGACCGCCGTTATTATGCCGTCCCGGCTCAGTATCGCGATAGGCGCGTTTATCGAGCATATCGGAGCCGCTATTCCATGCTTGTCCTTGCCGCCCGTCGTTCCACTGCGGCGTTCAGACAATGATGTTCTTTTTGAGATTATGTTCATGTTTGATGTTGGCGAACCTCTCGCGGAGCTCCTGCATCTTGAACTCCCGTCGTATGGCAAGAAGCGCGAACTCCTCAAGGTCGCTTATCGTCCTGTTGAGTTTTTCGGTCATAACCTGAGACTCGTTCCTTGCGCGGACAAGCTCCTCTTGCAACTTGACCATGGCCTCCACGTCGCGCGCGATACAGCGCCAGCCAATAATATCCCCGTCTCTGAGAATAGGCACGCATATGACCTGATAGCGAGTTGCCCCTGCCCCGGAGATATGCAGGTGAACCTCGCGCCTCAAGACGCTTCCTGAGAGAGCGGCCTCGCCAAGCAAGGCCATGAAGCCGGGACGCTCATCCGCGGCAAGAAGATCGGCAAGCGGCCTTCCAAGGCATCTGTCCCCGGCAAACCAAACGTTGGCCGCGTCGTTGAGCCATACCATATATCCGTTCTTGTCGAGTTCCATTGCGGCGTTGGGCAGTATTTGCAGAAAACCACGGCAGGCGCATGATTCATCCCTGAGCGAGGCGGACAGGGCGCCGAGCGCCGCTGAAAGAGGGTCTGCTCCGCAGCCCTCTGCCCCATAGTCTCCGGCGAGAAGCCGGTCAATTGCCTTGAGATTGTCTTCCAACGGGGCGAGCGCCTTTTTTGAAAGAATAATAGCCGAGGCGGCGAGGATTGCCATTGATACGGCATAGAGGACGATTGCCAAGGCCGCTTGAGCGAACGTGGCCGCGTTAAGGAGAGCCGCTGCAAAGAGCGTTGACACGCTCAAGGAGAGAGCGCAAACGACTATTATGGCGATAGAGCGAACCGACATGGGACACCCACGGTTTGCCGCGGTTTGCCGCGGTTTGATAGAAACCTCAGACGTCTCTCAATTGAGTATCACTTGATGGGTTCGACGCGAAAAGACCCGATGCGTAAGGACAAGGCTGGACACTGCTTGATGAAGCATATCATTTGACTTTCTGAAGTTCCATGAGAATCTTGCATGGCTCCACGCCCAATGCCGTTGCGACGTCCAGAAATTCCACGACGTCGAGTCTTCGTTCGCCAAGCTCATATTTGGAGACAAAGGACTGGAATTTGCCGAGCCTTGCAGCGACGTCGGCCTGCGTCAAGTCCGCTTTTTCGCGGGCCTCGATCAGCCGCGCGCGGAACAGGTCATATCTGCCTGAAAATATGGATTTGGTCATCTCCGGCATATTATCGAACCAGTCATCTAATAACCCGAAATAGGTTTGCCGAGGCTAATGGCAAAAGGCTTTCCATGCGCGGTCTTTATGTGCTACTTTAACAAAAGCGCGAACAAGCGACAAATAGGTTGCGACAGGACTGGAGAAGTCAAGATGTTCAAAGGCATAAAGGCCGGGCTTGCAAGCCTCAAGGCCGGACTCGCAAGGACCCATAACGCCATAATGGGCAACGTGGAGGCCGCCTTTTCAGGCGCTTCAAGGGAGGAGATACTTGAAAACCTCGAAGAGTCGCTCATCCTCTCGGACATAGGCGTCGCCGCCTCAAGCAGAATCGTGGATGAACTCAGGGGCCAATTCGCCGGGAAAGACCCGGAAAGGCTTAAAGAGCTTCTAAGGTCGTCCATCTATAGGATACTCAAGGAGGCAGAAGCGCCGCTTGTGCCGACCGCCTCTCCGTTCGTAATAATGGCGCTCGGTGTAAACGGCGTGGGCAAGACCACTACCATCGGCAAACTCGCCTCGCGCTACACGTCCGAGGGACGCTCGGTGCTCCTTGCCGCTGGCGACACCTTCCGCGCCGCGGCCATAGAACAGCTTGAGCTGTGGGGGGAGCGCGTCGGTTGTCAGGTCATAAGACAGGCGCATGGAGGAGACCCCGGTGCGATTGCCTTTGACGCGGTGCGCGCCGCAATATCCCGGAAGAGCGACGTCCTCATCCTCGACACCGCAGGCAGGCTGCACACGAAGACGAATCTGGTGGAGGAGCTTAAAAAGGTCAAACGCATCGTCGGGAGGGAACTGCCCGGCGCGCCGCATGAAAACCTGCTTGTGCTCGACGCATCCACCGGACAAAACGCGCTTAATCAGGCGCGGCTCTTCAACGAGGCCATAGGCGTTACCGGCATTGCGCTAACGAAGCTCGACGGCACGGCCAAGGGCGGCATAATCGTGCCCATAGCCGGAGAGTTGAAGATACCGATTCGCCTCATCGGCGTCGGCGAGAGCGCCTCGGACCTAAAGGACTTCGATGCGCGGGAGTTTGTTGACGCGCTGATATGACCATCAGGAGGCTGGTCTTATGGACGAAAAACTGAAAAACTTTTACGAGTTGTTCGAGCGCAGAAAGAGCGTACGCGAGTTCGCGGACAAGCCGATCGAGCCTGATAAGCTTGCGCGTCTCATCATGGCGCTCAACAGGGCGCAGAGCGCGGCAAACCGCCAGCCGTGGCAGTTCGTAGTGGTCGAAAAGAAAGACCGCGCCCAACTGGACACGGCGCTTATGAAGGATGGGCATAAGTCCGCGCCAATCATGCTCGTTGCCTGCGCCGAACCTCAAAAGGCATGGGTCAGAAAGACGGACAACGTAAACTACGCATGGGTTGACACAACGATAGCCGTTACGGAGATGATAGCCGTTGCGACCGCCGAGGGTCTCGGCGCCTGCTGGATCGCGGCCATTGACGCCGATGCCGTAAAGGGGATACTCGGCATCCCGGAGCCTATAGAGGTCGTGGCGCTCATAGCTATCGGGTATCCGTTGGCCCAACTCGTCAAGGAGAACAAGACAAGGAAGCCATTAGGGGAGATCATCCATTATGGCAAGTGGTAAAGACGGTAAGGACAACGAATACGTGCTTCTGAGGAAAGACAGGAGGCGCGGCTTAAGACGCCAACTGCTCGTTACCAAGGTAATAGGCGAGGCCGGGAAAAACGTCTTCTTCGGCTATGCAAAGATAATCGGCCCGAACGGCATGTTCATCGCCTCGGTCAGCCCGCGCTGCTTAGGCGACGAGTTCGAGATAACCTGCGACGTAAAGGAGGCCGGCATTACCATAAAGAGCCTGTGCCGCGTGGTCTGGCGAAGGGAGTTCGACCCCACGCTCAAAACCGAACCGGGCATGGGGCTTGAATTCGTCAACCTCGACGACGAGACAAGACGAAAGATAAGGGAATGGGTGGATAAGGGCTGAAGGACCCGACTTAAAGGACCCTCGCCCGCCATCAGCCCTTCTTCCCACCTATCTTGTTTTCCCTCCCCTGCATAAGCCTTTTGATGTTCTCGTGGTGCTTGATGATTATAAAGACGCATATTGCCGCGCCGAGCGGCACAAACGCGGCCTTGCCCGGAAGCAGGGCCAGAATGATCGGCAGGGCGATTGCCGCGGTTATTGAGGCGACGGACACGTAGCGCCCAATGGCCGCGAGCAGGACAAAGACCCCGATGGCGATAAGGGTTGCAATTGGAGAGACCACGAGCATCACGCCGCAGGCCGTTGCAACCCCTTTGCCGCCTTTGAAGCCAAGGAACACCGGAAACAGATGCCCGGCAAACGCGGCAAAGCCGACGATGGACACGAACGCGGGGTCAGGTTGCAGATACAAGGCCGCAAGCGCCGGGGCCGCGCCCTTCAGCGCGTCGCCGATGAGCGTTACAATCCCGGCGGCCTTGCCCGCGCTCCTTCCTACGTTGGTTGCGCCGATGTTGCCGCTGCCGGTCTTCCTTGGGTCTACCCCGCCGAATAGTCGCGCAACCACGACTCCGGTCGGGATTGAGCCGAGCAGATACGCGGCGAGTATGAGCGGATAATACGGGGTTAATGGCGGCATGTTTGCGCGGTATGGGTCATTCTACGGTAACGCTCTTTGCAAGGTTTCGCGGCTGGTCGATGTCAGTGCCCTTCAGCACGGCAATGTGATACGCAAGGAGTTGGAGCGGTATTGACATGAGTATCGGCGTAAGGTGCGCCGGCGCCGATGGCACGCGGATCACGTCGTCGGCCCGGCCTGACGCCTCCGTGTCCCCGTCGTTTACAAGGGCGATGATCCTGCCGCCCCTTGCCTTGACCTCCTCCATGTTGCCGAGCATCTTTGAATAACTCTGGTCGAGCGGCGCAATGGCCACGACCGGCATGTCCTCGTCAATAAGGGCTATGGGGCCGTGCTTCATCTCTCCGGCGGCGTAGCCTTCCGCGTGGATGTACGATATCTCCTTGAGCTTCAACGCGCCCTCGAGGGCTATGGGAAAGTTATGTCCCCTGCCAAGGTAGATGAAGTCCGAGCAGTGAAAATATCTTTTCGCTATCGCCTCGACCATGAAGTTCTGCTCAAGGCATCTGTCCATCTTCTTGGCAAGCCGGACAAGCTCCTGTATAAGTTCGACCCCGGTCTCGGCGCTGACCTTGCCCGTGCGCCTGCCGAAGCACAGCCCAAGGAGAAATAACGCGACGAGCTGGGTCGTAAACGCCTTTGTGGAGGCCACGCCTATCTCAGGCCCGGCGTGCGTCATAAAAGACCAGTCGCACTCCCTCGTTAGGGACGATTCCATCACGTTGCAGACCGCGATGGTTGACGCGCCGCGTCTTTTAACCTCTTTTATCGCGGCAAGCGTGTCCGCGGTCTCGCCGGACTGAGATATGGCGAGCACGAGCGATTTTTTGTTGACCAGCGGATTCCTATAACGGAACTCGGAGGCAAGGTCAACCTCGGTCGGTATCCTGAAAAACTCCTCGAATATATATTTGCCTACAAGAGCGGCGTGCCACGAAGTGCCGCAGGCCGTGATGTATACCCGCTCGATGTCCATGAGCGGCACGTCGAAGCCGTTCAGAAACACGTCTCCGGCCTCCTCGGCGATCAAGCCCCTGAAGGTGTCGGTTATTGCCCTCGGTTGCTCGTAAATCTCCTTGAGCATGAAGTGGCGGTACCCGCCCTTCTCCGCCATTATGGGGCTCCAGTCAACTACCGTGGCCTGCCTTGTTACGCTGTCCCCGTCAAAGGTGGTTATCTCGGCCTTGTCGCTCGTGATGACGGCCATCTCGTGGTCCTTGAGGAATATGGCCTTGCGGGTAATGTTGAGCACAGCCGTTATGTCGGATGAGATTATATTCTCGCCCTCACCGAGGCCGATCATCAATGGGCACTCCATCCTCGCCGCGACGATCCTCTCCGGCTCTGTCACGCTTATGACCGCAAGGGCATACGTGCCCTTGACGCGCCTTATCGCCTCGCGCACCGCGTCCTCAAGGCAAAGCCCCTTTTTCATCTCCCTCGATATGAGGTGCGTAAGGCACTCGGTGTCCGTCTCGGACTTGAAGACCGCGCCTTCTTTTTTAAGCTCCTCCCGCAAAGACAGATAGTTTTCGATGATGCCGTTATGCACAACGGCAACCCCTGCCTCGACGTGCGGGTGCGCGTTCTCCTCGGTCGGCCTGCCGTGGGTGGCCCAGCGTGTGTGCCCTATGCCGACGTGCCCTGCAACCGGCCTTTTGGAAAGCTCCGCTTCAAGCGCCTTTAGCTTGCCGACGCTCCTCCTCAGTTCCATGCCGCCTTCATTAAGCACGGCCACGCCGGACGAATCGTACCCCCGGTACTCGAGTTTTTTGAGGCCGTCAAAAAGCACCTCAGCCGCGTTCCTGCTTCCCGCGTATCCGACTATGCCGCACATGGTTATCTGACCTCGTTTTTATAAATACCCGCGCAAGCGAGTGAAGTTATCCTTGAAAGAGATATTTGTCGAGTTCGTCAGACGCTGTTTTGTACACCTTCCTGTAAATTTCGTCAATTTTATTATTAATTTCTTTGGCGGACACCTGCGCGTTGTGTCTTATCAATTCTTTGATTCTTTGTTTAAGACATATTTCGACTTGCCGATGAAGCAGATATTCTTTCCAACGCGGACTCTCGTGTCCATCGTCTAATTTATCCAATACGCGAATCTTGGACGCAACCGGAGAACGGGTATTGATCCAATAAATGTTCTTTGGCTCATCCTCGTCGCGTTGGAAAACAAGCGGATGTTCCGGTTCGCCGATAACCGTTTTTCCGGGATGCAGGGGGTCGTCGTCTACATTAGAAAGTAATATGCGCGTATGCGTGAAGCCTTTCGTTTTTTTATCCCCGGACCCGCTTCCCTTGGCGCTAATACCGCCCTTTTCCGCAGTCTTGTTTGCGCTGCCCTTGCCGATTCCGTCTCCTTCGCCAAGACCGCCAACGTCGCCTGGATTCGTTCCGGTTAAGATGTCGCTCATAACCTCATCCATAAACTTGTTCATCCACTTATTGAGAAAATCATTAAACTCGGATGATTTTCTAAGGTCTTCCTGCTGCTGCTCACGCTCAGAGCGCTCCACCATCTTATCGGTCACATCGTTGACTTTATCGCAGATCCACCGGAGCAAGGCATCGGAGATGTCGGACTTTACCAGATGTTCCCGATCATTTTGAACCAAGTCAAAAGCAGGGTCTTCGAGTATAGGGCATTCGCACTCGCCGTAAATAAACTCTATCACTTCATGATTCCTTAGAGTGCCTCCAAGGTCGGATATGTTATACGCGGCGATAGTTCCGATGCCCTTGCTCTTGAAACTGATGCAGTTCAGGGCGGCGTTGTCGCCATTGCGGTCGAACGGCTCTTCCGAGGTATGGAGCGTCAGTTTCCCTTTCGCAAATTTGTCATTGGCAAGAAAAACATATTCATTGCCGCAGGGCAACCGGTCAGGAATCTCTGATATGAACGGCCCTTCAAAATCCGCTTTTGGTTTTATAACCTCTGGTTCGAGCCGATTTAATGCGCCATCATCCGATACACCGTATACGAGCGCAGTCTGAATGATATTTCGTGATTGCGGGTGAACCCGCAATCTGTCAAGCATATTGTTGTATTTTTTTGCGCCCACCGCCTGAGGTTTAGCGCCGCTTACGACGGTAAAACGAATATCGCCGCGCTCAATCCTCTCCTGAATGACAGGAGGAAGTCTTGGCGTCAAATCATCAATTGCCGCTAATTTCAGCGCCTCTTTCGGCGCGACCTTTATATCATCAAACCCTTCAAGAAATCCGTAGTCTTTATCCTTGTCAAAACCGAAGATGCTTAACCTGCCATCGCGGTAAGTAAGGAGACGGCTTGTTTCAAACATTTGCCGCATATAAAACTTGCCGCCATTGCCGTGGCCGCCGTAAACTTTTAACTCCTTTAAACCCCGCTTGGCGGCCATCATGTCGAACCACCTCATAAAATTATTTATGATAGCGTCGCGTGTAGTGCCGGAAAAATCTATACATTCAAATCTGATAGGCTCTGTTTTTGTCCTGTCTCGAAATCGTATAAGAATGACTTGCTCCGAATCAGGAGTATGTTTTCCCTGTGCAAAGCCATCTCGCCGATAAGCGTCCACTGAGTTTTTTAGCCACTCGGCAAGACCTTTGACATGATCAACGCGATAACTCTTGCCAAACATATCCAACGCGCTTTTGGCGTCTATTACCGTGGGTATCTTGTTGATTTCAGGCTTCTTCATGGTCATTATTCTTTTAATGACATTCTCGTGTAGATCCCCTGCCGGTAATACCAATCGTCTTTATGACGATTGGTATTACAAAACCCAAAAATGACAAAGGCCGCTCATCGGTTGCTCGCCGACTTCCTCGCAACAAGGCGAGCTTAAAAGAGACATCTTCTAATCCTTGCCGATAAAATCATGCCGGCGTAACGACGGCATGATTTTACAAAAGGTGCGGATGCGAGGCGGCAGGGTTCCCATTGCGTGCGAAGCACAATGCAATGGGAAGTTGCGAAGAACGAGGCGTACTCTGTATGTACGTCGAGTTCTGAGCACAGCCTGCCCCCCGAATGTTTTTATCGGGGGAGACAACAAAGCAGATGCGCGGCTTGAGGCGGCCTGATAGTGTCTTCTTTTAGTTTCCTTCTCAGTATCTCTCTCTCGCCGCCTACCCCTTGCTTTTTTTCATCATCTTCTTATCCGCCCATCCCTCGATCACCCGCTCATCGGCGCGGGTGATGACGAGCGCGCCCGGGGGCACGTTCCTTGTTACCGTGGTCCCTGAGCCGACGTACGCGCCCTTGCCGACCTTGACCGGCGCAACGAGCTGGGTGTCGCTCCCTATGAAGGCGCGGTCTCCTATCCGCGTCAGGTGCTTGCTTACGCCGTCGTAGTTGCAGGTGATGGTGCCGGCCCCGATGTTCACGCCGGAGCCTATCACCGCGTCGCCTATGTAGCTCAGGTGGTTGGCCTTGGAGCCTTTGCCCATGACGCTCTTTTTGACCTCAACGAAGTTGCCTATGCGTACCCCTTCCGAAAGACGGGCCCCGGGACGCAGGCGCGCAAACGGCCCAATGACGACGGCCTTGCCAGCCTTTGTTGACTCGATGACGCTGTAGGCCTTTATCGTTGACGCCTCACCGATTATAGAGTCGTGTATCATGGCGCCCGCCTCTATTGAACACCTTGAGCCTATGAAGGTCTTGCCGGTAATATGCACACCGGGATGTATTACGGTATCCATGCCTATCTTTACCGTCGAGTCTATATAGGTTGCCTCCGGGTCAACGACGCTGACGCCTGAGAGCATGAGCCTATTAAGCGTCCTCATCCGCATCACGCGGTTGGCGGTCGCAAGCTCGACGCGGTTGTTGATGCCCATTACCTCCTGAGGGTCAAGGTGCGTGAGCGCGGAAACACCATGCCCGGAGCGCGCGGCAATTGAAATGAGATCAGGCAGATAGTATTCGCCTTGGGCGTTCTTCGTGCCGAGCTTTTTTATGCCGGCGGAGAGAAAATCGGCGTCAACGAGATAAATGCCGCTGTTGACTTCGTTTATTTTCTTCTGTTCAACGTCGCAGTCCTTGTCCTCGACAACGGCAACCACTGCGCCGTCTTCGTTCCTTACAACCCTGCCGTAACCGGACGGGTTTGCAAGCATCATTGTGATGAGAGAGACCACCGGCCGCTTCGCGCCGCGTCTCCTGTGAAACTTCAAAAACGCCTTGAGCGTTGCTCCGGTTATAAGCGGCACGTCGCCGGAAAGGATGAGCACGTCTCCTTTGAAGCCCGCGAGCGGGTTGAGGCCGCAAAGCACGGCGTGGCCCGTGCCGCGTTGAGATGCCTGCACCGCGAAACTTACCCTCCTTGAGGCAAGCGCGCCTTGCACCTCGTCCCGGCAATAACCAACCACCACTACGACCCGCTCAGGCGCAAGAGAGGAAAGCGCGGAAATCGGGTAATCTATCATGGGCGCGCCGGCCACAGGGTGGAGCACCTTAGGCAACGCGGATTTCATGCGAGTGCCCTTGCCCGCGGCAAGGACTATGGCGGCAAAGTTTTTCATGGGTTATACGATATGGAAGCGGTCATCAAGAAGCCAATAACCGGTCTTTCAAGAAAGGTAGGTTGCGGCAAATCGAAGCGCCGGGCGTCTTAAAGCGGCTTTAAGGCAGGAGAAAAAAATATAGAAGAACTATTGTTACGGTGGGACTTAATACCCTTGGTCGTCTTTAAAGATCCTGCCGGCGCTTCGATTTGCCGCAAGGACCCTCTCTATCAGGGCTTAAACTTGGATTCTATGTTTTGACTATACACCAAAGATCCGGCTTTGTCATGCAAAATCTTTCGCTCGACAAGGCACTCGCCCTTGATCAGGAGCGAGGCCGAAAAACATACCGGGCATTTCAAAAACCTGCCGTGGGACAGCCCTTCAAAACTCTCGTTGAAGCTCACTCCGCAGTGCCCACATTCCAACTCTATCTCTATGTCCATTGTCACCCGTGGTTCGGTCGTATATTGTGTAATGCCGTGATCGTGTAAAGATTTTCCTTTACACGGTCAACGGTCACGGTTCACGGTATTAACCGCACTCGGTATAGCCGCAGCCTCTGCACACCACGCAACCGTCGGCGTGTTCAACCGTGCCGCCGCAGTCCGGGCATGCGCCTCTTTTGAATATCTCAGGGGCGAGCGTGAAGTCGAGCTTTGACTGGGAGAGCACGGCCACGTCGCCCTTCATGAACGATAGAGACCCTGTTGAGTTGCGTTTGAAGCCAAGGTACCAGTCCATTGCCTGCGCCATGGCGTCGGCGCATGATAGAATCTTACTGCCGCCGTACCCGACCGGCAGATGACAGCTTATGCCGCGCATCTGCTTTGCAATCTCCTGAGCATCTATGCCGCTTCTCAAGGCAAGGGAGGTCATCCTGCCCATTGCCTCGCATTGGGAGGCCACGCACCCTCCGGCCTTGCCTATCTGAGTGAATATCTCTATAGGCCTGCCCTCCTCGTCCTCGTTGATGGTAACGTAGAGGTTGCCGCAACCGGTCTTCATCTTGCGCGTTATGCCGAACGTCACATCGCCCCTTACCTTGGGCTTGGGCGGCGCGGAAACGACCTCGGCCTGTACGCCCGACGACGCCGCGTCGGCCTTGGCGCATGACGGTTTTTCGCTCCCCTTGGTAAGGACCTGCACGTCCCTTGAGCCGTCCCTGTACACGGTAACGCCCTTGCAACCGAGCTTGTACGCAAGGAGGTAGACCTTTGCCACGTCCTCCACGGTCGCCTCGTTCGGGAAGTTCACGGTCTTGCTTACCGCGTTGTCCGTGTACTTTTGGAACGCGGCCTGCATCTTTATATGCCACTGGGGGGTTATGTCGTGCGCCGTAACGAACGACCTTTTTACGTCGTCGGGAAGCCCCGGTATGTCATGAAGCGTGCCTGAGGCCGCGACCTGCCTCATAAGCTCAGGGCTGTCAAAGCCGCGCTCCGCGGCAATTTCTTCAAAGAGCGGATTGACCTCAAGAAGCTCGGTGCCCTCCATGACGTTTCTCACGAAGGCGAGGGCAAAGAGCGGCTCTATGCCGGAAGAGCATCCGGCGATGATGGATATGGTTCCCGTAGGGGCAATGGTCGTTATCGTCGCGTTTCTCATGGGCATTGCTTTGCCGTCGTGTATGCTGCCCTTGAAGTTGGGGAAAGACCCGCGTTTTTTCGCCAGTTCCTGAGAGGCTTCATATCCCTTGCCCTGTATGAAGCGCATGACCTTTTCCGCCGTGTCTATCGCCTGCTCGGAGTTGTAAGGGATGCCGAGACGGATGAGCATGTCCGCGAACCCCATGACGCCGAGCCCGATCTTCCTGTTGGACTTCGTTACCTTCTCGATCTGCGGTATCGGATACCGGTTCATGTCGATCACGTTGTCAAGGAAGTGCACGGCCTTCCTGACGGTCGCGTCAAGCCTTTGCCAGTCTATCTCAAGCTGAGCGCCTGTCCCGTTTCCATTGGCCTTGGATATAAGCGGGCTAAGCATTGCCGCAAGGTTGACTGACCCGAGGTTACAGGACTCATACGGCAAAAGAGGCTGTTCCCCGCACGGGTTGGTTGACTCTATCTCGCCCACAAGCGGCGTCGGGTTGTCCGCGTTCATCCTGTCTATGAATATGATGCCCGGGTCCCCGTTCTTCCATGCCATCTCAACGACCTTGTCGAATACGTCTCTTGCGCGCTTTTTTCCGACGGCTCTGCCGTTTCTTGGATTCTTTATCTCATAGTCGCCATCGATCTCCACGGCCTTCATGAACTCGGAGGTGATGCTGACCGATATGTTGAAGTTGTTGAGCTTGTCGTTTTGCTCCTTGCAGACTATGAAGTTCATGACGTCCGGGTGGTCTACGCGCAGTATGCCCATGTTCGCGCCCCTTCTCGTGCCGCCCTGCTTTATGGCCTCGGTTGCGCTGTCGAACACGGTCATGAACGATATCGGGCCTGATGATATGCCGGAGGTCGAGCCGACGATGTCGCCCGACGGGCGAAGCCTTGAGAATGAAAAACCGGTTCCGCCGCCGGACTTGTGGATCAGCGCCGTGTGCTTGACCGCCTCGAATATGCTCTCCATCGAATCCTCGACGGGCAGGACGAAACAGGCCGACAACTGCTGCAAGTCCCTGCCCGCGTTCATAAGGGTCGGGGAGTTGGGCATGAACTCAAGGGATGTCATCATCGCGTAGAACTCGTCGGCAAGCGCCTCTATGTCCGCGTCTGAGTCGTATCTCCTGTCCGCCTCGGCGATGTTGGAGGCCACCCGGTCGAACATCTGCTCAACGGTCTCTGTCGGGTTGCCGTCCTCGTCCTTTCTAAGATACCGCTTCTCTAAAACCCTCCTGCCGTTCTCGTTTATCTGAACCGGGCCTCGCCGGCCTCCGGTGGCGATACCGCTGCCGGATATATTGTCCACCGGGGCCACACTCAACAAACGCGCATATACGCTATCGTCCATATCCTTACTCTCCTTTTAAGGCCGCCCATCTTAAATGACGAAGACTCGCCCGTTTGATTATCTATTTGATTTATATGAAGAAAACCCTATATCATGTATACAGACACCAATTAGACCACAACATGTTGTGCCTGTCAAGCACAATGAGGACTGCGCGAAACAGGCGCAAAATCAGGATATTTTGACGGGCGTACCGGTCTTGGGCAGGTAGAATACGGTCAAAAAACATCACAATTATAATGGCCCTTGTTGTTGTTGAGGTTTATAAGTTGATGCTCACGGATGACTTATTGGATGGGCTGTTTTCTAACTCAGTCCTCTTCAACCTCGACAAAGTCCTCTTTCGACGCTCCACAGTCCGGGCATTTTTCAGGCGGGTCCCCGCATTGGCCGTGGCAGGCATGGATGTAACCGCATACAAGGCATTTATAGGTCAACTCCATTTCCATTTAACCCCCTACAACACCCGTCCTATCGCAATGCCGAGCAGTATCAGAATAATACCCGCCGTGTTTTGCACCACGAGATTTGCGACGACCCAGCCCCACTGGCCGCCTTGCATCAGGCTTACGGTATCGAACATGAACGATGAAAAGGTCGTGAACGCGCCCATGAAGCCGATGAGCAGTATCCTCCTCGTCTCGTCGTTCATGGGTATGCGTTCGCCGGCAATTGCCCAGACAACGCCGAAGAGCAAACATCCGGCCATGTTGACCGCGAACGTGCCCCACGGGAATACGTTGCCTGAGAGCCGTTGCACGTACCCGCCGAGCCAGTACCGCGCAAGGGTTCCCGCGGCTCCGAGAATGGATAGATAGAGTATCTTCATGTCAAATCAAGGAGGTCTCGAGAGTTAGGGATAATCTTTTCACCTTTCCAGCTTAATGCGTCAGGGGCGAGCACATACCCTTAGCTTGCTATTTCAAAAATTTTCTTTACCAAACTTGTTCGGGCATAAAACGCCCGTGTAACCGGCCGGCGTTGTCCTGTGTGTGGATTTATGCCGCCAATCCCTTTTGTCCGCGCTTGTATCCACTTGCCGTCTTTTCCGGTCAAGGCGTCAAAACCTTCCGAGACAAGTTTGTCGCGTATAAAATCGTAGTCGGCTTTGATTTCTTTTATCAATCCGTCATCCTCGGCAAAGTCCAAGCTCGCCACTTTCAACAGCTCTGCCGCCTCGGAGTTTTTACCGTTCCACTTTACGGCGCAAAAAACGATGGTTTTGAGCTTTGACCAACAATGACTTTCAAAAAAAGAATGGGCTTTCAATTCTTCAGGATTGATCATCGTTATCGCCATCGTCTCTTTCGGTGTAAGTTCGTCGCACACACAACGAAAAGCGACTGATTTCAGTTCGTAGGTAAGCCCGTTCGGTGCTTTTGAGACATTTGTTTGAAGTCCAGCCAACCGCTCCAAAACAAGACCTTTCCAGCCCTTGTTTTGCTTTCCGGTTTCATAGGTCGTAATACCGTGCACTAAAGCAAGTTTGCGCAAATCTTGACCGATATACCCCTTCAAATTTTTCATCGCGGTTGCGCGGGTGACTATCTTCATACTTTCGCGTACCTGTTTTTCAAGTTGTGATCCAGTTCCTTAAACCGTTTGATTGATAAATCAAGATACTTTGCATCGGTGTCAACGCCGATGAAGCGTCTCCCGAGAAGATAGGCGGCAATTCCTGTCGTTGAACTTCCAGTGAACGGGTCGATGACGAGATCCCCTTTATTTGTTGAGGCAAGGACGATTCGTTTCAATAAATTCTCCGGCTTCTGCGTTGGATGCTTGCCGAATTTTTTTTCAACGCTTTTCGGCGTTCCCATAGACCAAACCGAACGCATTTGCAGGCCGGTCTTTTTCAATTGATCCTCCGGCCAGCTACCATTTTTCATAAGGTCGTAGTTGAAGATATGCTTTGACTTTTTATCCTTACGCGCCCAAAGCACGGTTTCGTGGCTTGCCGTGAAATAACGACAACTTAGATTCGGCGATGCGTTAGGTTTGAACCACGCAATATCGTTGAGGATATGAAATTCTGCGGCTTGGAGCGCGAAACCGCATTGATAGATGGAATGATAAGTGCCGCTAATCCAAATCGTTCCGTGCGGCTTCAAGACGCGCTTGACGGCCTCTATCCATTCAAGATGAAATTCAAAATCTTTTTTCAACCCGTTGCTTTTGTCCCATTCGCCTTTGTTCACGCTTACACGCCGCCCGGCGTGGACAGTGAACCCGCCGTTTGAAAGAAGATACGGCGGATCGGCAAAAACCATATCAACCGAGTTTTCCGGAAGCTCTGCCAACAAATCCAAGCAGTTTCCGTGGTATAGTTTGAATTTCGGGTTGTCGAAATATGTTTGCATAACTGTTTTTCAAAAGTTCGTCAACTCATTCAACCGATAACCGTTCACTGATGCCGCTGACTCGCCTCACTCATATCCCCGGACACCACCCTTTGGGTGTCGCCGGAAGCCGTCCTTACAAGTAGCGCCCCGTTGTCGTCAAGCCCGAGGCAGATGCCCTCGACAACGCGGTCATGGCACGCTACCTTCACGGGCTTGCCCTCTGACCGGAAAAACCCTCTCCATGCGGCGATAACGGGCAAGAAGCCCTCGCCCATGTATCTCTTGTACCATATCTCCATATTCCGATAAAGTCTTGCGGTAAACATTGCCCTGTCTATCGGTTTTACCCCTCTTTCAAGGAACGAGGTCGCAATGTTCCTAAGCTCGGCCGGAAACATGCGGCCCTTCATGTTGAGGTTAACGCCAAGGCCGACGATGACGAAGTTGACGCGGTCGATATCCGAGTCCATCTCAAGGAGTATGCCTCCGGCCTTTTTCGAGTCAAGTAGCAGGTCGTTCGGCCATTTGAGTGAGCCTTGGCCCTTGCCGAGGAACTCATCGGCCGTTGTTGCAAGGGCAACGGCTGAAACAAAGGTAAGGTGATGTGCATCGGTCGGGGGAAAAGTCGGACGCAGGACTATCGAGGTATAGAGATTGACCCCGGCCGGGGAGACCCATCTCCTGCCCATGCGTCCCTTGCCGAGGGTCTGTGAATCCGCGACTATTGCCGCGCCCTCCAATGCACCGTCCCTTGCGGCCTCCTTGGCCATGATGTTCGTCGAGGCGACCGAGTCGTGCCACGTTATGTCCCTGCCTACGAACTCGGTTGACAGGAGCGAGGCGACTTCCACGGCGTTGAAGAGAGGCGAGGCGGGCGGGTTAAGACGATAGCCCTTTGACGGCGTTGCGTCAATCGAATAGCCCATGAGGCGCAATGACTCGATGTGCTTCCACACCGCGGTTCTCGATACGCCGAGCGATGCGCTCACTCGCTCACCGCTGACGAACCCGCTGTTCCTGAGGACCTTTACTATCTCAGCTTGGGTCTTGTACGCTTCCCGCATGAGATTGATGCCACCTCAAGGCTTATGTCAACCGCCCTTGCCGAATGAGTGATTGCGCCGGAGGAAATAAAGTTTACGCCCGTGGCCGCTATGGCCGCCGCGTTTTTCACGGTAATGCCGCCCGACGCCTCGACGAGCGCGGCGTTGTTTATTATCTTAACGGCCTTTCTCATCATCGCTATGGTCATGTTGTCAAGGAGTATGATGTCCGCGTGCCCGGCCAGCGCCTCCCGTACCTCCTTGAGATTTGTTACCTCCACCTCGACGAGCACACCCTCTCTGTAACGCCCGCTCACCCGCGCCAGAGCCTCTCCCACGCCCCCTGCGGCCATGATGTGATTGTCCTTTATGAGCACCTCATCCGATAGCCCGAAACGATGGTTAAAACCGCCGCCTGAGCGCACCGCGTATCTCTCAAGGAGCCTCAGGCACGGCGTCGTCTTTCTTGTGTCGAGAAGCCTTGTCTTCGTGCCCTTGAGTTCGACGGCAAGACGCCTCGTGGCCGTTGCCACGCCGGAGAGCCGCTGCAAAAAGTTCAATGCCACCCGCTCGGCAGTTAGTACGCAAGAGCATCTGCCGCTGACGCGGGCGATTACAGCGCCCTTCTTTACGCTGTCCCCGTCCTTGAAATAAGCCTTGAACCTGAGGCGCTTGTCAAGACGCTTGAAGGCCGCCTCTGCGACGAAAAGACCCGCGAGCGTAAGCGGCTCCTTTGCCAAAAGATGCGCCTCGCACTCGTCTTGCGGGTGGACAATGGCCTGAGTGGTTACATCCCTGTCCGAGGCGTCCTCGGTAAAGGCGGTCTGGATCAGGAGATCAACGTACTCCTTGAGTCCAATGCCGTTGGTTTTATCCGTCCGTTTTTTCAAAGATTTTTCCTTTACGGTCACGGTAGTTACACGGCCTTTTCATTCAAGCCCTGAGATTCTCCCCAGTCCGCCCCGGAGCTTAGCCAATTTATCCATCAACGACGCAAGCCGCGCCCTTTCCTTTTCAACGACCTCTGGCGGCGCCTTTTCGACGAACTCCTTACTCGCCAATCTTTTCTCGACGCCTTCAAGCTCTTTGGTCAGTTTTTCCATCTCCTTTGCAAACCGGGCAAGCTCCGCGGCAAGGTCTATGTGTCCGGCAAGCGGCACGAGCACCTCTACGGTAGCGCCGAGCACGGTTGCCATTGCCGATGCCGCACCCTTTGGCGGAGCATCGGTCGTTGACCCGGAAAGCGTAAGCTCTGAGACCTTTGCAAGCTGTTTGACATACTCCGCGCCCGCGGTAAGCGCGGCAAGGGACGCCTTATCCGACGTTCGGCATACGACCTCCACCTTTGCGCCGAGCGCGACGTTCGTGTCCGTGCGGATGTTCCGCACGGCGCGGATGACGTCCATGACCCCTTCCATTGCCTCGGCCTCGCCGGGGTATGATTCGGTCTCGACCGGAAACGGCTCCATCATCAGGCCGCGCTTGGCGTTGTCTAAAAAGCCGTATAACTCCTCGGTGATAAAAGGCATGAACGGATGGAGGAGTTTGAATACGTCCTTGAGCAGCAAGGCAAGCACGGCAAAGGCAGCCCTCTTCCTCTCCTCGCCGGCGTCGCCCTTGAGGTCTAACTTTATAAGCTCCACGTACCAATCGCAGACCTCTGCCCAGACAAAGCGGTAAAGAGACCTTGCGGCCTCGTCGAACCTGTACGACTCGATCGCCCCGTTAACCTCGGCGATGCACCGGTTTCTTTGCGTGAGTATCCATTTGTCGGCCATGTTGAGGCTTGCCTTGTCAATGACAATGGCCGCTCCTCCCTCTTCCGGCGCCGCGTTCATCAGCGCAAAGCGCGTAAGGTTCCAGAGCTTGTTGCAAAAGTTCCTGTAGCCCGAAATCTTCTCCTCAGAGAGCTTTATGTCCCTGCCCTGCGCCGCATAGGCCGCAAGCGAGAACCTGAAGGCGTCGGTGCCGTACCTTTCCATCATGACGAGCGGGTCGATGACGTTGCCTTTTGACTTGCTCATCTTCTGCCCCTGTGCGTCGCGTATGAGGGCGTGGATGTACACGTCCTTGAAGGGCGGGGCGTCCATGAACTTCATGCCCATCATTATCATCCTCGCCACCCAGAAAAAGATGATGTCGAAGCTCGTTGACAGCACGCTCGTCGGGTAAAACCTTTTAAGGTCATCGGTCTCATCAGGCCATCCGAGCGTGGAAAACGGCCACAGGGCCGATGAAAACCACGTGTCGAGCACGTCCTGGTCCTGCGTTATCTCCTTTGAGCCGCACTTATCACAAGCCGTGGGGTCTGCAGTTGCCACGGTTATATGGCCGCAGACGCAGTGCCACGCCGGAATCCTATGTCCCCACCATATCTGCCTTGAGATGCACCAGTCGCGTATGTTCCTCATCCAGTCGAAGTACGTGTTCTCCCATCCCTTGGGCACGAAGCGTATGCTTCCGTCCTCAACGGCCTTTATGGCCGGACCCGCAAGCGGGCCGGTCTTTACGAACCACTGCTTGGAGAGCGTCGGCTCGACCACGGTGGAACACCTGTAGCACGCGCCGAGCATTACCTTATACTTCTCGGTTGCCCGTAAGAGTCCGGCGTCCTCAAGGCCGGCCACGATGCGCGCCCTCGCCTCGCTCCTGTCAAGCCCGGCAAAGCGTCCGGCGTTCTCGTTCATCTTAGCGTCGGCATCCATGACGCGCAAAACCGGCAGGTTATGCCTTTTGCCTGTCTCAAAGTCGTTAAAATCATGTGCAGGGGTTATCTTCACGACGCCTGTGCCGAACTCCATGTCAACGGAATCGTCGGCTATGATGGGTATCTCCCTGTTGACTATCGGAAGGACGACGCTCTTTCCTATAAGGGCGGCGTAGCGTTCGTCATTCGGATTCACGGCCACGGCGGTATCCCCAAGCATAGTCTCGGGCCTTGTCGTGGCGACTACCAATCCCTTTCGTCCGCCCTTCTTGGGCCTTATCGTGAGCGGGTATTCGATATGCCACAGGGATCCATCGGTTTCGTTGAAGTTCACCTCAAGGTCTGAAAGGGCGGTGGAACATCGCGGACACCAGTTGATGATGTAGTCGCCCCGGTATATCAGACCTTGGGCATAGAGCCTCGTAAAGACCTCGCGCACGGCCTTGGAGAGTCCCTCGTCCATGGTAAAGCGTTGGCGCGACCAGTCGCACGAGGCGCCGAGCCTCTTCAATTGATTTATGATGGTGTTGCCCGACTCTTCCTTCCACTTCCACACGGCCTCAAGAAAAGAGTCCCTGCCGAGGTCTCCACGGTTTTTTCCCTCTTGAGCCAACCGGCGCTCCACCACGTTTTGCGTTGCTATCCCGGCGTGGTCTATGCCGGGAAGCCACAGGACGTTAAAGCCCTTCATGCGCTTGTAGCGCGCAAGCGCGTCCTGAAGCGTGGAGTTCAAGGCATGTCCGAGGTGCAAGGCGCCGGTTATGTTCGGCGGCGGGATGACCATGGAAAAAGAGGGCTTGGTTGAGGCAGCCTTAGGGCAATTGGCCGACTGAGCCTGCCAGACGGCAAGCCACTTCTCTTCGATCTCTTTCGGCTCATACGCCTTTTCTAAAACCTTTTGCGTCATCCTCTGCGCCTTCCTATGGAAAAAAAATACCGTGAACCGTGGCCGTTGACCGTGTAAAAACAAATCCGCTGCGGTCACGGCTCACGGTCACGGCTCACGGCCGTCAAGCTTTTTGCTTTGTCTTGAACAGCGCTTCCTTGAACCTGTTTATCTCGCTTAGGACCAACTCCTCGGCAAGCTCTGGCACGACCTCCCATGCTATCTCCTCGACTATCTCGCGCACAGACTTCTTCACCATCTCATGGAGTTCTTCCTTTGAGGCAATTGCCGATATTTGCGCCTTCAATGCCTCATTGCCAAACGCCTCCTGAACCGGAACCTCGGCCTTGGCAATAACCTTTTCAACTACCCGTTCAATCGTCGGCTGAACCGAGGCAACAGGCGCGGCGGGCCTTGGCGCAGGCGCGATCGGGGGCGCCGGAACCGGCCTGTATGGAGGCGGGGCCGGCGTCTTTACAGGCGTCTGAGGAGCTTGGGGCGCCTCCGGCGACATCCAAAAAGATGACTCCTCCTCTACCGGCGCGGAAAGAGGCTCGGCTGAAAACGACGAAAAATCTATCTCTGGAAGAGGGGCGGCAGGAACGGTGGAAGCCGGCTTAGCCTCCGGCTTTGGCGACGCAACTGTTTTTGGCGGCGCCTGAGGCGTCGGTATCGGTTTGGCCTCCTCCGTAAAATCAAGGTCCATGAAACCCGCCTCTGCCGGGGCCCCTTCCTTTACGGAGTCGTCAACAAGCCCTCCCTCTAAAAACCCCAGATCAGGCTCGGCCTCGACCCCTGCCTCTACCGGCTCTTCAGGCGCGCCAAGGAAATCCCCTGCCTCCCAGACATTGGCGGAAACCGCGGGCCTCGGCTCTTGGACAGGCTTCATGGTGCGCTCGACGCGCCCGGCCGCCTCGCCCCTTGCGATAAGGAGCTTCACCTTATCGACAAGCGCCTGTGACTCGAAGGGTTTTATGATGTTGTCGTCGGACTTGACCCTTGCCGCCTCGTCGGGATTAAGCGGCTCAAACGTCCCGGCAAGAAGCAGAACCGGTATACGCTTCAACGCCGGGTCGTTTTTGATATACTCGCAGACCTCATAGCCGGTCTTCCCGGGCATGGCGATATCGGCCATTACAAGATCAGGCCGCTCGTCCTTTACCTTTTCAATGGCGGCGTTGCCGTCGCCGACGATGACAAGATCAAAGTCCTCGGCGGCAAAGGTTATTGACACGACCTTCTGGATGGTCATGCTGTCGTCGGCCAGAAGTATCTTTTTTGCCATCAGCCCTCCCCTTTATACAGTCGTCCATGCTGACAAACTTACACTTGATAGCCCGTAAAGTCAAGGCTTTTTGGCTGCTGTACCGTGGTAATGCCGTGAATCGTAAAAGATTTCTCTTTTTCACGGACACGATCACGGTTCACGGTATTTATTGAATATCTGCCGCCGCGTATTATATAATATCCCGCATGAACGGTAAAAAAGCGTTGAACCTATTATCCGCCGCGCTGACGGCCCTCGCCTTATCCTCTTGCGTTGCCCGTGTGCCCCAGCCTCCCTTGCAGGACGCGCAAATGGGCATATCAACACGCGAGGCGTTTCTACTTGGCATGAACGCGGCCTCCCAAGACCGTCTTGACGAGGCCGAGATATTCCTCAACGAGGCGTCAACCGGGCAGCTTGTCAGGGACTATGCGCTTTTCAACCTTGCCGTTGTTCATGAAAAAAAAGGCTCCCTTGAATCGGCCCTTATTCTCCATGAAATAATATTAAAAGACTACGGCGGCTCAGCCCTTGTCCCGCTCTCTCGAAAGAGGCGCGCCGGGTTGCTTATGCGCTTGGGACGGCTCTCTGAGGCAAGAGGCGTGTTTCTTGCTTATGCCTCTGACAACCCCCATGACGCATTTACCCCGGAGGCGCTCTATAAGGCCATGTATCTGTCGGTTGAATTAAGCGAGCCGCGGGCTGCTCAAGAGATCGCAAAAAGGGCGCTTACGGCCTATCCCGATGACGTCGCGGCACAGAGGACAACCAAGCTGGCGGCTCAAAAAGGCTGGGCTGAGGCCATTGTCCTTACGGAGGACGAAAGCATCACGGCAACGGACGCGCTTTTTGCCGCATCCCGCTATGCGGACGCGGCAAAAAGATACGACGAGATACGCGGCTTAAAGGACGGGAAACGCCGCGAACAGGCGACTCTCAAGCTCGTCGATTGCCTCATGCGGCTTAAACGCTACGTCGAGGCTGAACGCGAACTAAAGACGTTCCTTACCGCAAGGCACGTCGTTGAGTTCGAGGCACAGGCGCGGTATAAGCTGATGGTCGCGCTTGTGCGTCAGGATAAGACCGTTGAGGCTGAAAGCCTCCTTGAGCAATTGAGCGGCAAATCTCCGAAATCAGAGGAACATGCAAAGGCGCTTTTACTCATGGGACGCGCTTATGAGGAAGACAATAATCCGGCCAAGGCCGCTCAAAAATACAAAAAGGTCGTTGACGGGTTTGCCTCGGGTGCTCATCGCGCTGAGGCGCTCTGGGCGCTGGGCTGGGCCTCATTGCGCGCCGGCGAGTTGACAACGGCTGAAAAGATGTTTTCCGAGGCGGGCCGCGAGGCGCGAAGCGCATACTGGCTGGCAAGGGCGCTTGAGGCGGCCGCCCGGTTCGACGAGGCGTTGAAACTATACAACGGCTTATGCCGTTCGGACAGTCCGTATTATTGCCGATTGGCCAAGATGCGCCTTGCGGCCCTTCCCGCCGGCGCGGCTCCGTTGTCCGCCGCCTTGCCCGTTGCCTTATCGGAGCAGGCGTTTGAGGCCCCCGCGATACAGGCTTCGCCAAGCGTCATTTCACTTTCAAACGACGTTCGTTACGAGACGATCAAAGAACTCCTCGTCCTCGGCCTAAAAGAGGATGCGTCCGCCGAGATCGCCCTGCTGGCCAAACGCTCAGCCGCTTCGCCGGACGCGCTCAGGGAGGTTTCCGCTCTCTTCTATGAGGCCGAGGACTATTACCGCGCCCTTGCCTCGTATAAAAGATACGCAACGGCCGCTAAAAGAGACGTCCGCGTCATGGACGCGCATCTTGCCTATCCGCCTCAAGTGGTCGAGATGATAAAGGACGCCCCGGCAGAGCTTGGCGTTGACGCCTATCTCGTCGCGGCGGTGGCGCGAGAGGAGAGCGAATTCAACCGCGTGGCAATCTCCGGAGCCGGCGCGCTCGGCATGATGCAGATAATGCCCGCGACCGGCAGACTTATCGCTAAAGGCAAAGGGATAAAAGGATTTGACGAGGCATGGTTATTCGACCCCATGACGAGCGTCCGCTTCGGCTCATGGTACCTTGCGCGCCTGCTCGAAAGATTCGACAACAAGCTCCACCTTGCAATAGCGGCCTATAACGCGGGGCCGACCGCAGTTGAAAAATGGATGAAAAAACTGCCCGAAGAGCCTGATGAGTTCGTCGAATCAATCCCTTATGCGGAGACGCGCAACTACGTCAAGCGCGTGCTCGGCAGCTACGACGCATACCTGCAGCCTGCCTCCGTTTCAGGCGCGCATCTGGCGGGCAATGAAGGGAAACGGCCTGAGGCGGGACAAGGGTTGTAGGGCAGGGCTGTATAACCCTTGCGGTTTTTTTCAAAAATGGTATCTTGAACAGTACTCCAAAGAACCTGTGATAGGAAGATAACACGCTATGATACCCGTTCAGACTGCGCTTGACACGATACTCAAAGAGGTTGCCCCGCTCGGACTCGAAAGCGTACAGCTCCAAAACGCCCTTGGACGTACGCTCGGAGAGGACGCCATCAGCCGTTGGCCGAATCCGATGTGGAACAACTCCGCGATGGACGGATACGCCGTAAGGAGCAACGATACCCTTGGCGCAAGCGAAGAAGCTCCCGTACGATTGACCGTAATCTATGACCTTCCAGCCGGGCATAAGCCGGATAGGCCGGTCGGCCAAGGCGAGGCGGTAAGGATAATGACCGGCGCGCCCATGCCGGAGGGCGCTGACGCCGTAGTAATGGTTGAAAAGACCGGGCCTGCGCCTGACAATGGCGTGTTCATTCGCTCAATCGTCAAGCACGGGGAGCACGTAAGGTTACGCGGCGAGGACTTCCAAAAAGGCGACGTGGCAGTAAAAAAGGGCGCTGTTATCCGTCCCGCCGAAACGGCCATGCTTGCCGCTATCGGCTCTCCCTTTGTCTTCGTTTATAAAAGACCGCGGGTTGCCGTGGTTTCAACCGGGGACGAGCTTGTCGACATAAACCAAACCCCGCCTCCGGGAAAGATAACCAACAGCAACGGATACACGCTTGCCGCGCTCGTACGCGAGGCCGGGGCCGAGCCGATCCAACTCGGCATAGCAAGGGACAACAGGGCGAGCCTTCTTGAAAAGCTCAAACAGGCTGCAGAGGCTGACTGCATCGTCTCATCCGGCGGGGTGTCCGTGGGCGACTTCGACTTTGTCAAGGACGTATTAAAGGAGCTTGGATCAAGGATGATATTTTGGAAGGTGGCCATGAAGCCGGGAAAGCCGCTTGCCTTCGGCGTAATAGGCGGCAAGCCCGCGTTCGGCCTTCCGGGAAACCCGGTATCGTCAATGGTCGCGTTTGAGCAGTTCGTAAGACCGGCCCTCTTAAAGATGTCCGGGCGCCTTGAGATAGAGCGGACGACGCTTCCGGCCCGTCTTGAAAAAGACCTCAAGATAAAGTCCGGCAGGGTCAACTTCATAAGGGCGAAGATGACTATTGACGCAACCGGCCTGTGCGTAACCCCTCTTGCCGGACAGGGTTCCGCGCTTCTGACCACGATGGTTTCAGCCAACGCTTATATAATCGTCCCGAAAGAGTCCGAGGGTTTAAAAAAAGGCGATATGGTTAAGGTGCAGCCGTTCGACATGACGGCATTTTATAAATAACTATCAGGGAGACGCGCTAAATGTTCAAAACAGTGGAATGGACAAAGGCCGGAGTAGTGATGATAGACCAGAGAGTTTTGCCGGACAAGGAAGTCTACCGCACTTACAAAGACTATAAGGCCGTGGCCGGCGCGATAAAGGACATGGTGGTAAGGGGCGCCCCGGCCATAGGCGTTGCCGCGGCTTTCGGCGTGGCCATCGGCGCGTTGAAGATAAAGACCAAAGATGCAAAGGCATTCCGCAAGGAACTTGGGATTATAAGCTCTCTTCTGGCTTCCACGCGGCCCACGGCCGTAAACCTCTTCTGGGGCATAGAGAGGATGAGGCGGGTCGTTGACTCAAACCCCGGCTCAACCGTTGCCCAACTGCAAAAACTGCTCGTGGACGAGGCTATACTGATTCATCAAGAGGACATCGCGATATGCCGGAAGATCGGCTCAAACGGCGCCGGTCTTTTGAAGGACAATAGCACGGCGCTTACCCACTGCAACGCAGGGGCGCTTGCAACCGCCGGGTACGGCACGGCCCTCGGCGTGATACGCGGGGCCATTGAAGCGGGGAAGAAGATACAGGTGTTCGCCGACGAGACAAGGCCGTTTTTGCAGGGCGCGCGCCTTACGGCGTGGGAATTGAATAAGGACGGGATAGACGTAACGCTCATAACCGACAACATGGCCGGCTGGATGATGAAGAAGGGGCTTATCCACTCCGTGGTGGTCGGCGCGGACAGGATCGCGGCCAACGGCGACACGGCCAACAAGATCGGCACCTACTCGGTAGCCGTGCTTGCGCGGGAGAACAACATCCCGTTCTACGTCGCGGCGCCGCTGTCAACCATAGACTTGAAGATGAAGCACGGGGACCTCATCCCCATAGAGGAACGCGCATCAAGCGAGGTTACGCACATCAAAGGCAAACGGATCGCGCCGGAGGGAATAAAGGTAAGAAATCCCGCGTTTGACGTAACCCCGGCCAAGTTCGTTACGGCCATAATAACGGAAAAGGGCGTGGTACGAGCGCCGTATCTAAAGGGACTGAAGGGGCTTTTTGCGGCGCAGCCGTCTTCATGCTCTTGTCTGTAAACTTCTTGAGGTGTGCCATGAAAAGAAATTTATCCGATCTAATATCAAAACTGGCAAAAAGGCTCGGTGAGCGCTATCAACCGGAGAAGATTATTCTTTACGGCTCATACGCATATGGCACACCCGATGAAGCAAGCGACGTTGACCTCTTGATAATCAAAGATACAACGGATAGACCCATTGACAGGCGTATAACCGTGCGACGGATAGTATCGGACATAAGGAAAAAAGTGCCGTTTTCATCATTGGTGCTTACACCCGTGGAATTGTCCGGCCGTTTGGAGATGGGAGATGATTTTTTCATAGAGATTACGAAAAATGGAAAAGTTATCTATGAAAAATAGAGCCTCTCTTTTACCGAAGGATTGGTTTCATAAAGGAGATATTGATATAAGACGGGCGGAAATATTGCTTGAAAACAACGATGCTGGAGGCGCGGCATTCCATCTCCAACAGGCGATTGAAAAATCTCTCAAAGGGTATCTAATCGGCAAGGGCTGGAAATTGGAAAGAATCCATGATCTGGAGGGCTTGCTCGATTATGCCGTTGACTACAATGTAGGGTTTGAGGAGTTTAGGGTTTTGTGTCAGGAAGCAACGGAATATTATATTGAGGAAAGATACCCGTTTCTGATGTCGTCTGAATTAACCGAAGACGAGGTGCTGTTGAGGATAAAAAAGGCAAAGGAATTTATCTCGAAATTAAGGGAAGAGGTATAAGCGCAATTGGAATCAAGTCTTGCGGGCTTTTTTATAACTATTTCATAGATGTTGGCGTGTCGTCTGGAATTTCCTCCTGATGGCATCAGCCTCACAACCGGTCGCAATCAAACCATGCGGCCATAATAACGGAAAAGGGCGTGGTACGAGCGCTGTATCTAAAGGGACTCAAGGCGCTCTGAGCGCTTAAAGCGATTATAGGTTAAGGGGACGATTATTTTTGCCTTAACCGATAACCTCTTTCCTGCCATCTCGCGGCACTCTCCGAAAAAAGACTGCTGGTCGATCGGCTATGTTCATCAGTCTTAGCGTTCATCCCCAATTAAAATTCTGTGCCTCCTCCCTGAAAAAGCATAGCCCCCTTGAAATAATCCAATCTTGAGGCATAATAAACGGTTGAGTGAGCTATACCATCGCGTCCTTAAAAGACCGTCAACCGGATGCCGCCAATGCGCCACGTTTTCATCAAAAACGCCATATATACGATTATATCGGTATTCCTGCTTTTTGCCTTATTTTTTGCCCTTGCTTATGCCTCGCTGGACGCACAGGCAAGACAACACGGCCTTTGGGCAATCGTTGAACCGCACTTTTACATGTTACCGACGTTTATAAGCGCGGCCGTCATCATCATTCTCATTAACGTCTTCTCATGCGGGCGCGCCACTTCACGGGTTCGCGCCCTTGCCGAAGCGGCCGGTAAGATAGCCTCAGGCGGCTTGAACGCTCCGGTTCCCGTAAACGGCAACGACGAGATAGCCTCCCTTGCCACAGCCTTCAACGCGATAACGGCCAACGTAAAGGAAAAAAATACGGCCATTGTCGCGAGCGAGGCAAGGCTACGCTCGCTTGTAAACAACATGCCGGACTGCCTGTGGACGATTGATGAAACGGGGAGGGTTACGGCGATAAGCCCGATGGCCTTAAACATAAGCGGCTATACCGTTCATGAATTCTTAAACAGCCCGGGCATCATGTTCGACAACATCCATCCCGACGATATAAAGACGGTCAAGCAGGCATATCAGGCCCTTATCAGCGATAACGGCATGTTCAGCCTGGAATACAGGTTCAAAAAAAAGAGCGGCGACTGGGTCTGGCTCCATAACAAGGCGTTCATGACTTATGCGAAAGCCGGGCACAAGTACGCTGAAGGCATATTTTCCGACATTACGAGCAGGAAGGCCGCGGAACTTGCCCTTCTCGACAGCGAAGCGCGGCTAAACGGCGCCCAGCGCATCGCGCATCTCGGCAGCTGGGACTGGAACGTCGCCCAAAACACGCTCCGCTGGTCCGATGAGGTCTTTCGCATCTTCGGGCTTAACCCTCGGTCATTCGGCGCGACTTATGAGGCGTTTATCTCCTCAGTCCATCCTGATGACGCTCAGATGGTAAAGGACGCGGTTGACGCGGCGCTCCACGGCAAAAAACCATATTCAATAAATCACAGGATACTCCTGCCCGGCGGCAAGACAAGATATGTGCATGAAGTTGCGAACGTGCAATACGCCTCGAACGGAGAGCCTGTCCGCATGTTCGGCACGGTGCAAGACGTCACGGATCAGGTGGAGGCCGAAAGAAAACTCGCCAACCTTGCCAAGTTCCCCTTGGAAAACCCATACCCGGTGCTCAGGACGACGCATGACGGCATCTTGATCTACGCTAATCCGGCCGCGCAGAATCTTTTTGCCGGGGAGGGTTTGATACCGGGCGCCCCGCTTTCGAACTACTGGCGACGGCTTGTTACCGAGGCGGCAACGGCTGACAAACAGATGGAGTTTGAGGTAAACCACGGTGAGCGCTTCTTCTCTTATATCCTGACTCCGGTGCATGGAGAGCAATACGTCAACGTCTACGGACGGGACGTAACCGAGAATAAAAAGGCCGATATAGAGCTTAAAAAACTGCACTTGGCAATGGAGCAGAGCGTAAACATCGTCTTCATCACGGACATCAAAGGCCATATCGAGTACGTCAACCCGATGTTCGAAAGCGTAACCGGATATTCGCGGGACGAGGCGATCGGCCAGACCCCGCGCATACTCTCCTCCGGCGACGTGCCGCAGGAAAAGTACGATCAGTTGTGGCAGACCATAACGTCCGGCAAGACTTGGCGCGACACGTACAAGAACAGAAAAAAGAACGGCGCGTTCTACTGGTGCAGCACCGTCATATCCCCTGTCAGGGACGCAAGCGGCGCAATAACTCACTTTCTGGCAGTCCAAGAGGACCTGACCGAGAAGATGGCCTCTGAAGAGCGGCTCCAGCATCTTGCCCGGCACGACGAGCTTACGTCTCTCGTAAACCGGGCGCGCTTCATGGAGCTTATCGCCGAATGGATTGTTGCCGAAGGGCCTGAAGGACACGGCGCACTGCTTCTCATCGACGTTGACCACTTCAAGTACGTCAACGACACCTATGGACACGCCACGGGAGACGAAATCCTCTCAAGCATGGCCTCACTGTTCCAATCGGCTCTGGAGGCCGAGTACAAGGCCGTCGTCGCCCAAACCGGATCCAACCCCATGCTTGGGCGCATGAGCGGGGACGAGTTCGCAATATTCCTCCCGCATCTGTCCGAGGCCGAAGCGCTCAAGATAGCGGAGCGCCTCAGAAAGGACGTCGAGGCGTCGCGCACATTGCAAGGTTCCCATGCCTTTTCCGTAAACGTCAGCGCCGGCATGGTCATGTACCCTGAACACGCGCAGGATGCAAAGACGTTTTTCACAAGGGCCGACGTCGCCATGTACCGGGCAAAGGAACTCGGCAGAAACCGTATTCACGTGTACAGCCCGGATGACAAGGATATTGAAAAGATCAACTCCAGATTCAAATGGAAGGAGCGCATCCTCAAGGCGCTGGAGGAGGACGGCTTTGTACCGTGGTTCCAGCCGATACTCGACCTTAGCGACAACCACGTGCATCACTTCGAGGCGCTTGCGCGAATGACCACGGCCGATGGCGAGGTCTTGCTTCCCGGAGCGTTCATCGACGTCGCGGAACGATTCGAGCTTGTCGGCAATATCGACAGGATGATCATCGAAAAGACGATGCGTATGCAGGCGAAGGGAGGGGCAGGGGCGTTTGCCTTCAGCATGAACCTTTCCGGAAAGGACTTGGGCGACGCGGATCTCTTGCGATTCATACAAGCTAAAATCGAGACGACCGGCGCAGACCCTCGTAACCTTATCTTCGAGATAACCGAGACTGCGGCCATCCGCGACATCGTTGCCGCAAAAAAATTCGTCCACGCCCTCAAGGGCATGGGATGCAAATTCTCGCTGGACGACTTCGGCGTGGGCTTTACCTCTTTTTCATATCTCAAAGCCCTGTCAATGGATTACATAAAGATCGACGGCTCGTTCATTATGAACCTGCATAAAGACGCCTCGGATCAGGTGTTCGTCAAGGCCATGACCGGCTTGGCAAAGGGGCTTGGCATAAAGACGGTTGCCGAGTTCGTAGGGGATGAGCGGGTCTTGAAACTCCTCAAGGAATACGGCGTTGATTACGCTCAAGGGTATCTCATAGGAAAACCGTTGCCTGAAGCTCTGGCGGCATCAGCCTCTATCTCGTCTGAGTAACCGCCATAAGCGGGACAGACGAATGATTACGCTATTTTCCCTTTCCTCATACCTCGCCTTTACCGCCTCAAGCGGCAGACCCTCCTCAACTTTGATGGAAGATGATTTTTTGACGGCAAGCGTCTGCGCCGGATAAACGCTCCTATGCCCGGCAACGACGTAGCTGATTACGCATGAGACTGCCGCATAAGGCGCGACCAGAGCGCCGAACAGCTCAACGGCCATGATGGACGCGGCAATCGGCGTGTTGGCGGCCCCGGCGAGAAGGCTCACAAAGCCTATCGCGGCAAGCATTGCAGGGTCAACGCCAAGGAGCCCTGAAAAGGCGTTGCCCGAGGTTGCGCCTACGAAGAAAAGCGGCGTGCCTATGCCGCCGCTCCCGCCGAAGTTGAGCGTTGCGCTTGTAAACACGGTTTTGACCAGAAAGGCATACCAAGGGAGCGGAGCGCCTTCAAGAGAGGAGCGCAGGGTGTCAAGTCCAAGGCCGAAGTATGCGTCTCCGAGCACGAAACCCGACGCGGCAAGGGATGCGCCGATGATAAGCCCCTTGAGCGGCAGGGACAGTTTGAGCGAGGCCGATATTTTTTTGCCGAGGCTGAGCGTCTCGACGAGCAGGAAGGATACCCCGCCGAACAGTATGCCGGCAACGACGACCTTCAAAAAGAACATCTCCGTGAATACCGGCACGAACATGACCGGATGATGAAAGTACGCAAGCCCAAGCCATGATGAGAACTGATAGCTCACTATGCCCGCCACAAAGGACGGCAAGAGAACGTCATATTTGATTGTCCCGGCGCTCAATACCTCGATGCCGAATATCGCGCCGGCTATAGGCGTGCCGAAGACCGATGCAAAGGCGCCGCTTATGCCGCATATAACGAGCTTTCTTCTGTCCTGCCCTTCAAACCTCAGTAAATCCGCGAATAAAGAGGCGCATCCCGCGCCAATCTGAGCGGCAGGCCCTTCCTTGCCCGCTGACCCGCCCACGGCAAGCGTAATGGTCGTTCTCAAAAATTCAACCATCGTGTTTATCGGCGGTATCCTGCTATTGCCGTGGTGGATAATACCGATGACCTTATTTGCGCCGTGTCCGACGGCGTCTGGAAAAACATAGATAAGCGCGGCGGAAAAAGCGAGACCAAGCGGCAGAAGGAGAAAATAATGGGGTAAAAGCAGTATTGCCGAAGAACAGAGGTTCAGCGTCTTCACGAATGCGGCGGTTGATGCGCCGACGATAAGGCCAGTTGTTGCCGCAAGCGCCAGCCACTTGACGACGCTTACAAGGATTATCGCCTCTTCCTTTATCCTTTGCATTTACGCCCCGACGGGGTTACTTGAGCCTTGCCAAGGCCTCGCCCATGCGCCTTATCCCCTCGTTGATGTTATCCATGGAGGTGGCGTAGGAAAGCCGTATGTAGTTGTCGTCGCCGAAAGGCGCTCCGGGCACCAGAGCCACCCCGGCCTCGTCCAAGAGCCAGACCGCAAGGTCCGACGAATCGGTAAGGCGCATCCCGGGAAGCCCTCTTCCGTATACCCCCGATACGTTGGCGAACACGTAAAACGCGCCGAGCGGGGTCTTGGCGCTTATGCCGTTTATGGCGTTGAGTCCCGTGACCATCGCGTCGCGCCTTGACGCGAACTCCTTGACCATCATGGGGATGAACCCCTGCGTCCCGTTAAGGGCTTCAACAGCGGCCCACTGGGATATCGACGCGGGGTTGGAGGTTGACTGGCTCTGGATGTTGGTCATGGCTTGTATTATCGCGGGGGGGCCGGCCGCGTAGCCGATCCTCCAGCCGGTCATGGCATACGCCTTTGACACCCCGTTCAGGACAACGGTATTCCTAGCGGCCTTGTCCGACGTAGAGGCGATAGAGACCGGCTTGAAGCCGTCGTATGCGAGCATCTCGTATATCTCGTCGCTTATGATGAGGACGCCCTTGTCGAGCGCTACAGAGGCAATATCTTTAAGCTCAGAGGCGGTATAGGCCGCTCCAGTGGGGTTTGAGGGGCTGTTTATGACAACCGCCTTCGTCTGCGGCGTAATGGCGGCGGCGAACTCCTCTGGCTTCATCTTAAAGCCCGCGCCTTCATCGGTCTTTACGATAACCGGCCTTCCTCCGGCGAGCATGACCATCGCAGGATACGAGACCCAGTAGGGCGCGGGTATGACAACCTCGTCCCCGGGATTGATTATGGCCTGAAACAGGTTGAATATGGAGTGCTTGCCGCCGCTGGAAACGAGAACCTGCTCTCTCGTATACGCGAGATTATTATCCCTTTTGAACTTGGCGATTATCGCGTCCTTGAGTTCGGCGATGCCGCTGACCGGGGTGTACTTGGTCTTGCCGTCCCTTATGGCCTTGATCGCGGCCTCTTTTATGTTCTCAGGCGTGTCGAAGTCCGGCTCGCCCGCGCCAAGGCCGATGACGTTTTTACCCGAGGCCCTCAATGCGTTGGCCTTCGCGGTTATCGCAAGCGTTATCGACTCCTCCAGACCGTTTAATCTTGAGGATAGCTTTATCATGTTCAAACCCCTATCAGGCCGCTGACCGGTTGTTCGCCGACTCGCGAAGCGACAAGGCGAACTCTAAAAAAGATATCTTTGTTCCATGCCGGTAATGCCAATCGTCTTTATGACGATTGGCATTACAAAACGCCCATCTGCTGCGTTGTCCGCCTCGCTCCTCAACTAGCGACGCACAACCCCCGATAGAAACATTCCCTCGATAGAGACATTCGAGGGCAGGCTTGGGCAGGCTCCGTGCGTCTCATTCGTCGCTCCTTGACGCCTTGCATCTGGACGTTTTTGAACGGCCTGAACAAATTTTTAATTTTGCAGAAACTGCTATATTCCCCTGACCTTCTCTTTCAACTTTTTTGCTACGGCCGGAGTTACGAAGGCCCCTACGCCGCCGCCGAGTCTTGCGATCTCCTTTATGAACCTTGAGCTTACCGCGGCGTAGTTTTCAGCCGTCATCATAAACACGGTTTCAATCTCAGGGGCAAGCCTCCTGTTTATGAGCGCCATCTGGAATTCGTACTCGAAGTCCGATATGACGCGAAGCCCCCTGAGCACGGTCTTTGCCTTCTTCTTTTTCATGTACGCGATAAGAAGGCCGTCGAAGCTCTCGACCCTGACGTTTTTATAGCGCCTTGTCTCCTGCCTTATCAGTTCAACCCGCTCAGGCGCGCTGAAAAAAGGCGCCTTCGACTGGCCCTCGGCAACCGCGACTATCAGTTCGTCGAACAGGGTAAGACCTCTCTCGATGATGTCGAGATGTCCTCTCGTAATGGGGTCGAACGTGCCCGGGTATACGCCTATATGTCTTGCCATTGGGATATATCCTCAACTCTCAGAGCGCGGGCGATAGAAGTAAACGGCCGTATCGCCGTATCTTCTCTCGTCCGAGAGGAGAAGATTTTTGAGACACTGAGCGCCTTCATTCAGGGACACCCTCTTTGAGGTCTCGGCCACGACAATCCCGGCCTCGTTGACGAGCGCGGCTTCATCAATTGCGCGCAGGGTATCGAGCGCCAGCGACGACTCATAAGGCGGATCAACGAATATAAGGTCGAAAAATCGTTTTTGCGCCGCAAGACGGCGTATCGCCGTAAGGACGTCGGCCTTGATGACATCGGCCTTGAGGCCGCATATCTCAAGATTTTGCCGTATGAGCTTTATCGCCGTTGGGCTGTCGTCAACGAAGGTCAGCGCCTGAGCGCCCCTGCTCATGGCCTCTATGCCCATCGCGCCGCCGCCGGCAAAGAGATCAAGGCAGCGTTTGAATGGAAAGGCGGTCTCATTTAATCCGCTGTGCGTCAAAACGTTAAAGACCGCCTCCCTGACCTTGTCGGTCGTCGGTCTTATGGAGGCGGCCCTGGGGACGCAAAGCCTTCTGCCTTTGCAAGCGCCCGCTATTACTCTCATGGCCTCAACGGAATTTGTTCAGGCCGCTCATTGCCCTGCCTGACCGCCCATTATCCTGATCGATATGAGGCGGGCTCTCGGCCCGTCGAACTCGGAAAAATATATGGCCTGCCATTGGCCCAAGGAAAGCCTGCCCCTTGTAACCGGCACGGTTACGCTGTTTCCGACCATTATCGCCTTGAAGTGCGCGTCCGCGTTCTTGCCGTAGTCACCCTTGTTGTTATGCCGGTAGGTGGGCTTGTTGACCACGACATCGCTAAGAAAGTCGTGGAAGTCCTTTTCGAGTTCCTTGTCCGCGTTGCCCAGATGCACGCTTGCCGTGGTATGCCCAGTGAAAACAATGGCAATGCCGTCCTGAACGCCGCTTTCGGCAAGCATTGCCTCTGCCTGATTGGTGATGTTTATCTCCTCGGCCTTTGCGTTCGATTTTATCCTGACGGTTCCGGTAAAGACCTTCAAGATTACCTCCAATGGTTTTTAGTGCCGCTCACGCCGCAGTCTTAAAAGTATAGTGAATTGACGGCATTTTGTCAACTCACCTTTCTTGAAGACCGGTTGCCCGTCTTTCTTGCGGCGATGAAAAATTGCAAACCATCTTCCGATATGCTATAAATTCTTATTCGGCGTTGCCGGATTAACGGATTTGGAGGTCTCTCGATAATGGCTTTCGACTTGGACGCTCTCGGCGACTCAAGGCGCAGTTCCTACTGCGGCGAGGTCAACGAAAAAAATATAGGCTCTATTGTTACGCTCATGGGCTGGGTGCACAGGAGGCGCGACCACGGCGGCCTTATCTTTATTGACCTTCGTGACCGGGCGGGCCTCGTGCAACTCGTGTTCAGCCCTCACGCGGGGCAGGCGCACGAAAAGGCGCACGAGTTGAGGAGCGAGTTCGTCATCGCGGTTACGGGCGTTGTCCGCCCAAGGCCCAAGGACACCGAAAACCCGGACATTGCGACCGGCGCGATAGAGGTGGAGGTTTCATCGCTTAAAAGGTTGAACGATTCGGCCCCGCTTCCGTTCGTGCTCGAAGACGATACCGGCGTCGCCGAGATGACGAGGCTCAAGTACCGTTACCTCGATCTCAGACGGCCTTCGCTCCAGAAAAAATTAATCCTCCGCCATCAGGTAACTCAGGAGGCGCGCTCCTACCTTTCTCAAAACGGATTCATAGAGATAGAAACCCCGGTGCTCACGAAGAGCACGCCTGAGGGCGCAAGGGACTTTCTCGTGCCGTGCAGGTTGAGTCCCGGGCTGTTCTTCGCCCTGCCGCAGTCGCCACAGCTCTTTAAGCAGATATTGATGATTAGCGGCTTTGACAGGTACTATCAGATCGTCAAATGCTTCAGGGACGAGGATCTGAGGGCCGACCGCCAGCCTGAGTTCACGCAGATAGACGCGGAGATGAGCTTCGTTGACAGGGACGACGTCATGGCCGTCATGGAAGGTCTGGTGGAGCGGATATTCAAGACCGCCGGACACGCGATGAGCCTTCCCATTCAGCGCCTGACCTACGCCGAGGCTATCGGCAGATTCGGCCTTGACAGCCCGGATGCGCGTTTCGGCCTTGAGTTGAAGGACGTTACGGCAATAGTCGCTCAATGCGGCTTCAAGGTCTTTACCGACGCGGCCGCAAGCAACGGCGTGGTAAAGGCGATATGCGTAAAAGGCGGGGCAGCCTTTTCCAGAAAAGACCTTGACGACCTTACGGCCATCGCCGTGTCGTTCGGCGCAAAGGGACTTGCGTGGGTAAAGATAACTGCCGAGGGCTGGCAATCCCCCATAGCAAAATTCATCGACGACGACGTAAAAAAGGCGATAGAGTCCGGCCTTGAGGCGTCCGTCGGCGACCTCCTTCTCTTTGCCGCGGGCAAGCCGTCAATTGCAAACACGGCGCTCGGAAGACTCAGGCTCAACGTCGGCGGAAGGCTCAATCTCATCCCGAAACAGGGTTTTAACTTCGTCTGGGTAACGGACTTTCCGCTCCTCGACTACGACGAGGCCGAAAAAAGATACGTCGCGGTTCATCATCCGTTCACCGCGCCCATGTATGAGGACGCGGACAGGCTCGACATTGACCCGCTCTCGGTGCGCGCCAAGGCGTATGACCTTGTGTTGAACGGAACGGAGATAGGCGGAGGCTCCATAAGGATACACACGAGCGGGATGCAGTCGCGTATCTTTGAAAAGCTCGGCATAAGCGCAATTGACGCGCAGGACAGGTTCGGATTCCTTCTGGAGGCGCTTCAATTCGGCACGCCGCCGCACGGCGGCATAGCGTTCGGCCTTGACAGGATACTGGCCATACTTACAGGCTCGGACTCCATACGCGACGTTATCGCCTTCCCCAAGACGCAAAAGGCCGCAGACGCGATGAGCGATGCGCCATCCACCGTAAGCGCAAAACAGCTTGAAGAGGTCTCGATACGGGTGGTAAAAAAGACATGATTGGCGGGGTAACATAAGCTTTTATCAGGTAAGGCTGTTTATTCCTAATTAAAGTTCTTTGGCCTACCTTTCTTTCAAGAAAGGTAGGGGGTGGCAAAAAAGACATGAAACGCAAGGGCGCGATAAAATGCAGGACAAAGGAAACGGCGATCTCGGTTGACTTAAACCTTGACGGGAGCGGCTCAAGCGATATAAACACGCCGATACCGTTTCTCAGCCACATGCTGACAAACTTCGCCAGACACGGGCTTTTCGACCTGAAACTCAAGGCAACGGGCGATATCGAGGTTGACCTGCACCACACGGTTGAGGACACCGGGCTTCGTCTCGGCGAGGCGCTTAAAAAAGCGCTTGGGGACTCGTCCGGCATAAAGCGTTGCTCCTCGGCAATGGTGCCCATGATGGACTCAGTTGCAACGGTAGTGGTTGACATAAGCAACAGGCCGTACTTTAGGTTCAACATGGAAGGCGCAAAGGCCGCACCAAAGAAGGTGCGCTCGATAAAAGATGACCGGCTGGAACATGCCTTTGACCTTGACCTTGCAAAGGAGTTTTTGAAGGCGCTCTCCAACAGCGCCGGGCTTGACCTGCACGTTACCCTCCATTACGGCGAGGACATCCATCACGCCATCGAGGCGATATTCAAGGCTCTCGGCAGGGCATTGAGCGGGGCCGTTGCCAAGAATCCAAGGATAAAGGGCGTGCTTTCGACAAAGGGCAGGCTGTAGGTTGCCTCTAAAAATTGCCATTTTTTCCGATTTCTGTGTTAGGGAAGCTCTGATTAATTCTTATTTTGTCATTGCGAGCCGCGCTTTCGCGGCGCGGCAATCTCTAAGTTGTTGATTTCCTTGAAGACGAGATTGCTTCGCTTTGCTCGCAATGACGGGTCGGCGAATAAATCAGACCT
>JACRCE010000036.1 GCA_016213015.1 Deltaproteobacteria bacterium | reverse complement strand
CCCCGGTAAGGAAGCTCACGCTCTCTTTGAAGCCCGTCTTATTGCGCCCAGCACCACTTCGCAATACGAGACTTGTCAAACGATACACTTTTTCGGCACGAAGTGGTGCTGGGCGCAAGCCGACGGACAACCGGTGTATTTTCGCCCTGACAAAGAAATTGGGAAAAATAGCAATTTTTAGAGGCAACCTAAAATGCCTTTCAGGTATCTTGACGAGATGACGACGGCCGACGTCGCCTTTGAGGCTCTTGGGGCAAGCGTGGAGGAGGTCTTTTCCGTTGCCGCGGATGCGACCGAAGGCGTTATGACTCAGGACATATCGGCCATAAGGGCGAACGAGGAGACGGTCATCGCGCTTACAAACAACGGCCTTGACCTTCTGCTCCTCGACTTCCTCAACGAGCTTATATTCCTAAAGGACGCAAGGGGACTCCTCCTTAGGGTAACGACGATTTCAATCGAGAAAGACGCTTGCGTCTTCAACCTCAAGGCAACGCTGGCCGGCGAGCGCATAGACGCCTCAAAGCACGTCCTTGGCATTGACGTGAAGGCCGTAACGCTCCACGCCCTGAGCGTTACAAAGACCGATGATGGGACTTGGAAGGCAACCGTTGTTCTTGATGTGTAATTAAAGGAGACTATACCATGTCCGTTCTTTTAGAGTTCAGCATGACGCCCATAGGCAAGGGCGAGGGCGTAAGCAAATACGTCTCAAGGTCGATTGACATCATCTCTAAAAGCGGCCTTGAGTACAGGGCTAATCCGATGGGCACGGTCATCGAAGGGGATTGGGACGAGGCGTTCGCCGTCGTTAAAAAATGCTTCCAAAGGATGCAGAAGGACTGTAACCGCATATCAACGAACGTCAAGATAGACTACAGAAAGGGCGCAAAGCACAGGATAACCGGCAAGATCGAAAGCGTTGAAAAAAGGCTTGGAAGGAAGGTGAAGAAGTAATACCGTGGTCGTTAACCGTACTCCATAAAAAGTTCGTTTTTACACGGCCGCTGTTCACGGCCTTTTTCGCAATTTTTTTACCTTCATGGCCGTCTCACCTTGCTTTTAATCCGTAACTACTATAAAATCAAAAAAGATTTACGACTCGTGTCATTCTCTGCACCGTTCATACGCAATCAAGACCTTTGCGCCCTCATCCAAGGAATAGCGACAAAAAACAGGCAACAGGCCATTATGAAGAAACTGCGCCTAACCCTCCTGCAAAAGGCCGTTATCGGCACAATGGTAGTCGTCCTGCCCATCGTTGTCACCTTTTTCATAACCTACGCCCGAAACAGCGAACATATCAAGAAAAACAGCCTTGCCAATCTGAGCGTCATCGCCGAGGCTTATGAGGGGCAGGTATATCAATTTCTGGAGATGTCGAAAAGGCGCGCCGCGGACTTTGCAAGCGACGGCTTCATAAGAGATGAGGTTGCCCGCCGTGCAGACGCCGGTAAGAACGGCTCCATTGCCGCGCCGTTAAATAAGCACCTTATAAGGAACAAATTGACGCTGGATAAGACCATAAGCAGAATAAGCGTGGTCTCTCTTGACGGCAGAATCATCGCGTCAACAAAGGCGGCCTCACTTGGAAGGTCTGCGGCCGACGAAAAATTCTTCAAGGACGGCAAGAAGGCCGTGAGCGTCGCCGAGGCGCATGAACACGGCTCCGATAAACTCGGCGCGCTCGCGGTATCGGCCCCGATAACGGACAAGCGCACCGGCAAACCCCTCGGCGTGCTCGTGAACTTCATTGACATGACGGAGTTGGACAAGGTGCTGAGTGGCGCCAAGGAGTCGGGCGGCCTGACGAGCGGTAACAACAGACTCACCACCATGAACATATTCCTTGTCAACGATAAAATGACGCTGATAACCAAGCCGCAGTTCAATCATCCGCAGGGCGGCGAGGACGACGCAATAAGAAGGAAGTTCGACGTTGCGCCGATAAGGGACTGCCTCCGCTCCAATAACGGGACAACGGGTTTTTATACCGGCCTTGGCGGGAGGAGCGTTGCCTTTAGCGCTAAGTGCATACCCGATATGCGCTGGACCCTCGTAGTTCAGGTCGAGGCCGAGGCGGTGCTTGCCCCGCTCGCGGCCATACGCACCGGCGCGATCATAAGCGCCCTTGTCGTTGCAACGCTCCTTGCCGCGCTCTTTGCCGCGTTCTTCGAGTCCATAATAAAACGGCTCAAGGCCATCAGCGCCGCAAGCGCGGCAATGGCGGGCGGCGATTACAACGTAGCCGTGCCTATCGCGTCCGGCGACGAGATAGGCGCGCTCTCCGAGTCCTTCAACAGCATGGCTGGCGAGGTCGCCAGAAGGAACGCCCTCCTGACGGAGAGCGAAAAAACGCTCAGAACGATCATTGACAACTCCATTGCCGTCATATACCTGAAGGACGCGCTCGGGGCATACAAACTCGTCAACAAAAGGTTCGAGGACGTCTTCGGCGTGTCAATGGAGCATATAAAAGGAAAGACCGACGCGGATATATTCCCCGCGGAAGCGGCCTCGGCCTTCCGGTCCAACGACTTGAGACTTATAGAGGCGAGAAGGCCCATGGAGTTCGACGAGGAGGCGCGGCAGACCGACGGCATGCATTCGTATATCTCCGTGAAGGTGCCTCTTTTCGGGCCGGACGGCGAAAACGCGGGCGTCTGCTGTATCTCAACGGACATTACCGAAAGAAAGCATATGGAGGAGGAGATGCGGCTCCTCCAGCGTCTGTCCATGAGCATCAACGTTGCCAAAGACTTTCGTTACTCGCTCAGGCAGACCATCATCATGGTATGCCGAACAATGGGATGGGGTTTCGGAGAGGCATGGGTTCCGGCGCCTGACCACGCCTCCCTCCAATACGAGTTCGGGTGCGACTCCGACGGCAATGATATCAGCGCCCTGATAGAGAGCTCCAAGGCGCTTCTTTTCTCGCCGGGCGTGGGGCTTCCCGGCAGGGTGTGGGCAACGAGAAGACCGGAATTGATACGGGACGTATCCGCCGACGGCGCCATATTCTTTCGCGCCGACGTGGCCAAGGCCCTCGGGTTCAACGCCTGCCTCGGCGTACCCATCTCAGCCGACGACGACAACGCACTGGCCGTGCTCGTCTTCTTCATGGAAAGGGCCAGCCACGAAGACGCTCACAGGATAGAAATAGTATCGGCCGTGGCGGCCCAGCTTGGGAGCGCCTTGAAGAAAAAACTGATGGAGGAGACCAACAACGAACTCCGTGAACGCTACGAGGGACTCCTCAATAACCTTACCATCGGCGTTTACAGGGCCTCGATAGAAGGCAACGGGCGGATAATCGAGGCGAACCCGGCCCTTGTCTCCATGATGGACGCCTCATCAAGGGACGACCTGCTCAAGCGCGCCTCCGCGGACTTCTACCATGACCCGGCCAGACGCGCCGACGTAACCGGAAGGCTGCGGAAATACGGATTTCTGAAGGACGAAGAGCTTGAGATGATTACATGCAAGGGCAGAAGGATATGGGCCTCGGTAAACGCGGTGATAAAAAAGGACAAAGACGGGAATGCTTATATGGACGGCTTCATCGAGGACATAACAAGGAAAAAATCGCTGGAAGACCAGTTGAGACACTCGCAGAAGATAGAGGCCGTCGGCCGTCTTGCGGGCGGCATTGCCCATGACTTCAACAATATACTCACGGCCACGATAGGTTACGGGAATATCCTCCTCAGAAAGCGCGGGGACGACCCGGTTGTAAGGGGCTACGTCGACAATATCCTTACCCTCTCGGACAGGGCCGCAAGCCTCACGCAAGGGCTCCTCGCCTTCAGCAGAAAACAGGTCGTGAACCTTCAGCCCATTGACGTCAACGAAGCATTGAGACGTGTGGAGAAGATACTCCAAAGGGTCATCGGCGAGGACGTAGAGCTTAAAAGCTCCCTTACCGGGCCTGAACTTGTCGTCATGGCCGACGCGGCTCAGATAGAACAGGTCTTTTTCAACCTTGCCACGAACGCGCGTGACGCCATGCAACGAGGCGGGAAGCTAACCATAACCACGAGCATGGTGGAGGTTGACAACGACTTCACAAGGGCGCACGGCTACGGCGATCCCGGGACTTACGCGCTCATCGCCTTTGAGGATACCGGCGCTGGCATGAACGAGGAGACGAGGAAAAAGATATTCGAACCGTTCTTCACCACAAAGGAGTTGGGCAAAGGCACCGGGCTCGGACTGGCCATAGTCTACGGCACGGTCAAACAGCACAACGGCTTCATTAACGTATACTCGGAGCCGGGCAGAGGCTCTGTCTTCAAGATATATCTGCCGCTCGCGCCCATTCCGGCCGCCAAGGAGTCCATTAAAAAGAGGCGCGCCGCAATGGAGGGCGGTACCGAGACCATACTCCTCGCCGAAGACGAGGAAGAGGTCAGAACGGTTACCAAGAACATACTTGAAGAGTTCGGGTACAAGGTCATCGAGGCCATAAACGGCGAGGACGCTTGCGCCAAGTTCGCGGAGCACAAGGACGCGGTGCGTCTTGCAATCCTCGACGTGATCATGCCCAAGAAGAACGGCATCGAGGCCTACGAGGAGATAAAACGCCTCAAACCCGACGCGAGGGCGTTGTTCGTCAGCGGCTATGCCGCGGATACCGCGCTTGCCGAGCATCTATCCGCAGGCAAGGCGGACTTCATGTCAAAGCCGGTGGCGCCGGGAGATTTTCTGCGAAAGATAAGGGAGGCGCTCGACAGATGACAGATGAAAATCATGGAGCCGTGCTTGTCGTGGACGACAACGCCTACGTGCTTGAAAGCGTATCGATGCTCCTCGGCGGCGAGCATTTTTCAGTCGTGTCTTGTATGAACGCGGAGCAGGCGCTCTATAAGCTCAAGGCGCAAAGGTTCGACGCGGTGCTGACGGACATAAAGATGCCGGGCATGACCGGGATAGACCTCCTTACGGCGGTTCGCTCCATGAGCAAGGACATGCCGGTTATCCTGATGACGGCCTACGCGGAGATGGACCTTGCCGTGGACGCGGTCAAGCAGGGCGCGTTCGACTTCATCATCAAGCCGTACAAGCCGGAATACCTGATACACGCCGTTGAAAAGGCGGTGGAGCATCACAGGCTCGTGCTCTTGGAGAGGGACTACAAGGCGAATCTTGAAAAAGAGGTCGTGAGCAGGACAAGGGAACTCTCGGAAGCGTTGAAACTCCTCGAGAACACCAGCAGGGAGCTTGTGGAGCGGCTTACCTCGGTGTCCGAGTTCAGGGACCCGGAAACCGGGGCGCACATCAAAAGGATAGGATATTATTCCGGCCTCATGGCAAAACGGCTTGACATGCCCGATGAATTCGTGGAGAGGATTACCTTTGCCGCCTGCATGCACGACCTTGGAAAGATCGGCATCCCGGACAGCGTGCTCTTGAAACCAGGGCCCCTGTCAAAGGACGAATGGGAGATAATGAAGACCCATACCACCATCGGCCACAGGATGCTCGATAAGTCGCCGTATCCGAGCATACAAATGGCGGCCGTTATCGCGCTCAATCACCATGAAAGGTGGGACGGGCACGGGTATCCGCGAGGCTTGAAGGCCGCGGATACTCCAATCGAAGGGCGGATAACGATGCTCGTGGATCAGTACGACGCCCTGAGGAGCAAAAGGCCGTACAAGGAGCCGTTTACGCATGAAAAGACATTGAAGATTATCCTCGAGGGCGACGGCAGAACGATGCCCGGCCACTTCGACCCCGAACTGCTTGAGGCGTTTGCCGGGATTGCAGACGGCTTTGACGAGATATTCAAAGAGCATCAGGACTGAAAGAAGGCTGTAGGCTGTTAGGGAACCTCTGATTAATTCTTATTTTGTCATTGCGAGCCCAGCGCCACTTTGGATTATGAAAGCGTGTTCCTTGGCAAATTCCTTCGTGCAACAAAGTGGTGCTGGGTTGATTTCCTTGAAGACGAGATTCTACGCTGCGCGATAATGACGGGTCGGCGAATTAATCAGAGCTTCCTTAGGAATACGGCTAACAGCCTTACTTTAATTGACGCCTGTCGATTCTGGCGCTAAACTCGAATCTGATGCCGACGCAAACCATGTAAAAGAAAGGCCGCAGGCTGCTTGGAATATAGTCTACAGCCTAATACCCTTGCTTTATAAGGAGGCAATATGGACTCATCCGACAGGGAACGGGTGCTGACCGAGGTCTGGGACCGGCCCATCCGCGTGCTTCACTGGGTGAACGCCGGTCTCGTCATCACGCTCGTCCTGCTCATGCTTGGCAAGGAGGGCATGGAGATATTGGGCGTTGAAAAGGCGCTCCGCGCGCCGGTAAAAAAACTGCACGCCTACGTCGGTCATCTGTTCGTTATAACCTTCCTCCTGCGTGTGCTATGGGGCTTCATTGGCAACGAATACTCAAGGTGGCTGGACATCATCCCTTACAACAAGGAACGCTGGCGCTCCATCGGACACAATATAAAATGGTACCTGAGCGGTTTTCGCGGCAGGGCCGCACACGCCGTGGGGCATGACCCGCTCGCCTCGCTCTTCTACATCGTGTTGTTTGTCGTTCTTACGAGCCAGATAGTTACCGGCGTCATACTGTCGGGGCTTGATTTCAAGACCTTCCCCGGAAATATTATCGTGGACGCCATCGGCAAGGAGACGATTAAAGGAGTTGACGCCGTAATCGAGGTGGTGCATGTCCTCGGCTTTTTCTACATCCTGTTCTTCATCTGCGCCCACCTTGGCGGGCTTGTCGTCCATGAGATACGGGAAAAGACCGGCCTTTTTTCATCCATGATACACGGCGGAAAATATTTCAGGAAGGAGTAGCCCTCAAAGATTATATTAGACTCTCTTAATGTTACTGGTATAATCTCATCCATGAAGAATAAAAACACGTCAATCCCAAGAAGAAGGCTCGGCAAGACGGAGGTTGAAGTCTCCATCTTAGGGCTTGGCGGCGAGGGCGTATTAAGAACCTTCGGCAGTGAAAAGGCCGCTGACGCGGTCATCAACACGGCCCTCGACCTCGGCGTCAACTACATGGAGTCGGCGAGGGCCTACGCCGGAAGCGAGTCCTATTATGGAAGCGCGCTAAAGCACAGACGCAAAGACGTGTTCCTGTCCAGCAAGACACATGCAAGGGACAAGACCGGAGCGCTGGCGCACCTTCAGGAAACCCTTGTTGCAATGAAGACCGATTACCTCGACCTGTGGCAGCTACACGACGTGAGGACAGCGGACGAGATTAACCAGATATTCGGCCCCGGCGGGGCGGTTGAAGCCCTTGTCGAGGCTAAGGACAAGGGGCTTGTCAGGTTTCTCGGCGTAACCGGACACCATTCGCCCGTAGTAACGAAACAGTGCCTTGAGGCGTTCGATTTCGACACGGTGCTCATACCGGTCAATCCGGCTGAGCCGTCGTACAACTGCTTCTTGGAGGAGATCGTGCCCGTTGCGGGCGCAAAGGACGTCGGCATAATGGCCATGAAGGTCTATCTGCGCGGACAGCTCGACGCGCCGAAAAAACTGCTCTTCAGCTATGCCCTGACTCAGAGCGTGTCAACCGCCGTCATCGGCTGCGACAACGTCGAGCAGGTACGGGACAACGCGGAGATAGCAAAAGGGTTTAAGCCGCTCACGGGCAAAGAGGTGCAAAGGGTTACCGGGCTTTTCTCGACGTTTGCAAAGGAGATAATGTACTACAAGCCGTGAAGGTTGCCTCTAAAAATTGCTATTTTTTTCCGATTTCCGCGTCAGGACGAAAATACACCGGTTGCCCGACGGCTTGCGCCGAAGGCGCAATAAGACGGGCTTCAAAGAGAGCGTGAGCTTCCTTGCCGGGGCGAACCGCGCTTTTGCGGTTGGCCCAATGCTTACATATTATCATATATGCTCCGCTTTTTATTTTCGCTTCCATCGCCCAGCACCACTTTGGATTATGAAAGGATGTTGTTTCCCAAGTCTCTTCGTGCAACAAAGTGGTGCTGAGGCTTGAACTCGAAAAAACTATCTAAGGAACCTCTGATTAATTCGCCGACCCGTCATTCTCGCTCCGCGAAGCAATCTCGTCTTCAAGGAAATCAACAACTTAGAGATTGCCGCGCCGCGAAAGCGCGGCTCGCAATGACAAAATAAGAATTAATCAGACCTTCCCTAATTTTTAGAAGCAACCTGAAATCCCTCTCCCTCGTAAACAACGGAGACCCCCATGTTCCACACTGCCGACGACAAAGACATTAAAAACGGCGTTGTTACCGACGTCTACTTTGCGCGCACCCTCGAGATACTGAAAAAAACCGGCGTTGACCGTCGTGTGCGCGCCGAGTTTTTCGCAAAACATCTGCCGCAGGGCTGGCAATGGGCCGTGCTTACCGGCGTGGAAGAGCTTGCCCGTTTGATGGAAGGGAGGAAGGTAAACATCCGTTCCTTCCGTGAAGGCGAGATTTTTTTCCCGTGGGAACCCGTGATGGAGATAGAGGGCATGTACACGGATTTTTGCGTGTTCGAGACGGCCATGCTCGGTCTTCTCTGTCAGGCTACGGGCGTTGCCACAAAGGCCGCGCGGATTAAACGCGCCGCCGGGGACAGGGCCGTCGTCAGCTTCGGCGCAAGACGCATGCACCCGGCAATCGCGCCTATGATAGAACGCGCCGCGTACATAGGCGGCTGCGACGGTGTGGCCGTAACCTCCAGCGCAAAACTTCTTGAAATAGACCCTATGGGTACCATGCCGCACTCCCTCGTGCTTGTACTCGGAGATACGGTAAAGGCGATACAAGCCTTTGATGAGGTAATCGATAAAAGGGTTAAGCGGGTGGCGCTCATAGACACCTTCCATGACGAAAAGTTCGAGGCGATCCGCGTTGCCTCGGCAATGGGCAAGAAGCTCTGGGCAATGCGTCTCGATACGCCCGCATCGAGACGCGGGGATTTTTTAAGGATATTTCAGGAGGTCAGATGGGAGCTTGACCTAAGGGGCTTTAAGCACGTAAAACTCTTTGCCAGCGGCGGGCTTGACGAAAAGGAGATATTGGAATTAAAGCCGGTGGTTGACGCATTCGGCGTAGGCACCTGCATCTCCAACGCGCCTGTGGTGGACTTTGCGATGGACATAATGGAGGTGGACGGCCTCCCGTTCGCCAAACGCGGCAAGTGGAGCGGGGCAAAGGACGTGCTGCGCTGCGCCCGCTGCAATGAAAGATGCGTTGTCCCGCTCGGCTCTAAAAACGACAGATGCCCTTGCAAGGGCAGAAGGGAGAGCCTCTTTGTCCAGCTCATAAAAAACGGCAAGCCGACGGCAAGGTTGCCGAAGCCTAATGCGATAAGAGAGTATGCGATGAAAAGGCTGGCCAAGATCGGGCTGTAAAGGGATATTCCGAATTTTGTTAAGGAGAAGCTCTCCGATTAATTCTTGGTTCGTCATTTACGCGGAACGAAGAATCCTGTAGCTCAGCGGCAAATCAGCAAATCACAAGAAAAGGAATCGAAGCTTCCTTAAGGAACCTCTGATTTATTCTACGATGGTGTCATTCTGAACGAAGCGAAGAATCTGCTTCTTTAGAAAAATCGAATAGTTACGAGATTCTTCGTCGCTTCGCTCCTCAGAATGACAGAAAGAAAGGGAATTAATCGGAGCTTCCTTAAAACTTACCCGCTTCTTTCGCTTCTTTTTCCATTGTTCTCTCGAGCGCGGCTATCTTCGGTTTTTTCTTCGCAGCCCATCCATGTTTATGAGGCTTGCACAGAGCGCAGCCTTTTGATTTTTTGTCCTTGTATATCTTTCCCATAAAAGCTCCATCGCTTTCAGCATGCCGACCGGTCTCATTCGTACACCACCACCTTGTTCTTCCCGGTCTTCTTGGCAAGGTACATGGCGGTGTCGGCCTTATGGATGACGTTTTCTATGGTATCGGCGTCCCCCGGCAGTTCGGATACGCCGACGCAGCACGTAACGGTCTCGTGTACGGTCTCGAGGTTTTTATTCAACTCCTCCACGCCCTTTCTCACCCTCTCGGCTATTACAAAGGCGTCTTTTTTCACGGTATGCGGCAACATGACGGCAAACTCCTCGCCTCCGTATCTCGCCACCACGTCCATTGTCCTGACCGCTTCCTTGATGACGTTTGCCACGGCCTTCAATATCTCATCCCCTGTCCTGTGGCCATAAGTGTCGTTGAAAAACTTGAAGTCGTCTATGTCTATGAAGAAAACGGTGAAGAACTCCTTGTGGCGCTTGACCCTTTCGAGTTCCTCGTAGAGCCTCTCCGTAAAAAATCTCCTGTTGAACATGCCGGTCAGCGGGTCGGCCATGGACAGCGCCTTGAACTCCTCGCTCATGGCGTGGTACGTGCCGCGCTCCAGAGCGATGGAGGCGTAGTTGGCGAAGGTGTTCAATATCTGCATATCCGAGTCGGTAAAGACGTCGGCCTCGCGCTTGTCCGCCATGTTGATGACCCCGAGGACGCGGTTGTCGAGGCGCAGCGGCACTGAAAGAAATGACTTTGTCCTATACCATGTCCTGTTCGCCCGTTTCGGAGATTCCCTTTCGATGTCCCTTACTATGATTGGAACGCCGGTTACCGCGGTGGCGCCGGCTATCCCATCGCCGAGCGGAACAATAACGTTCCTGACAAAACCGCTGCTTGCCCCCCTTGCCGTCTTGACGGAAAGCACGTTCCGCTTCCTGTCAACAAGCATAAGAGAGCCTCTCTCGGCGCCGACAAGCTCGGAAGACCTATCGAGTATGGCGTCGTAGAGTTCCTCCTTGTCGAGCACCGGCGTGATTGACCTGCATACCTGATCAAGGGTATGAACGCCTCTTGCCAGTTTCCTGTCTATGTCCAATTCGGGCAAGCGCGTCCTGCCAAGGCTCATCGCATAAAGGCTTTTGAGAAATGGAGCTGAAAGACCTTGTATGATGTCGGTTATCGCGCGTCCAGACCCGCGCCATGGAAGACTGAACGCCTCCGGCGTATTCACAGGGCCGCCGATGACGACAAAAGCGCCGTTCAGATCAAGAGGCACCGGGAGAGCGAATATGTGCCGACCGGCGTGGCAGGATGTAGTCTGAAGCGTCCCTTTTTCAATCGCCTCTTGAACGGCCTTTTTAGACGCGGCAACGCACGCTGGAGTGCACCCCGGCGCAATGACCGGCCTCATCGCGGTGTGGATGTCCGAATAAGCGTCGAGGTGCGCGTACTGGCCGCCTCGGCCGTCATAGAGGATAAGCGGGAAGCCTGCAAAGGCGGAGAGAGCCTCTTGAAATTCGCGCCACAGGAGAACCTCTGCTATGCCGAGAAGCGGTCGCGCGCCTTGTTGTATCATCTTACCTCACCTCTCAAGCCGTACTATGGCGCCGGCCGATTACAAGACTTATTTGTCCGCAATCCAGCGACGATTATTCTTTGCTTCTTGTGGTATAGTACCACTTGAAACCATTGCTTACAAGTCAAATCCAATAGCAGGGGGTTTACAAGCCATCCGCGGACGTTTACGTCTGCGGTTTTTTCAGATGCGCTTTTGCGTCCTTCCAGAACAGAAGCACCGGGCTTGCGATGAATATGGAGGAGTATGTGCCGATGAGGATGCCTACAAAGAGCGTGAACGAGAAGTCATGAATGACCTCTCCGCCGATAAAAAGGAGCGCGACGAGCGCAAGGAGCGTGGTAATGGACGTAACAAGGGTGCGCCTCAAGACCTCGTTGATGCTCCTGTTGACGAGCGGCATGAACTCCTCCTTGCCGCGCCTTGCCATGTTCTCGCGTATCCTGTCGAACACGACCACCGTGTCGGTGAGCGAATACCCGGCAAGCGTGAGGAGGGCTGTTATTATAAGGAGGTTCATCTCCTTGTTGAGCACGAACAAAAGCCCCATGACCACAAGCACGTCATGGAACGTGGCGACTACGGCCGCCACCCCGAACCTGAACTCGAACCGCCATGCCACATAAGCGAGGATGACGAGCATGGAGATTCCGATTGCCCAGAGCGCGTCCCGCTGGAGCTGTTTCCCGACCGTGGGGCCTACCTCGGTGGTGGAGTCTACGGTAAACGGGTTGTCCGGCGCGGCCTTTGAAAACGCCTCGCCGATGGCCTTTGACGTTGCCCTCAGGTCGGTATCCGATCTTTTAAGCCGCACGAGGAGCTTTTCTCCGTTGGAAATGCTCTGAATGGACGCCTCCGCAAAACCGGCCCCGGCCAAGGCCGAGCGCGCCGCGTCGAGCGCGGGCGGCCTTTCAAACCTGAACTGTATGGCAATGCCTCCCGCGAAGTCGGTCCCGAGATTCGCCTTCCCAAGCGGGATGGCTGCGACGGCCACAAGACCGAGGATACAAAGCAGGCCGGATATAAGGAACATTATCCGACGCTTGCCGAGAAAATCAATGTGTGTTTCGCCCCAGATGTCCATCAAATCTCCGTTCAAAGTGCGGATTATATGCTCAAGCCTTTGACCCTCAACTTGTCGTTCATAATGTCAAAGACCACCTTTGTGCCCACGAGCGCGGTAAACAGATTGATCAGTATGCCCACAAAGAGCGTAACCGCAAAACCCTTTATCGGGCCGCTGCCGAACTGGAACAGCACGGCCGCTGTTATAAGCGTGGTAACGTGCGAATCGATGACGGTCCACAACGCCCTGTCGTAGCCCGCGTTGACCGCGGAGCGCGGGGTCCTGCCGCTACGGAGCTCCTCCTTTATCCTCTCGAATATCAGCACGTTCGAGTCCACGCCCATGCCTACGGTCAGGATGATGCCCGCGATGCCCGGAAGCGTAAGCGTGGCGTTGAGCGCGGACATTACCCCAAGGAGCATTATTATATTGAGCGATACGGCAAAGTCCGCGACAAGGCCGGAGAATTTGTAGTAGATCAGCATGAAGACGAGCACCGCGCCTGCGCCGAGCAGAGCGGCCCTTACGCCCGCGTTTATCGAATCCTGACCGAGAGAGGGCCCCACGGTAACGTTTTGCACGACGGTTACGGGCGCCGGAAGCGCGCCTGCCCTAAGGACGATGGCCAGGTCGCTCGCCTCCTCGTGAGTGAACCTGCCGGTTATCTGCGCCCTGCCGCCGCTTATCACGTCGTTGATGACCGGGGCTGAATGCACCTTGCCGTCAAGCACGATGGCCAGCCTCTTGCCCTTGTTCTGGGAGGTAATCCTTTCGAATATGCGCGCGCCCGGCGCGTCGAAGGTGAGCGACACGTAAGGCTCGTTATACCGGGTGTCTATCGCCACCCTCGCGTCGGTAAGGAACTCGCCGGTAAGAAGCGTCTCCTTCTTTACGACATAGGGAGTTGAGCCTGACGCTCCCTTGACGCGCTCCGTCTGATATAGTATCTCGTCGTCGGGCGGTATGAACATGGTATTGGCGGCTCTGCCCGCGTCAATCGTCTCGTCCAACAGCCTGAACTCCAATACCGCGGTCTTGCCTATGAGCTGGATGGCCCTGTCAGGGTCTTTGAGGCCCGGAAGCTGAACGACAAGCTCGTTTGCCCCCTGCTTTTGTATGAGCGGCTCGGCCACGCCGAACTTGTCTATCCTGTTGCGGATCGTCTCAAGCGACTGCAATAGCGCCCATTCCTTGAGCCTTGCCGCCTCCTTTGCCTCAAGCGTAAAGACGATGCGATTGTCCTTGGCGCCGGAGACCTCGAATATTCCGAAGTCGTCGCCAACGATTTTTTTGATGGATGCAGCCGCGGCCTCATCCGGATACGACACGGCAACGCCAGTGGCGCCGTCGCGAACAACGGACGAATAAGCGGCGTTCTTTTTCTTGAGCGCGTCCTCCACGCTCTCGGCAAGCCTCTTGACGTGGTTCTCGACGGCCTTGTCCTGATCGACGCTCAGGACAAGGTGAGTGCCTCCCTGAAGGTCAAGCCCGAGATTTATCTTCGAGACGTTTTTCACCCAGAAGTCTGGCAGGCGCGGACTCAAAGGCGTTGACGGCAGGAACAACGCCGTCGCGGCCACGGCAAATACCGCAAGCAATATGATGCGCCAAAAGATGCTTTTCATTGTTTTGATCCACGCTCCCGCGCGGGGAGCGACTCCGTTTTTATAACGTTGTAACGGGCTGTAAACCGTCCTAAGTCCTTCTCATTGCCACGGCTTCCCTGGAAATCTTGATCCTTACGTTATCGGCTATCTCGACCATGACGGTATCGTCGGCAACGGAAACTATCTTGCCGTGGATGCCGCTCGTGGTAACGACGTTATCCCCCTTTTGTATCTCAGAGAGCATCTTCTTGGTTTCCTTGGACCTTTTCTGCTGCGGCCTGATGAGCAGGAAATAGAATATGACGAACATGATGGCCAACGGAACAAAATTGACAAGACTGCCGAACCCGCCCGATGATTCAGCCGCGTCGGCCGCGTGCGCCAGTGTTGCCGGAAAGATGTATATCACTTGTTCACTTCCTCCTTGTTTGCGTCTGGTTGTTGGTTTGCAAAGAAATCCTTCTTAAAAGAGGCGAATTTGTCTTCGCTTATTGCCTTACGCATCCGCCTCATAAGATCAACATAGTAGTATAGATTGTGGATCGTGTTCAACCTGCTCGAGAGTATTTCCTTGCTCATAAACAGGTGTCTGAGATACGCCCTTGAATAGTTCCGGCATGTATAACAGAGGCACTCCCCGTCGAGCGGAGCCGCGTCGCGCTCAAACCGGCTATTCTTTATAACCAATTTTCCGCGTCTTGTAAAGAGCGTTCCGTTTCTCGCGTTTCTTGTGGGCAGTACGCAGTCGAACATGTCAATGCCGGCCTCGACGGCTCCCACCATGTCCTCAGGGCTGCCGACGCCCATGAGATACCTCGGCGCCGACGCGGGCAGGCTGGAAACGGCCTCCTTGACCATATCCTGCATCAGTTCCCTGTCCTCCCCGACGCTTAAGCCCCCGACCGCGTATCCGTCAAAGCCCATGTCAACGAGCGTTGAGGCGCTTGTCCGTCTCAGGTCCGCATACATGCCGCCCTGTACGATGCCGAAGAGCGCCTGTCCGTCATGGCCTCTTTTCGCGTCCTTTGTGCGCCTTGCCCATCTGTGCGTGCGGCCCATTGACTCAGCTGCATATCCCCGGTCAGCCGGATACGGCGCGCACTCGTCGAGCGGCATGATTATGTCGGAGCCGAGCGCGGCCTGTATGTCAACCACGCTCTCGGGCGTAAGCACGCACCGCGCCCCGTCTATGTGCGAGGAAAAGACCACGCCTGATTCGTCAATCTTCCTCATCCTTCCGAGGCTGAACACCTGAAAACCGCCGCTGTCCGTAAGTATGGGTCTGTCCCAATGCATGAAGCGATGCAGCCCCCCGATGGAGGCGATAACCTCAGTACCGGGCCTTAAATAAAGATGATAGGTGTTGCCGAGGATTATCTGCGCGCCAAGCTCCTTCAACTCCTCCGGCGTCATGGCCTTAACGGTCGCATGTGTGCCCACAGGCATGAACACGGGCGTTTGAACGCGGCCATGCGCCAGATTCAATACGCCGGAGCGCGCCCCTGACGGGTCAGTATGCAGCAACTCGTAAGAGAAGTCCATCATAGTATCAACATCGCGTCGCCATAGCTGAAAAAACCGTATCTTTGCCTGATTGCTTCGGCATAAGCGGCCATTACGTTTTCGCGTCCGGCAAAGGCGCATACGAGCATCAAAAGGGTCGAGCTTGGAAGATGGAAGTTGGTGATAAGGCCGTCCACCGCTTGGAACTTAAAGCCCGGATAGATGAACAGCCCGGTCGAGCCGCAAAGCCGTGGCGAGTCCATGCCCGTGAGGCAAGCGGCCTCAAGCGCCCTTGTCGTTGTCGTGCCGACTGCGATTGTGCGCCGGCCTTCCTTCTTCGCCTCGCAAACGGCCTTAAAAACCAACGGCGATATCTCGTACTCCTCATCAGGCATCTTGTGGCCCCGCGGATCGGAGACCCTTATCGGCATGAAGGTTCCCGGCCCGGTATGAAGCGTAAGGAAACGCACATCAACGCCCGCCTCCTTTAGCGTCGCAAGTAATCCATCGGTGAAGTGCAACCCGGCCGTCGGCGCGGCAATTGCCCCGCGCCTTTTTGCGAAGACCGTCTGATAGCGCTCCTTATCGAGACTTTCCGCCTCTCTCCCGATATACGGCGGAAGCGGCACTGCTCCGCTCCGCTCCAGCAGGCGCTCAACCGCCCCCTTTTCAAGTCCGCCTGAGAGGCGGCACGGCCAGAGTTCGTCCCCGGGAACGCCAAGCAGTTCCAGTTCAGCGCCGTTGTCAAGTGTAATGACCGAACCCGGGTGCAGGCCCTTGGAGTTTTTAATCATACATCGCCATGCGGACAGCCCGGGCGTCTTCATCATTAGTATTTCTACCCTGCCGCCGGTCTTTTTCCTGCCAAGGAGCCTTGCGGGCAGGACGCTGGTGTCGTTCAAGACCAGAAGGTCTCCCTGCCTGAGGTAGTCCGGCAGGCTTGCAAACCGGCTGTGCCTCACCTCGCCGGTCAACCTGTCAAGCGACATAAGTCTTGATTGTCCCCTGTTTTCACACGGCCTTTTGGCTATGAGGTCTTCGGGAAGGCTGTAGTCGAAATCCATGACGTTCATTACATTGGAGGGCAACACGTCAATACATCCTTACGAGTTCGGCGCCCGGATAGTAGTGTTTGAGTATTTCCTTGTATGAATAGCCGGCCTCGGCCATGCCCTTTGCTCCCCACTGCGAAAGCCCTACCCCGTGGCCTGCGCCTTTGCCCTTGAAGACGAACAAGCCGTCAGAGGCCGAGACCTCGAGCATGGCGCTCTTTACCACGGAGTACCCAAGCGCCTTTCTCAAATCCTCGGCGCTCAGGCGGATGGAAGCGCCTTGCGCGTCAATAATGCTGATGGTCTTAACCCTGCCGGCTGAAGTCCTTGCCTCTACAACGATCGACGCGACCGCGCCTATGGAATATCCGGCCTTTACGAGGCTTACCCCGAACGCCGTGCCGGTTATCTCCAACTCCCAGTTGAACTTCCCATCCTTCAAGTCGTATTCGCTGGGGACGGACACGAGATACGGGTGATGGGAGCGCCATATCTCCTTTGACGAATCGGTCATGCCTCCGGCGTTGGAGTGGTACACGGTCAATGCCGGAGCGTCGTCGTAGAACAGCATCTCCCCGTCGGTTGAGCGCACCGCCTCGATAGAGGCCGCGTCCTCGCCCCCTGCGCCGTTATATACCTGACCCATGACCGTGGCCTCGACGTGATACGGCTCGGACAAGCGTTTTTTCTTCTGATGGAGCGCGTAAGTCCTTGCTATGATTGCCTGCGCCTTTACCGCGTCCTTCGGCCACTTGGATGATATCTCGTTATTGATGATGCCCGCCACATACGCCTCAAGCGGCACGTCGTTTACAACGGCAAGCCCTTTCTTTCCGCGCATGAGCACAAGCGTACCGCGATACGGGGCGTTGTTCAGGTACAAGAATTCGCCCTTTGGGGTAAACGTTATGGGCAGAGTCCTTTCAACGCCGTCTATCATGGCCTCTCCGTTGCCGGACAAGGCGATGCCGATGGTCTCGCCCCTGCCTTTAATTTCAAAAGCCTTTGCGTCCCTGAGGACGAGCGCCTTTATGCCCTCTTCAAGACCGCGCCTTGACGACGGGACAGAGGCGCAACCGGATGAAAGGAGGCAAACGACGAAAAAGATAAAGACCGTGACCGCTGTCCGCGACCGTAAAATACTCTTATCTTTTTCACGCATCACATTTATGGCCTTTCACGGCAATCCTTTACGGTCACGGTTCACGGTCACGGACACGGTCTTATCAAGCGAACCGGACGACGAAGAGTATCACAAGCCCGGACAACATGGCGATAAACCCCATTATGCGGAGCGTCTTTTCAGGCACCTCCTGCACCATCATGGCCCATTGCCTTGCCCTTCCCGGAAAGGCGAAGTACGGTATGCCCTCAAGCACAAGGAGCGCGCCCAATATCGTAAGTATCGTGGTCATGGGTTCGTGCCGCGTGGGCAACATAAGGTAATCGTCAGCCTTGCCGTCTATTCCCTATTAAAAGTTTTTTGACTCACCTTTTTTACAAAAAAGGTGAGTCATGCGATCTCAAAGCGTTCGAGGTGAAAGGAGTCGTCCTGTTTTACGAGCACCTTTTTCCTGAATCTCTTTTCAAGGGCGTCAAGGGCGCTCCTGTCGGAGGCGAGATGCGCGGCTATGCCCGGGCTTACGTAGAGCGTGAGTTTTACGCCGGTCTTCAACTCCCTTGCAAGGTCCCTGTATATGTCCATCATTATGGTATCATTGGATTTGACGAGCCCGTTCCCGTCGCAGTACGGACACGGGGCGCACAACGACTGGGTCAGGCTCTCCCGTATCCTTTTCCTCGTCATCTCAACTATGCCAAGTTCCGAAATCTTCAATATATTCGTGCGCGCCTTATCGGTCTTCAAGGCGTCCTTCAACGCGTTGTAGACCTTTTCCCTGTCTGCGGCCTTTGACATGTCAATAAAATCTATGACGATTATGCCGCCGATGTTTCTGAGCCTCAGTTGATAGACCACCTCGTTTACCGCCTCGAGGTTGGTCTTTAAGATAGTCTCGTCCGAGGATTTCTTGCCCACGTACTTGCCGGTATTGACGTCTATGGCGGTAAGGGCCTCCATCTGGTCGATCACTATATGGCCGCCGGAGCGAAGCCAGACCTTCTTCTCAAGGGCGTCGGTCATCTCTATCTCGATGCCGTGCGCGTCGAATATCTCCTCTTCACCCTCGTAGAGCTTAACCCTGTCGGAAAGCCCGGGCATGAACTCCTCAACGAACTTCATGGCCCTGTCGTACTCTTCCTTGGAATCTATAACGAGCTTATCCACGCCCGTTGAAAACAAATCCCTTATGACCCTCAGCGTCAGGTCAGGCTCCTCGTAAAGGGCGCCTATGGCGGACACCTTCTCTTTTTTTCTCTGGATGCTCTTCCACAGCCTCACGAGATAGTCCATGTCGGCCTGCACGTCCTCGGCCGCCATGCCCTCGCAGACCGTGCGTATGATGAAGCCGTGTCCAGGGGACTTGAGCTTGGCCACGATCTCCCTGAGCCTTCTTCTTTCCTTCTCGCTCGATATCCTCCTTGATATGGATATCTTGTCATAAGCGGGCATGAACACAAGGTAGCGCCCGGGAAGGGAGATGTACGAGGTAAGTCGCGCGCCCTTCGTGCCTATCGGCTCCTTGGCCGCTTGCACCATCATCTCCTGCCCTTCTTTTACGACGTCCTGTATCCTCTGCAGGCTCTGTTTGCGCCTGCCCTTGTTATCGGCATCGTCCTCGTCGTCATCGTCCTCGTCAAACGGTTCAGTCACGTCGGACACGTGCAAAAAGGCGGTCCTCTGAAGGCCGACCTCAAGGAACGCGGACTGCATCCCGGGCAGGACGCGTACGACCCTGCCCTTATAAACGTTGCCGGTGATGACCCTGTCCTTGGCCCTCTCCACATAAAACTCCACAAGCCGTCCGTTCTCGACGATGGCAACCCGTTTTTCAAACGGATTGGTGTTGATGAGTATCTCTTTTACTCCGGTTGTCATGTAATCCTTTTTTTGCCTTATGGCGGTGAAGCCCCAAGGCTAAAGCGAATGGGCGACACAAATGCCGCGCTTCTTTCGGATGGGAATGAGGGAGGCAACTTGAGCGGAAAGGCCCAAAATGCCTTGCGCCACGGCAACCGGCCTAACGCCGGAGCCCGCGCTTTGCCTGAGCAAAAACCTTATTCGGCCGTTGCCCAAGGCTTCGAGCGAGTGAACCATCGGCATTATGTCAACACTGATAGTCTTATCCGCCTTTTCAATGGCGACGACGCATGCATCTTTTGCCTGAAAATCCCTTACAATCCCGTTAATATCGTCAAAATCTATATGTAAACCGACTGCTTTCAATCTCTTGGAGGCATCAGTCAACGTCAAGACATATTCAGTCATCATAGCAGAGGGGAAGCCTGATTTCAAGGGAACCTCCTCACATTCAAGGAACTCTATGCCAATCGGACTTTGCCTGTTGAGCCTTGATAACGCCTCATCTGGAAGTATCTTTCCGTTCTCCGGCCGCAACTCCATGTCCATGACCTCCGCCTCGCTCTCAAGCCCCACCGGAAGGGACGAGGCAAAGCTCAGCTTAGCCAGCGGATGAAAGCCCTGTGAATAGGCCAGCGGAAGACCGGCCCTTCTTGCGGCCCGGAGGAGGGCGTTTATGAGTTCCAAGTGGCTTAGGAGGCGGGCGGGCCCAGTCTTTGAGAATCTGAACCTCAACCTGTACGCGATAGAGGCTGGCTGAGGGGCAGGCGCGTTGCTCCGCATAATCGCTTCTTTTGCGGACACGTTCTTTATGACCTTATGGTCGCAGACCCCGCAGTTTGTACAGTTGAAAACCTTACAGTCCTTTGTCTCAACGCCCTTGCCATTGACGGCCTGTTCGTACTCCCGCAGTAAAAACTCCTTTGTAACGCCTGAGGAGAGATGATCCCAGGGCAAAACCTCGTCAAAGCCGCGCCTTCTCTCGGTATAAAACCGCATGTCGATGTTGCACTCTGAAAACGCCTCCTGCCATAGCTTGAGGTTGAACTGCTCGGTCCAGCCGTCGAACCGCGCCCCTTTCCTGAAGGCGGCAAGTATCAACTTTGATAATCGCCTGTCCCCCCTTGAAAACACGCCTTCAAGCAGGCTCATGCCGGAATCGCCCCACTTGAAACCGAGCTTCCTTCGGGTCAGTTCCCTTTTAAGACTGAAAAGCCTCCTTGCGGACTCGTCCGGGGACAACTGTGGCTCCCACTGAAAGGGCGTATGCGGTTTTGGCACGAAACAGGCGGCAGAGACGTTTATATCCGGCGCTTTTCCGCTGGAGACGGCCTTGCCTATCTCCCTGACGCACACGGCGAGGGAGACGATGGCGGATATGTCCTCATCGGTCTCGGTTGGAAGGCCAACCATGAAGTACAGCTTCATGCCCTTCCAACCGAGAGAAAAGACGTCCTTGGCACACCGTTTCAGATCCTCCTCGTTTATGCCCTTGTTTATAATGACACGCAGTCTGTCGCTTCCGGCCTCCGGCGCAAGCGTAAAACCGGTCTTTCTGACCTTTCGTATCTCGGTTGCAAGGGAGGCCGAAAGCGTACCAACGCGCATGGACGGCAAAGAGACGGCCACTGAGCCGGACGAGTACCGGGCCATAAGGGCGCTCATCAACCCCTCGATGGCCGTATAGTCCCCGGCTGACAGGGACAGGAGCGACACCTCGTCATAGCCGGTGCTCATCAGCGTCTCGTCTACTATCCTGATTACCTCATCCGGTTCCCGCTCACGCGACGGCCTATAAATACTCCCGGCGCCGCAAAACCTGCATCCCCTCGTGCAACCCCGGTTTATCTCGACGCTGACCCTGTCGTGGATCGTCTCCATGAACGGCACAACCGGCCTTGAGGGCCGGGGCAGTCCGTTCATGTCGGCTATCGTTCGCTTAACCACGGCCTCGTAACCCTCGTGCAGGGGTGAAATCTCCCTGACCGTGGAGTCCGCGTTGTACGAGACGCTGAAAAACGACGGCACGTACACACCCTGTATCGCTGCAAGCCGCTTGAGCGTTGAATGTCTGTCCTCGCCCGCCGCCTTTGACGCGATAATCGCCTCAGCCATCTCGATGACAGCCTCCTCGCCGTCGCCGAGAAGGAAGGCGTCGAAAAAGTCGGCGATAGGCTCGGGGTTGAAGGCACATGGCCCGCCGCCTATGACGAACGGATGCCCCTCGCCTCTGTCTAAGGAAAAAAGAGGGACGTTGCCAAGCTCCAGCATGTTAAGCACGTTGGTGTAGGACAGCTCGTACTGCAAGGAAAAGCCGATCACGTCAAGGCTCTCCAGCGGGATAGCGGACTCAAGCGTTGCAAGCGGCAGGCCGAGCCTTTTCAAGAGGGCTTCCATGTCGAGCCACGGGGCAAAGACCCTCTCACAAGCTATATTATCCATTGCGTTGAGCGCCTGATAGAGTATCTGAATCCCAAGGTGGCTCATCCCTACCTCGTATGCGTCGGGAAAGGCAAGGCCGAAGGTAAGACGCACGGTCGAGAGGTCTTTTTTCACTGAATTGACCTCGCCCCCCATGTAGCGCGACGGCTTCCTCACCATTGTGAGAAGGTCTTTTATGTTTATTGCGTTCATGAAACTCAAACCTCTGTCAGCCGCATAAAACGCGGCTTGGGCAACGCTTGAAGTCGTAAGCCTTGCTGTTTATTCCCTATTAAAGTTCGGAGCCTGCCCAAGCCTGCCCTCGAATGTCTCTATCGAGGGAATGTCTCTATCGGGGGGCCTTACCTTTCTTGCAAGAAAGGTAGACACACCCCGCATCTGAAACACCTGCCCACGTCGCACGGCGGCGTAGCAGCGCCCTGAAGCCCTTTTTGATATTCCATCCAAAGATACGCTTTATTAAGGCCGTGGTCAATGAAGTCCCATGGCAGTATCGAGTCGGCCTGCCTTGATAACGACACCGATGAGCGCATCTCTTTATCATGCGCCCTCATTGCTGCCTTCAGACCGTCTCGGACGGACTGTTTGATAAAATCACCGGCCCGCCTGTCCGCCCTTGCAAGATATGCCTGAACGAGAGCCTCGCTCGTCGACATCACGTTAACGGTTATGCCGCGCTCTTTTTTCAAGCCGTCCTTTATCAAACTGATCCTTCGCTTAAGACAATCCATATCCTCGAACCCGTGCCATTGGAATGGCGTAAAAGGCTTTGGTATGAACGCATTTACGCTCAGCGCGACGGCCCCCTTTTTCATCACGGCCCGGGCGCCAATCGCCATGTCAACGATGGCCCGCGCGTCCTCGTCGGTCTCGGTCGGCAGACCTATCATGAAGTAGAGCTTGAGCTTTGCGAATCCGGCCTCGGTTATGAGCCGGACAGACTCCATTATTTGCTCCCCGGTCATCCCCTTGTTGATAACCGCCCTCATCCTCTCGCCGGCGGCCTCAGGCGCGACCGTAATGGTTGAATAACCTGCGGCCTTGAGTCTATGCAAGAGCGGCGCATCCAACATGTCAAGGCGCAGGGACGAGAGCGTCATGGAGCCGCGCGCCCGCATCCCGCAGTCGAGAACGTCTTTTAATTGCGGGTACTCGCTCACCGCGGCCCCGACGAGACCTACCTTGTGGACCCGCTCGATGCCCTCGGTTACGGCGGCCTTCACCTCTCCTAAGTCCCTCCACCTTGGAGGCAGGTACAAAAACCCGGCAACGCAGAACCTGCAACCCCTTGGACAGCCGCGCTCTATCTCCACGAGATGCGCGCCTGAGAACTCAGCCTCCGGCGCCGATATGAAGGACGCGGGAAGGGGATAAGCGTCAAGGCTCATGTTCTTCCGTGCCATGACCTTGCTCTTCGCGCCGTTGACCGGCCTTGCGCCCGTTATATCCGCGCCCTCGAAACTGAACTCGTAAAGCGCGGGCACGTAAACATAGTCCAGCTCGTCAAGCGCGAGGAGCGCGTCTCTTTTATCCGTCCTGCTCCCCTTCAACGTCCAAAGACGCGAGGCAATCGCCTCAACGCCGCCCTCGGCTTCGCCTATCAGGAATGCGTCGAAAAGATCGGCGAGCGGCTCGGGGTTTAAGGATACTGCCGCGCCTCCGGCCATGAGCAAGGGCGCTCCGACAGGACGGACGGCCGTCTCGATCTCGATGCCGCTCATCCTGAGTATTACCGGTATGTTCAGATAGTCTTGCTCGAATGGAATGGAAAAAGCGACGAGGTCGAACTCCTTCAAAGGGGTTTGACTCTCATAAGAGAAAAGAGGCGTGTTGGTCCGGGCAAACTCTTCAATATCCGAAGGCTCCGGCAGAAACGCCCTTTCGCACACGCAGTTGTCCAGAGCGTTGAAAAAATGGCAGGCGGTCTGGAAGCCCAGATTGGCCATGCCAAGCGAATAAACGTTGGGGTATACAAGACAGACCGCAAGGCGTCCGCCGGGTTCTTTGCGCACCCATCCGCGCTCCCTGTCCAGCCTCTTCAAAACCTTGTTTTTAAGCGCCCAGCTTATGAGTTCAAACCTCCGTACCAGCTTGAAGTTTGAATTATCGCATAAGACGCGCTTGTTTACAACCCGGCTGCCTTTGAAGGCTATTATCGGCACACGGTTACCGATGAAGGCGAAAGAATAATTATCCTTAAACCGGCAACTGACAACCGTCCACCGGTAACTGCTTTGAGAAGCCCCTTAATCCGCCTGTTTTCTCAAAAATGTCGGCGTATCGTACCTGTCCTCGTCCTCCACGTTGAAGCCGCCGGCCTTTCCGAGCCGTCTTATCTCGCCGCTTCTAAGCTCAGGCAGTTTGTCCCCGCCTTTTCGCATGATAGACGACATGTCCGCGTCCCCGAGTATAAGCGCCGGTTGGATGCCGTCCTTGAAGTGCCCCCTTGCCTCGCTCTTGCCGAACCCGGTTGCAATGACCGTAACCCTCAAATCATCTCCCGCCCCGTCGTCGAAGACAATGCCGTGGATGATGGTGGCGTCCGCGTGCGCCTCCTCGTGAATGAGGCTCATGGCCGCCTCGACCTCATGCAACCCCAAGTCCGCGGGGCCAGTGAAGTTCACAAGCACGCCTCTTGCGCCGCTGATGGATATGTCCTCGAGGAGAGGCGACGAGATGGCCTTTCTTGCGGCGTCTATGGCCCTGTTCTCTCCCCTCGCCACGCTCGATCCCATGAGCGCCTGTCCCATCTCGCCCATTATGGTTCTTACGTCGGCGAAGTCCACGTTCATGTGTCCCTGCTCGGTTATCACGTCCGAGATGCCCTTTATGGCCTGAAAAAGCACCTCGTCGGCCTTCTTGAATGCCTCTTTTATCGGCGTGCTTTTTTCGGTGACCGACAAAAGCCTCTGATTGGGTATTGTAATGACCGTGTCTACCGCCTCCTTAAGCCGCTTCAGACCGTCCTCGGCGGAACGCATCTTTTTCGCGCCCTCGTAGGCAAAGGGCTTTGTTACCACTGCCACGACGAGGGCCCCGGTGGCCTTCGCGGCCTCGGCCACTATGGCCGAGGCCCCTGTGCCTGTGCCGCCGCCCATGCCGGCCGTGATGAAGACCATGTCCGCGCCGACAAGCGCCTCCATGAGCGCATCCCTGCTTTCGATAGCCGCGTTCCTGCCGACCTCAGGGTTAGACCCGGCACCAAGGCCCTTGGTAAGCTCGGCTCCAAGCTGTATCTTCACGTTTGCAAGGCTCCTCCTCAGGTCCTGCACGTCCGTGTTCGCCGCGATGAAGTCGACGCCGTCAAGGCCGCTCTCTATCATCGTGTTTACCGCGTTGCCGCCGCTTCCGCCAACGCCTATGACCTTGAGCTTCGCGCCTTTGTTGAAACCGTCCGCCATTTCAATCATATAGTCCGCCTCCTTGTGTTAGCAGGTTGCTGAAAAAGCCGCATCTGCTTTGTTGTCTCGTCGCTCGAAACTGCGGCTTTTTGAGCAACCTTCGTCAGCATTGGGTTTTTCAGCACCATGTTAGACCGGCACAGCGCCATTTTATAATGCCTCTCCGATGTAGACGACCGCCTAAAAAAAATCCTTTATCCATATCCTCATCCTCGCGCTCAGCTTGTTGAAGATGGTGTTCTCGCTGCCGCGCTTAAACTGCGTCGCCGCGAAGTGCTTGCTTCCGTATTGGACAAGACCGACCCCGGTTGCGAAGGCAGGACTTCTCACCACGTCGGTAAGTCCGCCTATGTTCGCCGGAAAGCCTCGCCTTACGGGCAGGCCGAAGACCTGCTCCCCAAGCTCGGTAATGCCGTCGAGGGCAGCGGCCCCGCCGGTGAGCACGACGCCGGAGGTGATGAAACTATCGTAGCCGGACTTCATTATCTCGCGCTTTATAAGCTCGAGCATCTCCTCCATGCGAGGCTCGATTATCTCGCTTAACGTATACCTTGAAACGGCCCTCGGCCTGTTGGAGCCGACCGACTGTATCTCTATGCTCTCGTCCTTGGGAACCATCGCCGAAACCGCGGAGCCCCACTGTTTTTTTATCTTCTCCGCCTCGGAGACCGGCGTCCGCAACCCAACGGATATGTCGCCTGTAACCTGATTGCCTCCAAGGGATATGACCGTCGTGTATTTTATCGCGCCGTTGTGGTACACGGCTATATCGGTCGTGCCGCCGCCTATGTCCACGAGCGCCACGCCGATCTCGCGCTCATCCGAGTTCAAGACCGCCTCGGCGCTCGCTATCTGCTGGAGCACTATGTCGGCCACGTCGAGACCCGCCTTATTGGCGCACTTTATTATATTCTGAGCCGACGTAACGGCCGCGGTAACTATGTGCACCTTGACCTCAAGCCTTACGCCGAGCATCCCGACCGGCTCCTGTATGCCCTCCTGATCATCAACTATGAACTCCTGCGGGATGACGTGTATGACCTCCCTGTCCGGCGGTATCACTATGGCTTGGGCCGCCTCGATGACCCTGTCGACGTCGGCCTGAGTTATCTCCCTGTTCTTTACGGCGATGACCCCGTGGCTGTTAAAGGCCCTTATGTGCCCGCCCGCTATGCCGCAGTAGACCCTGTTTATTTTGCACCCGGCCATCAGCTCCGCCTCCTCGACCGCGCGCTTTATGGATTCCACTGTGGAGTCTATGTTGACCACCACGCCCTTTCTCAAGCCCTTGGATGGATGGTTTCCGACCCCTATTATCTCAATGCCGTCCTTGGTCTTCTCTCCGACAACGGCGCATATCTTGGTGGTGCCTATGTCGAGTCCGACTATGAGATTTTCCCTTTTCCCCATCCCGAGCGCCCCCTTCCTTGCTTAAACCACCATGTCCGCGAACTTCACTACGACGCCGCGCGTATTGTTCAGGTCTATCGCCTCTATGCCCCTCAAGGAACCCCTTGACTTCAATATCTTCTCGTAAGCCGAAAGCTTTTCCTCGAACCGCCCGACCCCAAGGTCGAGTCTCACGCCATCGTCGGTATAGACGCTCAGGCCGAAGACCTTATCCGCGTGTATCTCCGATACGTCGGCGATGCTGAACCCGCGCCTTTGGGAAAGAGCGCTCAGGAGCGCGACGACCCACGCCGAAAGGCCGGTTGCGTCCTCCTTGAGTTCGGCCCTCTCAAGCCCTGTTATGACGGGCAGGTCGAGGGCGTCGCTCCCGCTATACCTCTTGAAGGCCGTGCCCGACGCATCCATAACGTAAAGGTCGTCAAGCCTTATGAGCGCTACGGGCCTTCTCTCGCTTATCTCGATGCTCACCGCGCCAAGCGACGTCCTCCGAACAACGGCCTCATTCACCCAAGGGTTATCCTTTATCCTCGCCTCGGCCTCGGACGCGGAAAAACCGAACATATTGTCCCCTGTGCGGATGCCTGACGCGCTCAACACCTCGCCCCTGGTAATCCTCTCGACGCCGCTTACCTTGATCGAACTTATCGCAAGATACGGCGACGCCGTTGCGATAGCGCGAATCCACCATGCGCCGTATACGGCAGCCCCGATGACGACGGCTATCGCCGCCGTCTTCACGGCCCCGGAAAAAAACCGCCTCGTTCTCTTTGAAAGCGGCTCGCTTAATCTTTTATTGCCGCGCCCCTTTATCGCCTGTCTTGCGTGAATGTACATTATATCCCTCAACCCCTGTCAACAAACGCCGACAAAAGCATACGCTCCACGAGCGACGGATAATCAATGCCGACTGCGGACGCGGCCCTTGGGAAAAGGCTCATCTCCGTCAGCCCGGGTATGGTGTTGACCTCAAGCACATACGGCCTGGCCGCCTCGGAAAGCATCACGTCAACCCGCGCGCCGCCGGAGCAACCAAGCGCGTTATAGGCGGCAAGCGCGTGCTTTACAACTCCGGCCGCCTCGGTTTTTTGCAATGCCGCGGGCGCGATGAAGTCGGTAAGCCCCTTGGTGTACTTGGCGTTGTAGTCGTAAAAGCCGCTCCTCGGACGTATCTCCACTATCGGCAGCGCTTGTCCGTCGAGTATGGCTACGGTAAGCTCTCTGCCCTTGATGTAACTCTCGATAAGTATCTCAGGCCCGTGCCGGTGAGCCTCTTTAATGGCCGGAGCCAACTCTTTTTTCTTCCTTACGACGCTCACGCCTATGGCCGATCCTGAACGACAGGGCTTGACCACCACGGGCAGACGCGGGCGCTTGGCGCTAAATGCGTCTCCTTGCCTCGCCACCACGAACGGCGCGGTTGAAACGCGGTTGAACGACATCACCTTCTTTGCCGCGGCCTTGTCCATGCACAGGCTCGATGAGAGCACCCCCGACCCCGTGTACGGTATGCCCATGACCTCCAGCAAACCCTGAACGCAACCGTCCTCGCCGAAGCGCCCGTGCAGAGCGATAAAGGCGACGTCAACGCGCTCCGAAACAAGGCGCTCAGGCAGGTCCTTTCCCGCGTCAATTGCCACGGCATCGTATCCAAGCGATAACAGCGCGTCAAAGACGGCGCGTCCGGTCTTGAGGGAAATCTCCCGCTCCTCCGAGAAGCCGCCCATGAGCACGCCTATCCTTTTATTTTTAAGCGTTCTTACCACTCAGTCCTCGCCGATCACCTTTATCTCCGGCTCCAGCACGATGCCCCTCGTGCCGTATATCCTGTCCCTTATGAGCGCCATGAGCGCAAGCACGTCCTTTGCCCGCGCATTGCCGCGATTGACGATATAATTTCCGTGCGCCTCGCTGACCTCGGCGCCCCCGATCCTCTCACCCTTCAACCCTGCCTCTTCTATGAGCCTTCCGGCGATATGCCCTTCCGGGTTTATGAATATGGAACCAGCGTTGGGCATGTGGATGGCCGCTGCAGCCCTTCTCTTTGCGCGGTATTCGTCAATCTTTTTTCGTATCTCCTCAACCGTATTTCTCTCGAACTTCAGATGCGCCCTTACGACCACCGCGCCTTTCGGGAGATCGCTCTTTCTGTAGGCAAATCCCGCGTCCTCCTTCTTGACGAGCGCCGGTTTGCCCTTCCTGCCTATCAGTTCTATCGCCTCGCATACGTCCTTTATCTCAACGCCGTAAGCGCCGGCGTTCATCACGACTGCGCCGCCGACAGTGCCCGGTATGTTGACCGCGAACTCAAGCCCTGATGCGCCCCTGTCCCGCGACCCGTTGAGGAGCGATGCAAGCGTAGCGCCTGCCCCGGCAACGGCCCTCATGTCGTCCTGCCAGATGATCTCCTTGAAGCCCTCGCACATGTTTATCACGACCCCTCTTATGCCTCCGTCGCGCACCAAGAGGTTCGTTCCGTTGCCGAGTATCTGGTACGGGAAACCCTTGTCCTCGGCAAAGGTAATGAGGTTTTTAAGGTCCGCGTCGTCCTGTGGAAAGGCCATTACGTCGGCCGGGCCGCCTATCCTAAGAGACGTGTATTCGCTCATTGGCACGTTGAACAGCACCTTGCCCTTGAAGCGCTGTATGAAAAAGAGCGAATACTGCGTGGATTTTTTTTTGTCGCTCATGCCTTGTCTCTCCCCTTCAACAGATCAAGGAGCTTAACCCCCGCCTTCCACACGTCGCCCGCGCCAAGCGTTATAACCAAGTCGCCCTCGAGAGAAACCTTTGACAGATGATCGGCCAGCGCGCTTGTATCAGGCACATAAGAAGCGTCCTTATGCCCGTAAGCCCTTATGCCGTCGTAGAGCGCCTCTCCGGTGGCGCCGATTATCTTGTCCTCGCCCGCCGCGTAGACCTCGGTCAATATGAGCTTGTCCGCGTCGTTGAAGGCCGATAAAAACTCCTTGAAGAGGTCTTTTGTCCTCGTGTACCTGTGCGGCTGAAACACGACGACGACCCTGTTGCCGCTAAAGCCGAGCTTGGCGGCCCTGAGCGCGGCCTTTATCTCCTCAGGGTGGTGGCCGTAGTCGTCCACCACGGTTATGCCGCGTGCGACGCCCCTTACATGAAACCGCCGCTCAACGCCGGTGAAGCCTTCAAGCCCGGCCTTTATGTGCCCAAAGTCTATCTCCAACTCGCGCCCCACGGACAGCGCGGCAAGGGCGTTGTAGACGTTATGCTCGCCGGGAAGATTCAACGTTATCTCTCCGAGGAGGCCGCGACCCTGCCAGACCTCGAACGCGGTCTTCATGCCGTCGAAGCGCATGCGCCTTGCGTTGGTATCGGACTGCGCCGTCAACCCGTAAGTCAGGAACCTGCGCGTTATGGCGGGGATAAGCCCCTGTATGACCGGATGATCGAGGCACAGCACAGCGCATCCGTAAAACGGAACCTTGTTGATGAAGCTGAGATACGCAAGCCTTACCTCGTCCATCGTTGCCCAATGATCCATGTGCTCGCGGTCTATGTTCGTTACCACCGCGATGGTCGGCGTAAGCTTCAAAAAACTCCCGTCGCTCTCGTCGGCCTCCGCGACAAGAAAGTCCCCGGTGCCGAGCCTTGCGTTAGCCCCAAGGCTGTTCAACTTGCCGCCCGTTACTATAGTCGGGTCCATCCCGGCCGAGGCAAGTATCGCCGACACCATCGACGTTGTGGTGGTCTTGCCGTGCGTGCCCGCTATGGCCACGCCGTACTTTAGCCGCATCAGCTCGGCGAGCATCTCGGCCCTCGGTATGACCGGTATCTGCCGCGCCGATGCCTCGATCATCTCGGGGTTGTCCTTTTTAACGGCCGAGGAATAAACCACGCACTGCGCCCCGACAACGTTTTCCGCTTTATGTCCGGCGCGGATAACCGCGCCGAGACTGCCAAGCCTTCTCGTAACGTCGGTTGAGGCGAGGTCCGAGCCGCTGACCTCGTAGCCCATGTTTATAAGCACCTCGGCGATGCCGTTCATGCCGGCCCCGCCTATGCCTATGAAGTGTATCCGCTTTATCCTGCCCCTGTACATCCGTTACGCCCCCTTGTTCATCACCTTCAGAAAATCATCGGCTATCGTTGTTGCCGCGTTTGGTCTGCCCATGCCCTTCGCCTTTTCGCGCATGGCCTTCAACTCTCCCGGAAATCCGTAAAACCTCTTGATCGCCGTCGCAAGAGCCGCGCCGGTAAGTTTGTCCTGCTCTATGACCATTGCCGCGCCGGATGAAGCCATGCACCTTGCGTTCACGCTCTGGTGGTCGTCCGAGGCGAACGGATACGGTATCAGCACGGAGGCCACGCCAAGGGCGGTAAGCTCGGCGAGCGTGGTTGCGCCCGCCCTGCATACGGCAAGGTCCGCGCTACGGTACGCCCCGGCCATATCGTCGATGAACCTCATGACCTCCACCTTCAATCCCTTCCTTCTGTAAGCGCTCTCGACCTGATCATACCCGTCCTTGCCGGTCTGATGCACAACGGCCAGTCCCGGCCATATATCGGTCAGATACTCGGTCGCGTCCACGAAGGCGGTGTTTATCGCCGTCGCGCCCTGACTCCCGCCGAACACGAGTATCGAAAATTTGTCGCCCTTCCCGACGGCGTCAATCGGCGCCTTGCCGAGTATTTCCCTTCTTACCGGATTGCCGCTTACAACCGTTCTAAGCATCGGGAAAAAACGCCTCGCCTCGGCAAATGAGATATACACCCTGTCAACGAACCTGCCAAGCGCCCTGTTGGTAAGGCCGGCCATGGCGTTTTGCTCCATTATGGCGGTCTTTATGCCGAGAAGACGCGCCGCGCTCACCACCGGCGCGGACGAGTAGGAGCCGCTTCCGATTACCCCGTCCGGTCGAATCTCCCTCAATATCCCGACTGCCTCGACCACGGCCATTGCCGCCTTTGCAAGCGCCCTTATCCGCCTCAAACCGCGCCTGTTCTTTACCCCCTCCACGTCAAGGAGCCTTAGCTCATAACCCAGACCATGCGCCAGTTTTTCCTCTATGCCGCCTTTGCCGCCTATGAAGACTATCCTTGCGTCCGGGCATCTCGACTTGAACTCGCCTGCAAGCGCAATTGCCGGAAAAAGATGCCCTCCTGTTCCGCCGCCGGCCATCACAAGCGTTAAAGACGCCCCGCCGGCGTCCGTCGTCCTTCTCATTCACGCCTCGTTGTTCCTCATGTTTATGTTAAGAAGTATCCCGGCGGCGAACATGCTTACCACGAGGGAGGTCCCGCCGTAGCTTATAAACGGCAGAGGCAGTCCCTTGGGCGGCAAAAGCCCGAGCACGACGGACATGTTTATCGCGGCCTGCATGACTATCATGAACGTTACGCCGATCGCGAGAAACTTTCCGTGCAACTCCTTGCTCTTCAATGCGATGCGCGCGCCGCTGTACAAGAAAAGCGCATAAAACACGATGACGAGTCCAGCGCCTATCAGACCGGTCTCCTCGCCTATGACGGAAAATATGAAGTCCGTGTGCGCCTCGGGCAGGTAAAAGAGCTTTTGTTTGCTCTCGCCGATGCCCACTCCGTCTATGCCGCCTGAGCCGAAGGCGATGAAGGACTGCACCATCTGGAAGCCCTTGCCTTCCGGGTCCTTCCATGGATCAATATAAACCATAATCCTCGTCATCATGTAACCGAAGTTCTTCATGACAAAAAAATAGACGACCGGAAGAGCGGCAAGCGCGGCAATGACGAGATACCTCATCCTTACGCCGCCGATGAAGTTCATTAGCAACATCAGGAACGCGGCGCACAAGGCGGTGCCAAGGTCCGGCTCAAGCATGATGAGCGCTATGACCACGCCGGGGATGAGCATGTTCGGTGCAAACCCTGCCCAGAACCCCTTTATCCTCTCCTGCTTCTTGGCAAGGTTCATGGCCATGAAAAACACGAGCGCCATCTTTGCCGCCTCCGATGGCTGAAATGCGACAGGCCCCAACCTCAACCACCTTCTCGCCCCTCCGGCAACGTATCCTACGCCCGGAATGAGCACGGCTATCAGCATTATAATGACAATTATCAGAGCCGGATACGCGAGCTTTCTGTGCGCGCCGTAAGGTATCTTGGCCCCGGCGACGAAGCAGACGAGCCCGATGGCCGCATAAACGACGTGCTTCCTGAAAAAAAGATACCCATCACCGAAGCGCGACGTGGCCCAGATATAGCTCGTCGAATAAACCATTGCAATACCGACTGCAACGAGAAAGACGAAGGATATTATAAGGAGCTTGTCCGTGTCGGCCGGCCTTATCACTTGAGTTTCCCCACTATCTCTTTGAACAGATCACCGCGCTCTTTGTAGCTTTTGAACATGTCAAAACTCGAACAGGCCGGGGATAAGAGCACCGTATCTCCGGCAATCGCCTTTGAACGGGCCATTGCCACGGCCTCATCGAGCGTCGAAGCCATAAGCGCATCCGTCAGGCCGCCAAGGGCATCCTGTATCTTGAACCTCGCCTCTCCGATGAGAACCATTGCCCTGACCTTGTCCCTTACAAGCATTGCCAGCGCGCCGTAGTCGCCGCCCTTGTCCCTGCCTCCCATGATGAGCACCACCTGAGAGTTCATGCCCCTAAGCGCCGTCTCAAGCGCGCCGATATTCGTGCCCTTTGAATCGTCTATGTACGTTACGTTGCCGACGGTTCTCACGAACTCCATCCTGTGGGCAAGCCCCTTGAAGCCGGATATGCTCTCAAGCACACCCTCCTGAGACGCCCCGGCAAGCCGCGCCATGGCGATAACGGCCATTATGTTCTCCATATTATGAAGCCCTGTCAGCTTAAAACGAGAGGTCGGATAAATCTCCTCCCGAGCATTGCTCGGCCTGTACACTATCTCGCCCGGCCTCAGAAAAAGCCCTTTGTCAACCTCGCCTGAAACCGTGAACGGCACGACTAAGCCGCGCCCAAGGCCGTCGGCTGCCCTCTTTGCTATCACCGGGTCGTTTATATTCACGACGCTAAAATCCTTTGGCGTCTGATTCTCGAACAAACGAAACTTGGTGTTCGCGTAATGCTCGAAACTATCGTACCTGTCAAGGTGGTCTTCGGTTATGTTCAAAAGCGCCGCTATATGCGGGTTAAAGGCCAAAGTCGTCTCAAGGTGAAAACTGCTTATCTCAAGCACGCACAGATCGTAACCCTCGCCGTTTTCAACGCACTCTATGGCCGGCGTGCCGATATTGCCGCCGACAAAGACCTTGTATCCGGCATCTTTCAGCGTCTTTCCAAGGAGCGTGGTCGTCGTTGTCTTGCCGTTCGTGCCGGCCACGGCCAGCACAGGCGCGTCGATGAATCGCCATGCAAGCTCTATGTCGCTTATGACCTCGGCTCCGCGCCTCCTCGCCTCGCTCAGGAGGGGATGAGCGTAAGGCACACCCGGACTTACCACGACAAGCGAGACGCCGGTTAGATCAACGGACTCAGCGCCTCCGGCCTTTATATCAATATCAGGGCAGGCCTCAATCAGCGCCTTTGCCTTGTCCAGCTTGTCAATACTCGAATCGTCTGCAAGCGTTACCTTTGCTCCGCGCCCCGCAAGAAACCTCGCGCAGGATAGTCCGGTCTGCCCAAGCCCGACGACAACGACGCGCGCGCCTTTGAGTTGCGTCTTTGCCCTCTCGAGTCCGTTTATTTTCACCGTATCTTCAACGTGCTTATGGCCATAAGCGCCAGTATTATGGATATTATCCAGAACCTCACTATTATCTTAGGTTCAGGCCAGCCCTTGAGTTCATAGTGATGATGGATGGGCGCCATTGCGAATACCCTCTTGCCGGTAAGTTTGAAGGAAGCCACCTGAACTATCACTGAGAGCGCCTCCAGCACGAATATCCCGCCCACGAGCAGTAAAAGCACCTCGTTCTTGGTTATCACGGCCAGCGTTCCAAGCGCGCCGCCGAGCGACAGAGAACCCACGTCGCCCATGAAGACCTGCGCCGGATAGGTATTGAACCACAAAAAGCCTAACGAGGCGCCGACCATCGCGCCGGCGAACACGGCAAGCTCTCCGGCCCTCGGCACGTACATGACGTGAAGGTAGTTGGCAATCTTGACGTGCCCCACGAGATAGGCCAAGAGCATGTACGTCGCCGCGGCCATTATCATGGGGCCTATGGCAAGGCCGTCAAGCCCGTCGGTAAGATTCACGGCGTTGGAGGCGCCGACCATGACGCATACCGCAAACGGGACATAGAACATCTTCAGATCGAGCCTTGCGTCCTTCAAGAACGGGATGGTGATCGACGTATCCACGTTCAGGTAATAGTAGATATAAAGCGTCGCTGCCGAGGCCACGGCCGCCTGCGCCAGAAACTTGGTCCTGCCCTTCATGCCGCCCTTCTTTCTCGTTATCACCTTGCTGTAGTCGTCAATGAAACCTATGACCCCCATGCCGATGGTTACGAACAAAAGCGCCCAGACGTAAGGGTTCGCGAGGTTCGCCCAGAGGAGCACGGAAACGACAAGCACGAGCAGTATGATCGCCCCGCCCATCGTCGGGGTGCCTTCCTTGCCGAGATGATTCGGCGGACCGTCCTTTCTTACCACCTCTCCGACGTTCATTGACTTGAGCCTTTCTATGAGATAAGGCCCTACGAGAAAACTCAGGATGAGCGCGGTTATGGCCGCGTAGATGGTCCTGAACGTAATATACTGAAATACGTTGAATACCGTATGGTACTTTGCAAGCGGATATAAAAAATAGTAGAGCATCTATTCCTTTTCCCTGTTAATGACCGACAAATCTCCGCGTCGCGTCACCTGCGACAAAACGCTTTATTCCCTCCGCCACCTCTTCGAGCAAAGCGCCCCTTGAGCCTTTCACAAGCACGGTATCGCCGCTTTCGATGGCTTCTTTAAGCCCCTCACCGGCGGCGGCGTTGTCCTTGAAGCTCAAAACCGACTCTTTATTCATGCCGGCCTCAAGCGCCGAGCGGCCTGCGGCAGAGGCCAACGCGCCGACCGTAACGAGCATATCTATTCCGAGGGAGGCGGCCATCCGGCCGACGGCCGCATGCTCCTCGACGGCGGCCTCTCCGAGTTCAAGCATGGCCCCTATCACCGCGACCCTCCTACCCTTGGCAAGGGCAAGCGTCCTGAGCGCCGAGGCGACCGACTCCGGGTTGGCGTTGTAGGTGTCGTCAAGCAACGTTACGCCTTGAGAGCGCCACTCGCTCATGCGTCCGTAAATCGGCTGGAAGCCGTTCAACCCGGCGATCATCTCGTCCGTCTTAGCGCCGAACGGCAGGGCGGCCGCAAGCGCGGCGGCGCCGTTTACCACATACGCCATCGAGGGGGAGGGAAACCTTATCTTCACCTCAGCGCCCCTCACGTCGTAAATCACTTCGATCGATTCGAAGCCTTTGTCAACGGTATACTTCCTCGCCCTGACGTCGGCGTCTTGATTCAGGCTGTATGTAACGATGTTCTTGCCGCCCTGAGCCGACTTGACGACCCTTGGGTCGTCAAGATTGACCACCCTCACCGCCGTCGGCGGGAGGGCGGTGAAAAGCGGGGCCTTTGCCCTTGCCACGCCCTCGATATCGCCGAGGGTGGCAAGATGCGCCCTGCCGATATTCGTTATGACCGCCACGTCCGGGACGCATATCTCGACGAGCCTTTGCATCTCATAAAACTCGCTTATACCAAGCTCGACCACGGCGGCGTCAAAGGACTCATCCAGTTCCATGAGCGTAAGCGGAAGCCCGATGAGGTTATTTTTGTTGCCTTCGGTCTTCAAGACCCGCCTCGACCTTTTCAGGATCGCGGCAAGCATCTCCTTTGTCGTGGTCTTGCCCGCTGTCCCGCTTATCGCCGCGACCGGCGTTCCATGCAACCTTCTGACGTAAGATGCCAGATTGCCGAGCGAAGCCAGCGTATCCTTGACGACGATGAGCGGGGCCGCTTCAAGAGACGCGGCAAGGTCTACCGCCGCATGCTCCTTAACGACCGCGGCTACCGCGCCCTTTCTCAGGACGTCCCGCACAAAGGCGTGGCCGTCGAAGCGCGGCCCTTTCAACGCGAAAAAGACGGTGCCCGCGACTATGCTCCGCGAATCGGTGGACACGCCGGTTATCAGTTCGTCCCGATTGGCGCAACTCGACGCTCCCTTGGTCGCCATGACTATGTCGTTCAGTTTAAGTTTCATACGCGGCCTTCTTATTCGCGGCTATAGCTGAATCAAGCTCCTCCATGTCGTTGAAATGGGAGCTTACCCCGTCCGCTATCTGGTAAACCTCGTGTCCCTTGCCGGCAACAAGCACGGTGTCGCCTTCCCCTGCAATGGACACCGCGCATCGAATGGCCTCTTTCCTGTCGGGCATGACGATATACGCCTTTGCCTCCGGCGCCTCGCCTTCGGCGCATCTTCTTGCTCCGGCCTTTATCGCGCCCGCCTCAACCTCTTTGATAATCTCCAACGGATCTTCGTCCCTCGGATTATCCGACGTTATTATCGTCATGTCGGACAGAGAGGCCGATACCCCGCCCATCTCCGGCCTCTTGCCCTTGTCGCGGTTTCCGCCGCAACCGAAGACCGTGATGATCCTGCCCTTGGCCACTTGTCTGAGCGCCTCAAGCGAGCGCTTGAGCGCGTCCCCCGTGTGCGCGTAGTCAACGTAAGCGGCGATCCCGATTCCCGCGGCAGAGGCCGACTTCTCAAGCCTGCCCGGCACCCTCTTGAGACTTGCGATGCCCGCCTCTATCGCGGACGGCTTGACGCCCACGGCGATTGTCGCGCCGATGGCGGCAAGGATATTTTGCAGATTATATTCTCCGACGAGGCTTGAGCGTATCGCGACTGCGCCAACCGGAGTATCGCACACCGCTTCGATGCCGGAATCCCCAAGGGTGAAACTCTCAGGGACTATTACAGCGGCCTTGCCGATTGAGAAGGTCATGGCATTATCCAACTCGCCCGCAAGGCGGCTCCCCCAAGCATCGTCAATGTTGATTACCGGAACCCCGCCGGATACTTTCAAAAGCCTCTTGAACAGTATGCCCTTTGCATCGAAGTACTCGTCCATCGTGTGATGATAGTCGAGATGCTCATGCGTAAGGTTGGTGAATACGCCCGCCTTGAAGACGCAGTCTTCCACCCTCTTTTGAGAGAGCGCGTGGGAAGACACCTCCATTACGCAGTGCGTCATGCCCGCCTCCACCATGTCCTTTAAGATGCAGTGCAACTCGCTCGCCTCAGGCGTCGTATGCGGCGCGTCGAACACCATGCCGCCGTAGCGATAGTTCACGGTGCCGATGACCCCGGGTTTAAGACCTGCGGCCTTCAATATCGCCTCCACGAGATAGGTGGTGGTGGTCTTGCCGTTCGTGCCGGTTACGCCTATGACGACGAGCCTTTCCGACGGCTCGCCGTAAACAAGGTGCGACGCCTTTGAAAGGGCGGCCCTTGCGTCGGTTACGATCAATTGCGGGACGGATAGCCCATGAGCCGGCCTTTGAGCCAGCACCGCGACAGCGCCGTTTTTGACCGCAGCCGCTGTGAACGCGCCTCCGTCAACGCGCTCTCCGTGAAGGGCGGCAAAAAGCGCGCAGTTGCCTTTTCTAACATCTCTCGAATCGAAGCATACCGAGCCGACGTCAACCGCGCCGTCGCCGATAAGCGCACAGTCCAGCTTTGCCTCGCGGAGTGACCTTGCAAGATCGGATACTCTCACCAAACCGCCTTTCATTCAAAACGCACTACGACCTTGCCGTTCGCGCCGCGCATTTGCGATACGGCTGTTCCGCTCCCGACCACGTCCACGTCAAGGGACGCGGCCTTGGCCATCCTGAGCACGCTACGCATGGTCTTACCCGTGAAATCCGGCACAACGGCCTTGGCGCCGCTTGCCAAGCCGTCTCCTTGTGCTTGAGATGAAACGGCCTTGTACACGCCGGTCGTTACATTCGCCGAGACGTCGCCGGAAGCCGTCCCGGTTAATGCCTTGCCGCGCAGCGAAGAAAAGACGCCGAGATAAGCAAGGCTCTCCTCGGCTATCTCCTTGAACGCGGGCGCGGCGACGGCTCCGCCGTAATACTCTCCCTGAGGCTCGTCAACCACGACCAGTATCACGAGCCTCGGATTCTTTGCCGGTATAAACCCTACGAAGGAGGCCATGTACGCGCCCTTCTCGTACCCGCCGTTCTTCAGGTCCGGCTTTTGCGCCGTGCCGGTCTTACCCGCGACTTCAAACCCCTCTATCGCGGCCTTTGCGCCGGTTCCACCGGCCCCTGTAACCCCTATGAGCATCTTAGTAAGCTTGCCGGCCGTCTCGTCCGATATGACGCGCCTTACCACGGACGGGGCGGTTTCCGCGGCGGCCTTCCCGTGCTTGTCCTTGACCGACCGCACGATGTAAGGCTTCATAAGGAATCCGCCGTTGGCTATGGCGGACACGGCGTTTGCAAGCTGAATGCCCGAAACCGCCACCCCGTGCCCGAACGATATGGTCTCCGTGCTGACGCCGGACCAGTTCTTGTAATGCTTGAGCGCGCCGGAGGTTTCTCCGGGCAGGTCTATGCCGGTCTTTTCCCCGAAGCCGAAAGACTTCATATACTTATAAAGGCCGCCCTTGCCGAGCTTTGCGCCTATCTTGGCGGCGCAGATGTTGCTTGAATGCTTGATAACGTCCGAGACCGTAAGGTAGCCGTGTTTTTCGGCGTCGTGAAAAACCCTGTCGGCCACGCGATACGCTCCGTTTTCGCAAAAGAACAGATCGTTCGGCTTGACCGTGTTCTCCTCAAGCGCGCCCGCTATGAGAAAGAGCTTGAGCGTGGATCCCGGCTCGAATGCGTCCACCACGGCCTTGTTGCGCCACTCCTTAGGGTTGAACCTCTTTATCTCGTTCGGGTCGAACGAAGGAAGCGCGGCCATTGCGAGCACCTCGCCGGTGAACGGCTCCATGACCACGGCCATGCCGCCCTTTGCCTGTGCGCCCTCAACCGCCTTTTTCAGCGCCTTCTCGGCTATGAATTGTATGCTCTTGTCGATGGTCAGCTCAACCACCTGACCGGACGATTGATGCCCTTTGTCCATGTCCTCATAAAGAAGGACCCTGCCCTTTGCGTCCTTTTCGCCGACGCGGCTTACAGACGCGCCCCGAAGCATGCCGTCATAGCGCAGTTCCACGCCCTCAAGCCCGTTGGCGTCAACGCCGGTAAAACCGATGATATTGGCGGCAAGGCCGCGGTTAGGGTAATAGCGCCTGCTCTCCCGCGTAAGCCCTATGCCTTTGATGCCGTCCAAGGTCTTGCGCTGGTCGTCGCTGAGATCAACCTGTCTTTTAAGCCACACGAATCCGGCGTCTGAGGCAAGCCTTTTTTCCAGCTCGGCCCTCTTTACCGACAATACCGGCTCAAGCGCCCTTGCGGCCATCCGATGGTCGCGCACCTTGTCCGGGTTCGCGTACACCGAGTCAACTTCAAGGGAGAGCGCAAGCTCTCTCGAATTCCTGTCGTATATCTCGCCCCTCTTGGGCTGTATGCTTACGGTCTTGGTGTGCTGGCGCTCGGCCAGCTTCTTGAAACGCTCCCCCTCTACCACCTGAAGCTGAACGGCCTTGGCGAATATGACCGCAAAGAAGACGAAAAACATGGCGGCGCACAGTATGATGCGCGGCCTCACGTACGATTTCTTTGGCGCTTTATTCTTCATCGCACCGTCACTATGCGCTCCGAGGCCGGATAGATGAGGCCAAGTTCGGCTCTGGCGACGCGCTCTATCCTCTCAGGCGACTTTAACTTCCCAAGCTCTATCCTCAGCCGGCTATTCTTGTCCATGAGCGCCTTTTTTTCGACGCTCGCCTTTGATATCTCATAGCCGATATTTACCACCTTCATCCTGCACCAGATGAAGACCATGACAACGCCGAGAAAAAGCGCGCCCACCACGACGGCAAGATAGAGGAACCGCATGTTCCTCAAATTCCTCCTGACCCGCACGTCTTGACCGAACAAGATGTCCTGCATGTTCCCACCGATTAAATCCGTTCAACGGCCCTGAGTTTGGCGCTTCTCGCGCGCGGATTCGCGAAGACCTCAACCTCAAGCGGCCTTACCGGTTTTTTTGTGATTATCCTCGCTGAGGCGCGCTTGCCGCATACGCAGACGGGAGAGCGCGGCGGACAGACGCATGCCAGCGCAAACTCCTTGAACGCCTCCTTCACGATCCTGTCCTCCAGGGAGTGAAAGGATATGACCACGCACCTGCCGTGAATCTTGAGTGACGCGACGGCGGCGACAATGGCCGGCCTTATCGCCTCAAGCTCGCCGTTGACCGCTATCCTCAACGCCTGAAATGTGCGCGTGGCCGGGTCTATCCTCTCAGCGCGATTCCATCTTGCCGGATAACACCTTGAAGCAATCTCCGCGAGCGCGCCTGTCGTCTCGATATTCCCTCCAGCCCTCGCGCGCGCGATGGCCCTTGCAATCCTCCTTGAGTGCCGCTCCTCGCCGTATTCCCTGAGGATGCGCTCAATATCAGCCTCTTCGTATTCGTTTACAATTTCAAAAGCTGAAAGCGCCTGTGTCTTGTCCATCCTCATATCCAGCCGCCCGTTAAGCCGGAAGCTGAAGCCGCGCTCCGGCGAGTCGAACTGATATGACGAAACGCCAAGGTCGAATAAAACGCCGTCCACCTTTTCAATGCCGAGAGAGTCGAGCGCGGCGCGCAAACCGTTGAAATTCGCCTTCACAAATTTTACGTTGCCTTCAAACGAGGAGAGCGTCGTTTTTGCCGACTCAATGGCGTCATCGTCGCGGTCAATGCCGATAAGCAGACCGGACGGCCCGACGGCCTCAAGTATCAACGCGGCATGTCCGCCTCCGCCGACCGTGCAATCAACGTAAACGCCGCCCTGAACGCAGGCAAGATATTCTATCGTCTCCAACGGCATGACGCTCAGATGCGAAAATGCAGGCGTCATATATTGAGCCGGTCAAGCGTTGAGGCTATCTCCTCCACCGATACGCCCGACCGCGCCTTCTCCCAGTCGGCCTTGTTCCATATCTCGATGTTCCTGAGCGTACCGATGAGAACCACGTCCTTTTCAAGGCGCGCATACTCCCTTAGCGTAGGCGGTATGAGCACCCTGCCGAGCTTGTCTATGGCGCAGTCCACGGCGCTGGAGTAGAAAAATCTCAGAAACGATCGCGTGTCTTTTTTGAACTCTGCAAGCTCCCTGACCTTGTCCTCGAGCCTTTGCCATTCGGCGAACGGATAGGCCAAAAGCAAGTTGTCGTAGGCCGTAACGACAAGGCGAGCGTCGTACCGCTCGGCAAGCGTCTCCCTGAACCTTGACGGGATGCTCAACCTGCCTTTGGAATCAATCGAATGTTCAAATCTGCCCCTGAACATCTCGGGAAACTCCTTACATGATAGGCAACCGATGCGTCCACATCCCACTTGAAGACGGATTCATACCACTTTATACCACTTTATACCACGCCTTGGGTAGACTATATTCCTGCTTCATGTTTTTGTCAAGTAAAAATTGACCGAAAAATCAGATGAAATTCCGCTGGAAAACGACTAATTGGAGGGCTGTTAGGCTGACTGAAAGGGTTATCGTTTTAACGCATCACAGACTTTAGAGCGCTACGTCTTTCACGGTCACGGTTCACGGTCACGGACTTTAAGCATCACGGCCTTTTAATGGAACGACGACGGTGTCGGCTACGCGGTCTCCAAACCGCATCCCAGAGCGCTCATCCGTATAGATAAGAAGCATCTCCGCCCCGGCCAATGCAACGGCAAGGAGAAACACAATCGCCTTGCCAAGATACGGTATCCAGCCAAGGACGATATACAGGACGATGATGGCCGCGAACTCCGCATTTCTAACGATGGATGAACGGATATCGCACGCGACGGCGCTATCGGCCTGTTTGACCGTCTTCAATCCGATTATCCGCTTGCCGATGCTCCTGCCCGACATAAGACCGTCGGAGATGAGTATGTAAACCGCGCCTGCAATATCTCCCGCTATCGTCGGAAAGGCCATGAAGGCAAGGACGATGAGCGCGTCAATGAACTTGGCAATAAAGCGCTCTACTAAGTCGGCCCTTATTGCCGTCGCCTGAGCGCCGTTATCCGCGCCGTGCTCGGCATTGTTGAACGAGACGTCTTCCCCCATCGCCAAAACCCCGTATCGGTTATCGGTAAAGACAAAGACGGTTATCGGTTATCGGTGAAGGCGAGAGAATAATTATCCTTAAACCGCTAACCGATAACCGTCCACATATAACCGCCTTACTCGTTAGCGGCCTTTTTCGCATCCCTCGCCTTTTTCGCGGCCTCGGAAGGCTGATAGGTGCAAAACGGCTCCTCGTCCATGTAGTCCTTGGTAAAGGCGAATGCCCTGGCCCTGCAACCGCCGCACACCTTGCGAAACTCGCAGTACCCGCACCTGCCGTTGTAGTCGTCCCATGCGCGCATCTGCTGAAACACCTTGGAGGTGTCCCATATCTTCACAAACGACTCCTTCCTTATATCACCGCACTCGGTCTCAAGAAAGCCGCATATCTGCACCTTGCCCGTGTTGGACACGAAGGCGAAGCTCTGTCCGCCCATGCAACCCTTGCTCATGGCGTCGAGGCCGTGCGTCTCAGGCGTTACGCTTATGCCCTTGGCGCTCTCCTGCTGCCTGAAGATTCTATAGTAATGCGGGGCGCACGTCGGCTTGAACTGGATAGGCACCTTCTCGCGCATATTGTAAAACCACGTAAGCGCCTTCTCGTAGTCCTCCGGCGCTATCTCCTGATCCTTCAGATCCGCGCCCCTGCCGGTCGGCACAAGGAGGAACGGATGATGCGCCTTTGCCCCAAGGCTTATCACGAGGTCCAGTATCTTCGGCAGATCCGCGAGGTTATGTTTGGTGACGGTGGTATTCACCTGAAAGTCGAGGCCGACCTTTTTCACGTTCTCGATGGCGGTCATGACGGACGCGAACGCGCCGCGAACGCGCCTGAAGTTGTCATGGCTCTCCTCTGTCGCGCCGTCAATGGAAAAACTCACGCGCTGAATACCGGAATCTATCATCTTCCTTGCCGTCTCCTCGGTTACGAGGAAACCGCAAGGACTCATCACCATCCTGAGGCCGAGCTTCGTGCCGTGTTTAGCCAGATCCCATATATCGTCCCTCAACATCGGCTCCCCGCCGGTCATTATCATTATGGGGCTTGAGAAGGAGGCCACGTCCTCAAGAAACTTCATGTTCTCCTCTGTCGTAAGCTCATTCGGATACTTGCCGAAACGCGCCGCGGCGCGGCAGTGTATGCAGTCGAGGTTACAAGACCTCGTAAGCTCCCACGCTATGAGCTTAGGCAGCCACTTCCTGCCGCCTGATTTGTCCGTAACGGCAGGGCCGCCGCCTTTGCCGAAAGCGCCGTGTCCGTGTCCAGCGCCGGGATGTCCCCCCGGATGTCCCTTTGGTTTTTCACCGTGCATGTATGTTACTCCTTATCTTTATAGGTCTATGTGTTATCGTTTATTTTATCTCAAGAGGGCCATATCTTATAAGGCCCACGGTCAATTGCATATTTCTCACCCGTCATCCGTTGATAACCCGCGCCGCCTCCTTGGCGAAGTAGGTGATTATCATGTCGGCTCCGGCGCGTCTTATGCAGGTAAGCGACTCCATCATTGCCCTGTCGTGGTCTATCCAGCCCATCTTTGCCGCGGCCTTTATCATGGAGAACTCGCCGCTCACGTTGTAGGCCGCGGTCGGGCAGTTGAACTCGTCCTTTACCCTTCTTATGATGTCGAGGTACGGCAGGGCGGGCTTGACCATCACGATGTCCGCGCCCTCGGCTATATCAAGGGCGACTTCCCTTAGCGCCTCATCCGAGTTGGCCGGGTCCATCTGATAGGTCTTTCTGTCCCCGAATTGAGGCGTGGACTCGGCGGCCTCGCGGAACGGCCCGTAAAAGGCGCTCGAATACTTTGCCGCGTAGCTCATTATGGGCAGGCGTGAGAAACCCTCGTCGTCGAGCACGGCGCGTATCCGCCCAACCCTGCCGTCCATCATGTCCGAGGGCGCTATCATGTCGGCCCCGGCCTTTGCGTGGGACACGGCCTCCTCTGAAAGCGCCTCAAGCGTCGCGTCGTTGTCAACGTCGCCTTCCTTTATGATACCACAGTGGCCGTGCGTAGTGTATTCGCACATACAGACGTCGGTTATTACAATAATCTCAGGGGCAATATCCTTTATGGCCTTTATAGCCTGTTGCACCGGGCCTTTGGGGTCGTT
>JACRCE010000034.1 GCA_016213015.1 Deltaproteobacteria bacterium | reverse complement strand
GTTAGGGAACTTCTGATTAATTCCGTTAAGCCGTCATTGCGAGCCCCCAACGGCGGCGCGGCAATCTCTAAGTTGTTGACTTCCTTGAAGACGAGATTGCTTCGCGGAGCGAGAATGACAAACCAGAGAATTAATCAGAGCTTCCTTAGTTAAGCGGAAGAAGCAGGTGAAAGAGAATAACAACGCCCCCGCGCCTTACTGTGCGGGGGCGTTGTTATTGGGTTAAACCGCCGGAATCTATGGCGACTTCACCACAATGACGATATAGATGCGTTATGAACGGCATCGTTGCGCAAACGACATGTAAAATAAAACTGCACATCGCGTTTCACGGTCTTTGCGAAAAAGCAAAAAAGGCAAGCGCTTGACTTTAACGGGGTATCCGTATTATCATTCGTCCGTTCAGACGACGTACGACGTAAATCCTTCCCGCAAAACGGGCGGTTAACTCAGCGGCAGAGTGTCACCTTCACACGGTGAAAGCCACAGGTTCAATCCCTGTACCGCCCACCAAATCCGGCCTTGAGGCCGCCGATGCAACATTGCATTCAATCCCCGTCTGTAGTACTCTATAAGTATAATCAACAGTAATACCGTGCGGCATAGAGATGGCCTATTGGGAAGGCCGAAGCATTTAATTTTTTGTAAAAAACGCCGATATGGCATATATAGGCGTATAAATAACAAAAGCATTCTTCGATAATGAAAACCATTGGTTATATATCCCTGTCCATGCTCGTTTTTATGAACTCGGCGGCGTTTTCCAGCGCCGCGGAATCACAGGGCAAAAAAGGCGCATCCATCAGGGAGCTTATCGTCGACTTGAACAAGGAATACGACGCCCTTGACGAAAAGATCAGGGCGTTTGACGAAAGCATAAAATCATTCCCGTCAACAACGCTGAACCTGTCCGTAATCAAGCGCGAGGCAGGCATAAAACTCGTCAGCATAGACGTGGTGGACAACGGCAGGTTCGTCAAAGGGCATGTTTACGCCCCTATAGAGGACTCGGCGTTGAGCGCCGGCGGCAGACATCAATTGTATCTCGGCGAGATGGACCTTGGCTCGCATAACCTCAAGATTATCTACACGTGGTCCGACGGCGGGACCAACGTGAAAAAGGGCGAAACGACCATATCCCTAAACGTCAAGGCCGCAAGGACGTATCTAATAGAACTGGCCATACAGAAAAAGGGCAAGGAGATAGAGATCAGGCCGTATCAGTTGGACTTTTCTAACAGGTAGGGCATCATGGCAAAGCGAATACTTGCAATACTACTCTTGTTGCTGACCATACCGCGCGTCTCCTTTGCCGCAGGGATGGAGGCAACCGGCCTTACCGGGTCGGCCTTCGTCTATCAACAGGCGTTGTTCGATTATCTTGTCGACGACTACTTTTCCTCCTCTACCACAAGCAGGATAATCCTTGAAAACAACGCCGAGGAAAGGGACGCGGCCGCGCTCTTGAAGCTCGTATCGGATTCAAGGCGTCTTACTACGGCATCCACGGCTTATCTGGCCTTGAACCCGCAGGTAAATATCTCGAAGGAGATTCCAGGCATCGCTGGATTACTCGCCTCTTTTTACCGGAACGACGAACCGGAGAACGTCCTTTTCGCGGCAAAGGAACTCTCCGGCTCTACCGTTGCCGCATATTATTCAGGCTTGAGCCTCATACGTCTTGACAGGCTCAAAGAGGCGTTTATCGCCCTTTCAAAGGTGCCGCGCTCGGACAAATATTATTCTTATGCCGTTTTTGCTCAGGCGCAGATACAGGTCCTGACGAATGAGAACGAGGCCGCGAGGGCGACGCTCTCCAAGATACCCGCGGGCCAGCCCCAATCCATTGACAAGGACATGGCTGACCGCGTAGCGCTTCTTACCGGGCAAACCCTCCTTGATGATGAAAGATACGTCGAGGCGGCCGTGGAGTTCATGAAGATAGCGCCGTCAAGCGCGCTATACAGACACTCTCTTATGGGGCAAGTTTATGCGTTCGTGGGCATGGGGTCCTTTGACGAATGTTTGAAGGTTATGAAGCTCTCTTTGTCTCTTTCATCTTGGGGGCTTGAGCCAATCGAGAGCCAGCTGTTTGCCGCCCGATGCGCCTCCGGCCTCGGCATGAAGGACAAAGCCCAGTGGCATTACGACAAAGCGGCTGAGGGAATCGCCTCGCTGGGCGACTATCTGTCGCTTGTTGCGAGCGACGCTCAGTTAAGAAAGCCGTATGTCGCGGCCCTGATAGGCAAGGATGCGTCCGTTCTGGACGCCGAAGGGCAATACTACCTTTCACTTATGGAGCAGAGCCGGAAAACGCGCCGTATCAGACAGGAATACGCGGCGCTCGCGGACCTGAAGACCGTGTTCCATGAACGCGACGCGGGATTGGCCGCTTCGCAGATTTACGTGCAGAACACCGTAAAAGGGATGGAGGAGGCGCTTGCCGGCCTCGATCAGGATATAACAAAGATAAAGATAATACTTGTGGCCATAAAGAAGGCGGCTGACGCGAAGGAGAAGACGCTCGGCTCAGCGGAAAGCGTGAACGCGCCCTTCTTTGAGGTAATAGGGGCCGAGATAAGCAAAAAATGGGAGGCCACGTCGAAACGGAAGTTGACCGACGAGGAGAGATACGTCATAAAGCTCATCCTCTACGAAGGGAGCGAGGTGTTGGAGTGCATGAGCTCGAGCATCTCCTGCCCCATCATCCACATGATCGTTCCAACGAAGTCTACGCAGGCAGGCTCCGGCATGCCTAAGCCGCTAGAGATGCTTTCAAGGGACATCGCAAGCATAAGAAGGGGAGAAAAACTGGAAATAGAGCGAATATATGATAGGCTAAGGTTTAGCGCCATGAACAAGCTCGCGGCAACGAGGAAAAACCTTGCGGCCCTCGCTGAAACGAGGCTTAAGGTAGCCGAGTTGTCGGCTTCCATCGAGGAGGCTCAGGCCGCCTCTTTGCTCGAGATGGACGTACACGTCAGGGAAAGGTTTGTAAAGATCAGATATGAGTTGGGAGACTACAAGTCGCATATCACGGCCCTTACCAGAGAAGACAAGCCTGTACCTGACAGGCAAAAAACCGCAAGCGCCAGATAAGTTCGGGCAAGCGCCATTGGAAGGGCGCGTCCCCGCATTGGGCATGAGCCGTTGCGCCCCAAAGGCGCGGCAATGGGTCATGCCCTTTGCCTGTTTGTGCCTCTTGTTTGTCATTGCTCCCGGACGCCTCATGGCGGCTGAAGCCAAGCCTTTTGCCAAGACAACCGGCAAGGCAGCCGGCCCCGCTCCGCCCGCAATAATTGCCGACCCCATGAACTCCGATCCAAGGGTTGCCGAATGGAATGAGTATATGTCCATCGCAAAGAGTCAAGGCGACTTCTCTAGCAGTACGCTTTCAAGGTTTTACGGCAACACAACGACATTCGGAAGCGGACAGAGTCAGGGGGATTTCTCCTTGAAAACGCTTTTAAGGCTCACCGACGCCTATCTCGACGCGAAGGACGCTTACTTCAGGACGGCGATGGAAGAGCACGAGAGGCAGTTGGAGCTTTTCAGGAAAGGCGCGCTTAAAAAAGAACCTCTCCAGCCGGTCCACGACTACTCCCACCTCATAAACGGTTTTCAATACCTGCTCGCCGCGCATCCGCACCTCAAAGGCGCAGACGCCCTGCATTATCTCATCGGGTACGCCCTTTATGAGAGCGCCCAACAGGGAGAGGCCGCGGCATGGTTTGAAAACGTGGTCAAAAAATACCCTCGCTCGCAATTTGCGCTCGAGGCGAGTTTCCGGCTCGGTGAGATATACTTCGAGACAGGGCAGATGGGAGAGGCCGCCGAGTCCTACAAAAGGATAATCGTCGCCGGACCGGGCTTGTACCATGAAAAGGCGCTCTACAAACTCGGATGGGTCTATTACAAGACGGAGAACCTCGAAAAGTCGGTTGACGCATTTACAAAGATGCTTGATATGGAGAGAAGCGCGGCCGCAGCGTGGAAGGGCGGCTCAGGTCTTGCCCCGGAGGCGATATCCGGCGCCGTAATGAGCCTCGCTCATTTCAAGGACGCGGATACGGCGGTCGAGTTCATACGCGCCCTCGGTCCGCGAGACTACTCGCCAAGACTGCTTGCCTTGCTCGGCGAGGCCTTTGCCGACGCCGCCAGATACGAGCACGCGTCAAAGGCGTACAAGACCCTCGTGGATATGTTCCCCGATTACGAGGAACTGCCGCTCATCTATAAACTCATGGCCTCGCTTTCCGCAAGGGCCGGCAACATTGATGCGGCCTTGAAGACCTCCGCCGAGATGCTCGCCATGTTCAATACAACGGCGCCGTGGTACAAAAAGACCTATCCAAAGGGCGCGGAAAAGATAGACGCCGTCGTCATCGAAGCATCCGCATGGGCATTCAAGCAGTATCATAAAAACGGCAGGGAAAAGTCCGATATGGCCGCGCTGAAAACGGCCATTGACGGGTATACGCTCTTTCTCGCCTCGTATCCGTCCGTTCCGTCGGTCGGAGAGATGCGTCTTTTGCTGGCAGAGGCGTACTTCGATTCAAAGATGTACGCCGAGGCCGCCGTTGAATATGAAAAGGCCGCGGCCCTCGGCAAGGACGACAAAAAGGGGGAGATGTTCTACTCCGCCATGCTTGCCGTCGAGATTGTCTTTTACGGCCCCGGGAAGGATAAACAAGCAAGCATCGAGACCTGCGACAGGATATTGAAGACCTATCCGATCGAACTCGCACAAAGCGGCAAGCTTGAAAAGGCGATATATAAAACGGCTGAGATGTACGGCGCGGACAAACAGTTCGACAAGGCGAGGGACAGGCTCTCTCCCCTTCTGAAGGACAAGAAAAATATCGCGGCCTATCAAAAATCGGCGGAGCTATATCTTGCCGAAGGGAATCTGACCGCGGCCGCGGCGCTGTATGTCAGCCTCGTAGAGAACTCGAAGCTCAGCGAATACAAGGAAGTGCTTACGAAATTGAGGTTCAGGATCGCCGAGGATTCCCTCAATCGCGGCGCTCTCGCCGAGGCGATTGAAAGATTCCATGAGGCGCATAAAACGGCGCCCGGTTCAAAGACCGGCGAGCTGTCCCTTGCGCGCGCCGCCCAGATAGCCATAAGGCTTAAAAAGCCGCGTGACATAGAGGCGTCCGTAAAGCGCATTGTCGAGGCGTACCCTGGAACCGAATGGCGGTTTACGCTCCTTGCCGAGGCTGGAAGGAGCTTTGAGGCCGTGGACGCCGCGTCCGCGGGAAGGTTTTATGAGCTTGCCTCAAACGCCGCGCCAAAGCCATCGGAGGCGGCCAAACTGCTCTTTGCGGCGGGCGTGTTCTATGAGAGCGCTTCGCTCAACAACGGCAACGGGTCCGATGAAGCCGAGGCCGCTTACAAGCGCTACCTCCTGCTTGACAACATACCAACGGACAAGGCGCTCGAGGCAGCGTACAGGCTTGGCAGCCTTCAATTGAAGATGGGTAAGAAAAGCGACGGCATGAAGACCCTCAAAAAACTTGCAGTTGCCGATGACCGGTCAACGACCGGCAGGCAATATCCGGCGCGCGCAAAGCTCATACTTCTAAGGGACGCCCATAACGACTATCTCAAGATCGCGCTCACTCAGCCGTTCGAGGAAACCTTTGAAAGGAAGAACGCGCTTCTCGACAAACTGTTGAAGGACTACGCGGAGATCGCGGAGGCGAACGTGCCGGAACTGCTCCCCGAGGTCTTTTACTACATGGGACAGTCCTTTGAAAACTTCAAGGACGCCATACTCCTTTCCGAGCGCCCATCCGAGCTTGCAAAAGACGAGCTGGAGGAGTATAATTTTCTACTTGAGGAAAAGGCTTATACTTACGACGAGCAGGCGGTCAAGGCTTATGAAAACAGCCTGTATGCCGGCAGGGATCAGAGGATATACACCGAATCTCTGCAAAAAAGCCTCGAGCGGCTCGCATTCCTGAAACCGGCCATATACAAGCGCGGCTTCGGCGAGGCCGAGCTTGCCCCGCTTTATATAATGCCTGAACCGGCGTCAAAGGCCAAAGAGACAAGGGTGCTTCCTGATGAGTCTTAAAAGATTTATAGTTATGATTGCGGCAATGGCTGCGCTCGCCGGTTGCGCCTCCATGCGGGATACGGCGGAGGACCACGAGAGGGCGCGCCGGTTGGCCGCTCAGATAGACGAACTGCTCGCCTCGGCATATACCGTCGCAAAGGACGATCCCGAAAGCGCCCTCGGCATGTATAGGCATATTGCCGCGCTTGATCCTTCAAGATGGGAGGCCAATTTCAACGCCGGTCTCGTTTACATGAAACGCGGGGACAGGGAAAAGGCGGAGAAGGAATTATATGAGGCGCATGAACGAAAAAGCCCGGCCGACAAGGCGGCCTCGGCGCTCGGCCTTTTGTACCATTCCGCTGGGAAGACCGGCAAGGCGATCAACGTCCTTGAATCAGCGCTCTCGAACGGGCGCACAGCCCCTGCCCTGATTAACCTGGCCTATCTCAAGCAATCGGCGGGGAAGACCGATGAAGCCGCCAAACTCTATATGGAGGCCGAGGCGCTTGACCCGGTAAACCCGATTATCCATTACAATCTCGGACTTCTCTTTTACAAAACAGGGCAGTACGAAAAATCAGCCTCGCGCTTTGAAAAGACCATTGCCGCCGGTAAAAAGGACGAGGCAACGATCGAGGCGCACGCGCAATCACTCATAAAGCTTAGAAAATACGAGGAGGCGCTCGCGGCTCTCAAACAACTCAACCAGCTTGACCCGGCCGTGGCCGCTCCATACAAGAACATGGGCATCATCTACGAGGTCTTCTTCGGCGATTATGCCAACGCGGAGAAGAACTATACCGGCTTTCTGAACAAGTCCAAGGACAAACACCCGGACGTGGAGGCGTGGACAGAGGTGGTAAAGGCAAAGGCGGGACATGCAACGTCCGACGCGGCGGGAGGGGCACCGGGCAAGGGAGCGCAATGAAACGCGCCTTTTATACGATATTGGCGATATTGACGATGTTTGCGGCGGGGTTGTTGACCAGCTTCGTTGCCGCAGCCGCCAATGAACCTCCTGTCTCGGAAAACGAGCAAAAGATAGTGGAACGCATCATACAGATAGAAGGCACCATAGAAAAGCCGCGTGTGCTGTTCATCCTGCCGAGGGCGCGGGTCTGGCGCCCGGGCGTCTTGCACAGGAACCATCTGCCGGATGTCATGGAACCAAAGCTGCCGGCCTTAAAGCCGGGGGACGAAATTGGAATAACGGATACCCAACAGAGGAGGTAATCTTAATGATCGAGTTTTTGGCTTCTTTCTTCGGCGACGGCGGGATATTCATGTACTTCATCCTTGCCTCGTCAATCGTAGGCGTGGCGATAAGCATAGAGCGCGTCATGGTGCTTGTATTCCGCTACAACGTCAACGGTGTGCTTCTGTGGGAAAAGGTAAGCAAGTCCGTTGTTGAAGGCAGGATAGACGAGGCAAAGGCGATATGCGCGGATTCAAGGGTGCCGCTGATGAAGATACTCTCAAGCGGGCTTGCGGCCGCAGGCAACGATGAAAAGGAGATACAAAACGCGGTTGACGAGGCGGCCCTCGAGATGATACCGGCGATAGACAGGCGCGTTCCATACCTTGCGATGCTCGCCAACATAGCAACCCTGCTCGGTCTCCTTGGAACCATACAGGGGCTTATACAGGCGTTTTCCGCGGTCGGCAACGCGGACCCGTCCCAGAAGGCCGCGCTCCTCGCGCAGGGCATCTCCATAGCCCTTTACACGACGGCCTTCGGTCTCGTCGTGGCCATTCCGCTCCTCGTCCTGTACAGCATCCTGCAGGCAAAGGCTCACAAGATGGTCGACGAGATAGACGAATTCTCGGTGAAGCTCATAAATCTCCTCGGCAGGGGATCCAATGGCCATAAGACCAAGTAAGTCGAGGCGCCACGTCGACGCCGTTACCGACATAGACCTGACGCCGGTGATGAACGTCTTCATCATCATCATCCCGTTTTTGCTCCTTACCGCCGTGTTCGCCAAGACCGCGATAATAGACGTGTACCTGCCGCAGGAGGGCGGAGAACAAACCGGCGCGTCTGTGCAACAGACGCCTAAGATACCGCTGATTATAAAGGTTACAGGCGCGGGTTTTACCCTTGACGGGCTTGGCAAGGGGATACATGTGCCAAAGGGCGCAAGCGACTACGACTACAAAAGACTCGCGGAAAGACTCTCTGAACTAAAGGACAGCCATCCTCAGAACGAGGAGGCGATCATACTGTTCGAGCCTAAGATCCGGTATGAAATCGTCATAAAGGTCATGGACGCATCGAGAGAGACTCATTACTTGAAGGACGGCATAAACGTCAAGCGCGCGCTCTTTCCGGCGGTATCGCTTGGAGAGGCCGGTTAAACGATGCCATCGCCTCCATCCAAAACAAAAAAGAGACGCTCTTCGCTCGGCGCAGCGGCCATCTCGCTGACTTCAATGATGGATATGCTCACCATCATTTTACTATTTCTTCTAAAAAGTTTCGCGTCCGAGGGCCAGGCGCTTACCTCCGATGCGCGCCTGAAGCTGCCGGTATCGTCGGCCGTTCAGGCGCCAAAGCAGACGCTCATCGTTCAAGTTAATAACGAGGACATTATCGTTGACGGGGTAAAGGTCGCCGACGCGAAACAATCGCTTGTCGAAAAGAATCTGCTCATCAAACCTCTCCTTGACGAGCTTAACAGGCAGGCGAAAAAAACCGAGTATATAGCGAGCAAGAACCCGAACGTGCGATTCACTGGAGAGATACTTATCCAGGGGGACAGGCAGATACCGTTTGTCCTGCTGGAAAAGCTGATGTTCACGTGCGGACAGGCCGGTTATAACGGAATATCCCTGGCGGTTACATCACTTGAGTAAAACGCCCAAGCGCTTTTTCATTTCGGTATACAGGGACAACAAGCCGGTAAAGGAGCTTGTCCCCGAGGCATTCGTTACGTTCGGCCTCGACGCGCAAAGCCATATCACCGGGTCGTTGCCCGGCGTAGCGGCGCGCAGCGTAAAGCTGTTCGAGAGGACGGGCAAGGGCCTTGACTGGCGCCTCGTCGTTCCCAAGGGGCTTGACGCGGTTTTGATCGTTGACGGCAAGGTGATGCCCGTATCAGGCATTGTCGGCCTCGGACTTCTCAAGGCAAGAGGCGATGAATATCTTCTCCCCCTCCCGATCGACAGGGAACTGAGCCTTGTATCCGGCGGATACAGGTTTGACTTAGGTTTCAAGGAGGTAGTTGCCCCTAAGAAGAAGGCGGTGAAGATAGACCCTTCCCTTAAAAAGGCGCTCCTGCCGAGAGAGGATTATCCGTATTACGCCATCGTTGTCGTATCCGCTATCCTGCACGTCGCTCTCGTCTGGTATCTCTCGACCGTGGTAATCAGGAAACAGGCGGAGCCTGGGGAGGCGCTTGAGCAGATGTCGGCGCGTTTTGCAAAACTCATAATCAAGCCGCAACCGAAGCCGGTTGAAAAGAAGCAACCGCAAAGACAGGCCGTCGAGGAGCAGGCCAAAAAGGAAGAGCCGGCAAAAGAGGCCAAGGTAAAAGAAGAAAAGCCGAAAGAACAAGCACAGGCGGTCAGGGAAGAGAAGGCGCCGGTTTCAGCCGAAAGGCAGACCATACAGGCAAAGGTCAAAAGCAAGGGGCTTCTCGGCGTAATTATGGCAAAGACGCGGACAAGCGCCGCCCCGCCTGAAAACGCCTACAAACACGGCCGTGGCTTGACGAGAAACGTCCAGAGCGACGCGGTCGGCTCAAAGGACGTTGACTTCAACGCGACGCTTGACGAAAGACTTGCTCAGGCCGATCAGGCGTCAAGGGAAATTGCAACTACAACCTCAGGCAGAACCGGCGGAACAGGCCATGCGTTAAAAGAAAAACAGGACCTGGCCAAATCGTCTCTCGGCGAGAGGACGGCCGCGCCGGTTGACGCAAAGGAGGCCTTTGCGCGGGACGAATCAAAGGTCTACGCCACGGTGCGCTCATACATAGGCGGATTGAAGTTCGTCTACAACAACGCGCTCAGAAAAGACCCCTCCTTGAAGGGAAAGCTGACCGTCAAGATAGTCATAACGACAGCGGGCAAGGTCGGCGCGGTCGAAAACGTGGCGACGACGCTTCAATCCCCTGATGCGGTTGAAGCCATCATCCAGAGGATATACAAGTGGAAGTTCCCTGAACTGGAAGGAGGTCAAGACTTTACCATCACCTATACGTTTGATTTTTCTCCGATGGGTTGACAGGCAAGGGAGGCGTATTCCATGTTCAACGCATTTTCAAAAACAGAGATCGTAGGCATCATGGAAACCATTGAAGCGGCGCACCTCTCGGCGAATGAGACGGGGTTGAAGGCAGTCCTTCAAAAGGCCGCGCATCTGCTTGAAGCCCAATACTCCGCCTGCGGCGTCGCCTCCTCAAGCTTCTCAAGGGTCGCGTCGGTGAACGTCAACTATCCCGCGAAGTGGTTCGACTCGTATGTGGCCGAGCGGCTCTATCTCTATGATCCCGTCGTAAGATATCAGATGAACTTCCCGTCAACCGTCAATTGGGAGAACATATCACGTCACAGCGCGGACAAGGAGTCCCGCGCCTTTTTCGCGCGCGCAGGCGGATACGGTCTTGTCAACGGGATATCGTCCGGTGTTTATAACCAAGCAGACGGCTCACTCAGCGTCTTTTCCTTCGCCGGCGGGGACGATTCCTTCGGCGCAAGAAACAAGAAGATACTCGAAACGCTATCCCCGCACCTGAATATCGCTCTCTCACGATTAAAGTTGCTCTAACGGAGGCGCGTATGGACTACAATCGTTTTGCCAAGCAAGACCTTGTGGCGATGCTCGAGATTATTCAGTCTTCCGTGGCATGCGACACCGAAGACGGCGTTAAAGGGTTGATGGACAGGACGCGCTGTCTCGTAAGCGCGGACTACTCGGTCAGTGGTTTCGGCGACTGGCACAACGGCTGTCTCTCACTTATAAAAAACGTCATCAACTTAAATTACCCGGTTGAATGGATGAAGATTTATAATCAACTCAAGCTTTATGAAAAAGACCCGATTATTTGGCGGCAGGCCGCTGAAGGCGGCGTGCACCTATGGACGGAGACTTATAGACTTTTCGGAGAAAAGACGTCGAAGGATTTTATCGTCAGGGCCTCGGATTTCGGTATAAAACACGGCGTATCAGGCGGCATTACATCGGCAACCGATGGGACGATGAGTATAATGACGTTTTCAGGGCCAAAAAAACGCTTCACGCAATATCATAGAGCAATCCTAAGCATTCTCTTGCCGCACGTCAATCAGGCATTGACCAGAGTTTGCATGAGCGCGGTACGAGAGAGAAACTTTAGGCTTACCGCAAAAGAGCGTGAAATTTTGAAGTGGATGAAGGACGGTAAAACGAACTGGGAGATATCATCCATATTGAACATCAGTGAGAGGACAGCCAAGTTCCACGCACATAACATCGAGCACAAACTTAACGCCGTCAATAGGCCGCATGCGGTTGCGATCGCGTATGAATTGGGATTTGTGCATTAGCGGCCTTGTTCAATGCCTGGCGTTTAATCCACGTGCCCGTGAACCATTCGTAAAACTCCGGACGCTTTACGCTAAGTTCCGCGTCGAATCTGCCCCAATCGAGGATTATTATGCCGCTCATCACGCCTTTGCCGAGCGGCTTGAAGTCGCCCGAGAGCTCGAACGGAAAGCGACTTCTCTTGAGCAACAAAAAATACCTCTGCTCGACTATTGTAACCATCCTACTTTGCCCGTTCAGCCTGCTCCAATGGTACAGGGCCTTATAGAGCAGGTGAGAAAGCCCCATCGCGCCGTGCTGGTCTTTGCGCGCCTCCTTCCTTATACAAATCCTCGTTGATTCGACCATGCTGGCGGTCTTGCCGAACATGCCTCCCTCCGGCAGAAGGCTTGCAAACTCCTTTTCAATCATAAACGGATACGGCGAGTATATAAGCCTGACGTGGCCTATCAACACGCCATCGTCGTCGAATATGCCGATAGGCACTGCAAAGTCGTCGTAGGCGTCCTTATCAAGTCCGTCGGTGGACAACGGCACCCATTGTAGTTCCCCGGCAAAGACGTCGTGCCTGAGTTTAAAAGCCGCTTCCATCTCTCCGGGCAAAGACAGCGTCTTGACGGTGTACTCGCCCTCCGTGAAGCATATCTCCTTCATATGCATGTTCATACGCATCTTTTAGCAAATTGCGGCGCGGCGCGTAACTGTCCGTTCGGACAGGTTACAAACAACTCAATACCTGTTATTTTTTCAGGACAACTCTAAGGAGGGCTTATGAAAAAAGACAGACGGGTACACGGCGAAGAGCGGTTGGTTAAAGGATTCAGGAGTCTCGGCAACGATCAGCGCAAGACGGTGCAGATCATCGTGGACGCATTCATTGACGCAAAGAAGAGCGAAGAAACCGAGGCCGCATTTTTTCGGGACGCGGCGAGAAACGTTGAATACAATCCAAACGCTTCTATGGGCCTCAAGCAATGAAAGACCGTTGTCCGTGACCGTTGACCGTGTAAGAATGAATCTTTTACGGTCACGGTCACGGTTCACGGTATTATCACGGCCTTCTTGACTGGCCTCCCCTTTACGTGTAAACTCTGCCTATGCCGATAAGCGTCATAGGTAAAATGGAAGTAAAACGCCTTCAGGTCATAAACGAGCAGGGCCAGGCCGACGCATCCCTTATCTCTCTTCTTCCAGATTCCATCTACAATAAGTTCTTCGAGACAATCACCCTTGCGAGGCTCTACAACCAGCGCGCCCTGAGTCTTCAAAGGGAGGGGCGTCTCGGCACTTATGCGTCCATACTCGGTCAGGAGGCGTCCCAGATAGGTTCAGCCCTTGCCTTTGACCCGTCCGATTGGATAATCCCATCATTCCGCGAATCCGGCGTGCTCATCGCAATGGGCTATCCAATGCGCCTGCTGTACAGGTATTGGATGGGGGATGAACGCGGCATGAGTTGTCCCGAAGGTCTTAACATCCTTCCCATGTGCGTGCCTGTCGGCTCTCAGTTGACGCACTCCGTCGGCGTTGGAATGGGCATAAAACACAAGGGCGAAAAAAAGGCCGTAGCCGTGTACTTCGGCGACGGCGCGTCGTCGCGCGGCGACTTTCACGAGGGCCTTAACCTTGCCGGTGTCTTCAAACTGCCGGTAGTATTCCTCTGCCAGAACAACCAGTGGGCCATATCCGTGCCGCGCTCTGCTCAGAGCGCGGGCGCTACCATTGCCGAGAGGGCGTTTTCCTACGGCTTTGAAGGCATACAGGTGGACGGCAACGACGTCGCGGCCGTGTACAAGGCGACAAAGGACGCGGTTGACAAGGCAAAGGCCGGAGGCGGCCCGACGCTGATAGAGTGCTTTACCTACAGGCTCGACGATCACACAACGTCGGACGATGCCACGCGCTACCGCTCACGTGATGAGGTCGAGGCATGGAAGGCAAGAGAGCCGCTCATACGTCTCAAGCTGTTCATGGAAAAAAAAGGTCTCTGGTCAAAGGCGTACGAGGATGAGGTTATTAAAAAAGCCTCTGATGCCGTTGACGCGGCGATAAAAGAGGCTGAGGCCATGAGTCCTCCTGATGCCGCTGACATGATACGTTTTACGAACAAGGAGTTGACGCTCAGGCAAAAGCGCGAACTTGAGGAGTTGGAAGGATAAGAGTTTCCAATAGGCTGCCGAAAAACCCAGTATTGACGAAGGCCGCTCAAAAAGGCGCAGATGCGAGGCGTCGAGGAGCGACGAATGAGGCGCACTTTGTGGTGCGCCGCAGTGAGGAGCGACGATGACAACGAAGCAGATGGGCGTTTTTCAGCGGCCTGCTAACATGGTCGGCGCAATAAACGCCACGCTTGCTCAGGAGATGGACAGGGATAAGGACGTTGTAATCCTCGGCGAGGACGTGGGAAGAGACGGCGGCGTATTCCGCGTAACCGAAGGCTTGCAAAAGAGGTTCGGCCCGGGCCGCGTCATGGACACCCCGCTTGCCGAGCTTGGCATCGTAGGCGCGTCAGTCGGCATGGCAATCTATGGGCTTCGTCCAGTAGCCGAGATTCAATTCATGGGGTTTATCTACGCGGCAATCGAGCAGATCTTTTCCCACGCAAGCCGCATGAGGTCAAGGTCAAGAGGCCGCTTTACCTGTCCGCTCGTGATAAGAACGCCTTACGGCATCGGCATAAAGGCGCCGGAGCTTCACTCGGAGTCCGCTGAGGCGCTCTTTTGCCACATGCCCGGGATAAAGGTGGTCGTGCCGTCCAGCCCGTACAACGCAAAGGGGCTTCTTGCCTCCGCGATACGCGACGACGACCCTGTCATATTCCTTGAGCCCTCGAGGTTATACAGGGCCATAAAGTCCGATGTCCCAGACGAGGAGTATCTGTTGCCGCTCGGCAAGGGAGAGGTCTATCAGGAAGGCAAGGATTTGACCATAGTCGCGTGGGGCGCGATGCTTCACAAGGCCGCCGAGGCCGCCGATGGGTTTGACGCGGAGATAATAGACCTGCAAACCTTAAAACCGTTTGACGAAGAGCTTATACTCTCGTCCGTCAAGAAGACGGGCCGCCTTGTCGTAGCGCACGAGGCGACAACCCTATGCGGCCTTGGGGCCGAGATAGCGGCCTTTGTCTCAGAGGCCGCCTTCGGTTATATGAAGGCGCCGGTAATGCGCGTTGCCGGATACGAGGCCGTTACACCCATGGCAAGGCTTGAGGACGACTTCAACCCCGGTATAGAGCGCATCAAAAGGGCGTATGAGTTGGTGATGGAGTATTAAGGAGACCAATCCAATGACATTCGACTTCAAACTACCAGACCTTGGAGAAGGCATAACAGAGGGCGAGGTGGTCAAGTGGCGCATAAAAGAAGGGGATGACGTTCAAGAACATCAGATCGTGCTTGAGGTGGAGACGGACAAGGCCATTGTCGAGGTGCCAAGCCCGAAAAAGGGCAAGGTCGTAAAGCTCAACAAGGCCGAGGGAGACATCGTAAAGGTCGGCGAGACGCTTGTTGTAATCGAGACGCTTGAAACAGCGGGACTAACGGCTCAGGAGAAAAAGCCGGATGCCGGCGCAGTCGTCGGCACGTTGCCCGCCGAGGAGGCCGTATTCGCAACGCCAAAGGCAAGGACAGTCGCAAAGGAGACGGGGCTTGATCTTACGGCCTTGAAGGGCACGGGCCCGGGCGGCATAATCACGGAAAAGGACGTGAGAGGCGCATCGGCGGATGCTCCCGTTCAAGCGCCGCTGGAAAAAAAGACGGAGGACAGGTACGGCGTTATCGAGCGCATACCGATAAAGGGCGTAAGAAAAAGCATTGCAAAAAACCTCTTGTCAACGCTCAGGAATACCGCCCCGGTTACCGGCATGGAGGAGGCGGACGTAACCGATCTCTGGGACCTGCGTCAACGAGAAAAGAAAGCGGCAAAGGACAAGGGCGTGCATCTGACCTTCATGCCGTTTTTCATGAAGGCGGTTCAACATGCGCTCGCTGTGCACCCCGTGCTCAACGGCTCGGTTGATGAGAAGACTGACGAGATTATAGTAAAAAAATATTATAATATCGGCGTCGCGGTTGACACGCTCGACGGGCTGATGGTGTCGGTCGTAAAGGACGTTGAGAAAAAAAGCATCCTTGATCTTGCCGTCGAACTTCAGGAGTTGAGCGTCAAGGCCAGAGAACGACGCATCACGCTCGACGAGCTTAAAGGCTCCAGCTTCACCATATCCAACTACGGCTCTTACGGCGGCGCCTTTGCCACGCCCATAATAAACTACCCGGACGTCGCCATCCTCGGCACGGGCAGGATAACGGAAAAACCGTGGGTAAAGGACGGGGCGATAATGATACGCAAGGTCTTGCCTCTATCGCTTACCTTCGACCACAGGGTTACGGACGGCGGCGAGGCCGCCAAGTTTCTGACAAGGGTCGTAAAATACCTTGAAGACCCTGCCATGATATTCATAGAGAGCAGGTAGGCTGTCGCGGCCTTCAGGCCGTCTGAAAAATAGCAATTTTTAGAGGCAGCCTATGGAACTCATATCAATATTCTCTCTTGCCTTCATACCGCTGTTCGTTGCAATGGAGCCGCTCGGCGTCCTGCCCGTGTACGTCTCACTGACCGGAGGGCTTGAGGGGCGCGAAAAGCGCAAGGTCTTATTCTATTCGCTTGTTACAGCCACAATCATAACCCTTGGGTTTCTCGTCATCGGCAAGGCGGTCTTCCTTGCCCTCGGCATAACCGTAAAGGACTTTCAGATCGCGGGCGGCATCGTGCTCCTTTGCATCGCCATATACGACATAGTGATGAGCTCCCGCGCCCGTTCGGAGTTACAGCCCGACTACGGGGTCGGAGTCGTGCCAATCGGCACGCCGCTCATTGCCGGGCCTGCGGCGCTAACCACGCTCGTCATGCTCAACGATCTTTACGGCTTTGCAATAACCGCCTCGGCGCTCGCCGTAAACCTCTTTATCGTCTGGTTCGTATTTCAGTGGGCTGAACCGATAGTCAAGCGCATAGGAGAAAACGGCGCAAGGGGCATATCAAAGGTCATATCCCTTCTTCTTGCGGCCATCGCCGTGATGATGATACGGCGCGGCATAGAGGGGATATTCTAGCAGTCGGACTCAATCAAAGGAAAAAATCAAACCATGCTTAAACTTGCGCTTTTTCTACACGTCATAGCCGCGATATTCTGGGTTGGCGGGATGCTCTTTCTGACGCTCGTGGTGGCGCCCTACCTCATAAGCATCCCGGACCCGAAAGAGCGGTCAAAGATATATCAGGTCGTAGGCAAGAAATACAGGTTCTTCGGGTGGGTCGCGATCATAACGCTTCTCGTAACCGGGCCCATAATACTCTATGCCCTTTACAACGTAAACCTCGGCGTCGCCCTATCGCCGTCGTTTTATGGCTCAGGGTTCGGACACGCGCTTTATGTGAAGCTGGCGCTTGTCGTCGTCATAGTCATATCCAGTCTGTTGCATGACTTCTGGATCGGGCCAAAGGCCAAAACGAGTCCGGCGCTTTCGCGCTACGCGAGGATATTCGGGCGCGGGAATCTCGTGATTGCGCTCCTCATAGTCATATTCGCCGTCATACTACGGGCGGGAGGACTGTAAAGATGCACAAGTTCAACCCTCAACACATCCAGAAGCTCATGAGCGAGGACAGGGCAAGGGAGATAAGACCGGAGAGCTTACTCCGTAAGGCCGGCCTTAAAAGAGGCGATGTTTTTGTGGACGTTGGCTGCGGCCCCGGGTTTTTCACCATGACCGGGGCAACCATAGTGGGCGGAGCGGGCAAGGTCTACGCGCTGGATACCCAGCAAGAAATGCTCGACGCCTTAAAAGAAAGAAGGCCGCCTTGGTTCGTGAAGTCCCTCAAGAGCGAAGAGTCGACTCTGCCAATTACCGATTGCGAGGCTGATATTGCCCTGCTTGCGTACATGCTCCATGAAACCGTTGACAAGCGCGGCTTTCTCCGGGAGGTCTTGAGGATACTTAAAACCAATGGCAGGCTCGTCATAATAGACTGGAAAAGGATAAAGGAGGACAAGGGGCCTCCAATCGAGGATCGGCTGACCGAACTTGACGTCGCCGTTCATGTGAGAAGCGCCGGGTTTGAGAAGGTGTCGGTTCGTTCGCTCAATGCGTCGCACTATATGATACTGGCCTCCAAGCCATGAGGGTCATGGTAAACGGCGTTGAGATCGAGCTTGTGCGAGGCGATATAACGGCTGAATCGTCGGATGCCATCGTCAACGCGGCGAACTCGGCGCTTGCAGGCGGCGGAGGCGTGGACCACGCCATTCACCGCGCAGGCGGCGACGCGATAATGCGCGAGTGCGCGAGGTTTGGCGGATGTCCGACCGGAAGCGCCGTAATAACCACCGGAGGCGAACTAAAGGCAAGGTACGTCATACACACGGTAGGGCCGATATACGTGGACGGACAAAGGGGCGAACCACAACTGCTTGCAAGCGCTTATGCCTCGTCGCTCAGGCTTGCGCTTGACAATGGCATAAAGACCATCTCCTTCCCATCCATAAGCACCGGCGTCTACGGCTACCCGATCGGGTTCGCGGCCCGCATAGCCCTTGAAACCGTTTTTGATTTCGTGATGGCAAACAAAGGACTGCGAAGCGTGCGCTTCGTGCTCTTTTCCGAACGCGACCTCGCCGTCTACTCAAAGGCGCTTGAAAGGCTTGCAAAAGGCGGATAGCCCTGCGGTTTTTCTTGACAAGATTACAGGCTTAGGCGTAACATTAACGGAAAACATATTGCCGTTCAATCCCATAATCGGAGACATATAACCATGAAAACCGCAAGGACGCTGACCATAGCCTGTATGATCGCAGTATTTCTGCTTTGCACGACCGCTACGCGCGGGGTGGCCGCCGATTCAACCATGAAGACAACGGTTAACGACGCGCTCTATGGCGGATTGCTCGGCACGCTTGTAGGCACGGCCGTATTGCTTCTTACCGATAAACCCGGAGATCACTTGAACTATATACCGACCGGCGCGGGGATTGGGGTTTTATTCGGAGCGGCTTATGGGCTTGCCACAAGCGGCGTGGTACAGTCCGTTGGAGAGATCGAAGGCTCAAAGTTTACGCTCAATGCGCCGACCATAAGGAAGTTCGAGTCTTACGACAAGGTTGCGAACAAGAAAGAGACGACCGCCCACGTCGGGCTTTTAAGCGTAAGGTTTTAGCGGGCTGGATACGCCTGAGTCGCCACGAGGCCTTCAAATACAAAACCCCGATAGCTTAAAGCTATCGGGGTTTTGTCTCTAAGGAAATCTCTCGCGCCTCACACCTGAATCGGCAGGGCCATAAGCCCGGTAGTCTCCTCAAGACCGAGGGCGATGTTCATATTCTGGATGGCCTGACCAGAGGCGCCCTTTACAAGGTTGTCTATTACCGAGACGACGATAAGCCTCTTTGCGGCCTCGTCGACATGAACGCCTATATCGCAAAAGTTGGCGCACCTTACCTGACTTATATCGGGAAAGGCCCCGGTCGGAAGAACCCGTACAAACGGCTCCTTTTCATAGAACGCGGCGTACAGCGCGCGCAGGTCGTCCGTTGTAACGGCCTTTTTCAGACCGGCATAAGCGGTAGTCAATATGCCGCGTGAGACCGGCAGAAGATGCGGGGTAAAGGTTATCGTTGTCTTTTTCCCGGCAATCGCGCTCATCTCCTGCTCTATCTCAGGGGTGTGCCTGTGACAACCCACCTTGTAAGCCTTGAAACCCTGATTGACCTCGGCAAATGAGAAGTCCGGCGACGAACTCCTGCCCGCGCCTGATACCCCGCTCTTGGAGTCGACGATTATGGAGCCGGGGTCGATTATCCCGCGTTTCAACGCGGGCGCAAGGGCAAGTATGGCCGACGTTGGGTAACAGCCCGGATTGGCGATGAGCCGAGCCTTTCGTATTTGGTCCCTATACAGCTCCGGCAGTCCGTATACGGCCTTTCTCAAAAGATCACCGGCCTTATGATCCCCGTACCAGCGCTTGTAGACCTTCTCGTCTTTAAGCCTGAAGTCGGCGCTCAGGTCTATTGCGATTACCCCTGTTGTGAGAAGCGGCCCAACGACCTCGTGCGATGCGCCGTGCGGCAGGGCGCAAAAGGCGACGTCAACCTTGATCCTCTTGAACTCTTCGGGATCCCTGAAGACAAGGCCGTCATAAAAACCTGAAAAAGCGGGGAAGACCTCTGAAACCGGCCTTTGGGCATACTGCCTCGACGAGGCAAACCCCACCTTGACCGAAGGATGCGGCGCAAGCAGTCTCAAAAGCTCGATGCCGGTATAGCCGCTTGCGCCGAGTATTGCAACCTTTATCATATATCCCCCATATAATCTTCAAATAAAAAAAGGGGAAGGCCGAAAGACCCTCCCCCCCAGATTCAGCGGCCTTCTATAGCCGCGATTATCTCTTGGAGAACTGGAAGCGCTTTCTCGCGCCCTTCTGCCCGTATTTCTTTCTTTCCTTCATCCTCGGGTCGCGGGTCAACAGCCCCGCCTTTTTAAGCACGCCTCTGAATGTTGCGTCAGCCATGCAGAGCGTCCTTGCGATGCCGTGCCTGACCGCACCGGCCTGTCCCGACTCTCCTCCGCCAGCCACGCTGGCGATAACGTCGTACTTTCCGATAGTGCTGGTTACCTCAAAGGGCTGTCTTACAATGCCCTTGAGCGTCTCCCTGCTGAAATACTCGGTCATGGGCTTATCGTTTACCGTAATCGCGCCCGGGCCGGTCTTCATCCTGACCCTTGCAATCGACGTCTTCCTTCTTCCTACTGCTCCGTATACGTCTGCCATTTACAAAACCCCCTGTAAAAATTGCTATTTTTTCCGACCGTCACGTTATGGGCGTCAGGGCGAAAAAAATATCTGATTTTTGATTTTAGAGACAATCTTGTTTATGTTTTTTAACGAGCGATCTGCTCCGGCAAAGCTACAGGCAACTGTGCCTTGTGCGGATGAGCCTCGCCCGCGTATACCTTGAGCTTCTTGAATATGTCCCTGCCGAGCCTTGCCTTGGGCAACATGCCCCATACCGCCTTTTTAAGCGCCTCTTCCGGTTTTTCGTTCATAACCCTGCCAAGCGGCCTGGACTTCAAACCGTTCGGATACATGGTGTGGTGATAGTATATCTTGTCCGTCTCCTTCTTGCCAGTAACCGCCACCTTGTCCGCGTTTACCACTACTACGAAGTCGCCGGTATCGAGATGCGGCGTGAACGTCGGTTTGTGCTTGCCTCTCAGTATTGCGGCGATGCGCGTTGCGAGACGTCCAAGTGTCTTGCCGTCGGCGTCCACCACATACCATTTTCTGTCTATTGCGTCCGTTTTTGGAAGATACGTCTTCATAACATAGCTCCGATATGGATTTGAATATATAAATTTAGTAAAATTCAGATGTTTTGTCAAGGTAAATCTATTCTCTGTTTTTAGAACGTAAAATCGAGACCGATTTACATGCCGACTAAAGCATGTTAACCTTATGGTGATTGCTTATACCTCCCCCTGCCATCCAGCGATGGGAGAGGAAAAACGGAATGCCCATTCCCACCCATGTCCGATCTTTCAAAAAACCGCGTCGCCGTGGCCATGAGCGGCGGCGTCGACTCATCAACCGCCCTCGCCGTTCTCAAAGAGCAGGGGTATGAGTGCGTGGGACTTACCATGCAGCTCTGGGACTATTCAAAGGGCGACATGGATAGCCCGGCGCGGGAGGGAAGTTGTTGCTCGCTCGACGACGTGCGCGACACCAGATGCGTGGCCGACGGCCTCGACGTGCCATTCTACGTCCTAAACATGGAAAAGGCGTTTTCCCGCGAGGTTGTGGACTATTTCGTCAAAGACTACATGAGCGGCAGGACGCCGAATCCGTGCGTCAAGTGCAACCAACTATTGAAGTTTGACGCCCTGCTCAAGAAAGCGCTCTCGCTTGAAGCCGACTTTTTGGCCACGGGACACTATGCGCGGATCGTCAGGGACGGCCACGGCTATAAACTCCTCAAGGGGCTTGACAAGGATAAAGACCAGAGCTACTTCCTTTTCACCATGACGCAGGCCCAGCTTGCAAGGACGCTTTTTCCGCTCGGAGAGATGACCAAGAGACAGGTGCGCGCAAAGGCAAAGGCGCTTGGGTTGAAGAGTTCGGACAAGGAGGAGAGTCAGGAGATATGCTTTATTGACGAACCTTCTTATGCTGATTTTCTTGCGTCCGTCGGCGGCGATAAGCTCTCGCGTCCGGGCGACATAGTGTCGTGTGATGGCGCAGTGCTCGGCCTTCACAAGGGGCTTTTCCGTTACACCATAGGTCAGAGAAAAGGGCTTGGACTCTCATCCGGGCCTTATTACGTGCTTGCCATTGATACGGCAACGAACAAGCTCATCGTTGGGCGCGAACAGGAGCTTTATTCAACGGGACTTGTCGCTGACAACGTCAATTGGATCGATGACCACGCCGCCTTAGAGGCGGTGAGCAGCGGCCTTGAGAACGTATCGGTCAAGATTCGTTACAGGCATGAAGGCGCGGATGCGTCAATAAGGGTCTTGCCGGATGGTTTGGTTCATGTTCGTTTAAAGACCGCTCAAAAGGCCGTAACCCCGGGACAGGCCGTTGTATTCTACAGGGACGAGGTTGTGCTCGGCGGCGGCTGGATAGAAAGGGCCGTAAGTTGAAAAAAACTGAAGAGCGCGCATCAAGAGGCATACTCCACACCGTAGACATAACCGACGTCGCTTACGGCGGCAAGGGCGTCGGCAGGATACAAGGCAAGGTGGTCTTTGTGCCTTTTACCGCGCCGGGGGACAGGGTTATAGTCAAGATAACCGCTGAGGACAAGGGCTTTTCGCACGGCGTACTTAAGGAGATCGTGGAGCCTTCGCCGATGCGTGTGCGTCCTGCCTGCCCTGTTTACGAGACGTGCGGCGGCTGTTCCCTTCAGCACATCGCCTACGGGAATCAGGTCGAATTGAAGCAGAGGATGCTTGAGGAGAGCATCAAAAGAATCGGCGGGCTGGAGTCTGTTGCGTTCGACCCTCCGATAGCCTCGGGCGCTCCTTTAGGATACCGGACACGGACGCGCATCCACGTGGACGCAAAGGGGAGGTGGGGGTTTTACGAGGCCGTATCAAGAAACGTGGTGGACATACGCTCCTGTCCGGTGCTCGACAAGCCGCTCAACAGGGCGTTTTCGCAGATACGCGACGCGCTGTCATCCAGATTGAAGTTCGGGAAAAAAGGCTGCTGGATTGAAACCGTTGAGCTTGGCGCATCGAGCGATGACGATAAAACCTCTGCCGCCTTTTACATTAAAGAGGACAAGGCAAGAGAGCTTCAAGCCGCGCTTTTCGATGTCTCTGAACTCAAGGGCATTCAGGTCTGGGACTCGGTAAGCCGGAAAAAGTCGTTTGAACGCGGCGACGCCGCGGTTTGTTATGATGTCAACGGCATCGTCTACAAGGCGGACATAAGCGTTTTTTCACAGGCCAACCACGGCCTTAATCGTAGACTTGCCGGTCAGGTATGCGACTGGGCTGGTTTGACGGGAACACACAGCCGACAAACGCGCGTGCTTGAGTTGTACTCAGGCGCGGGCAACCTTACCCTGCAACTCGCTCGAAAAGCAACGGAGGTTTGGGCCGTGGAGTCAGACCCTTTGGCTATTGACAATGCCCGTTCAAACGCGGCGATGAACGACGTAAAAAACATCAGGTTTCACGCATCCGATACCGTGGGCTGGCTTACCCGTAATCTGAAAGACCTTGAAAGAGCCGCTTTCGATGTGGTAATATTAGACCCGCCGCGCACCGGAGACTTTGACGCCGCGCGGCTTATCGCGCATATAAAACCGAAAAGGATCGTCTACGTCTCGTGCAGCCCGCCAACGCTCGCAAGGGACATGTCAGCGCTTGCGCGCGCCGGATACAAAGCTCTCAAAGCCGTCCTCTTCGATATGTTTCCCCAGACGTACCACGTAGAAAGCATTGTCGGGCTCGAATTCGTTGACAAGGGTTAGCGGAGCCCATGAACTTATTTTTATGGAGTAGTGATGATAGAACTGCCGATAGTAAAACAACTCAAGGAAGAGCTTCAAAAGGTTGACAAGGAACTGAGGATAGACGTCCCGAAGGAGCTGCGAAAGGCCGCGGCTCACGGCGACTTCAGGGAAAACTCCGAGTACGAGGCCGCAAAACAGAGGCAGTCGTTCCTTCAGGCGCGGGTAGCCCATCTTACCGCAAGGGTAAATATGCTCGTCTCCCTGAAGCTTGACAACATCCCTAAGGACGCCATAGGCTTCGGTTCAAGGATACACCTTGAGGACTTGAACAGCGGCGAACAGGTGGTCTACGAACTGGTAACGCCTGAGGAGGTTGACGCGAGAAACGGGAAGATATCCGTAAGCTCGCCCATAGGAAAGGCGCTTCTCAACAAGGCCGTGGGCGACGAGGTAACGATCAATCTGCCCGTAGCGGTAAAGGAGTACGCCGTTACCGAGCTATATACGCTCCATGACCTTTTTTTCAGAAAGGCCGACAAATGATGGTTTAAGCCGAATGGAGGAGAACATAATGCCAAGACGCATATCCTTCCTTTTCAGCGCGTTTGTCCTTGCGCTGCTCCTATTCGCGCCATCCGCCTCAGCCGACGACGAAAGTCGTCTCACAAGGGACGACGTTAGTGTAATCAAGAAAAAACTGGTTGCCGTCCTTGCGGCGATCGGCGAGCCGGGCGACGGCTACGTCAAGGACGACGAGTCCTTTGACCTGCCCGCGTCCTTTTACAAAGATAAAAAGACCGGCAAGATAAGTCCGACCCATTCCTCGGCAGGGCGGCGTTTCGGCTCAGGCGCTGAAAAAAAGGCCAAGAAAGATCAAAGGGATTTTGAAGGCGAATTTGAAAGGAAGCTCGCCGAGGCGCAGGCAAAGGGCGATTATCAGGCAATGGCCGCGCTCGCTCAGGAGATGCAGATGAAGGCGGGACAAGCCAACCTTGAGTCCGTGAAGGCGAAAAAAGAACCTGTCGAGATACACCTGTCCCTTAATGATTACGCAAACCAGACCATAGACCCTGATGCCGTGGTCTTTGAAAGACCCGGAGTTATCGCGTTGAGGCTAAAGGAAAACGCGAATGACGCCGATAAGGCAACAATAGTCGCATACTTCGACCCGGTATCTCTCAAGGAGACAAAGACACTTTCAGCCATCGAGTTCAAACCGCCCGACCACGTAGACGCGAAGACCACGGTCATCAACGCAACGGTGCGGCTTACCGGCCCTTCAACCGTCGTGGAGGCATGGGCAAAAAAGATGGATACAAAGGCCGTGCTGTCGCTGATTGATCGGACGCGGTAAGCGCCTGAAAAGGAGACGGGAATGATACTGTACAGCGCAATAGTCCTGTTTGTAATCATCGGCCTTATAGTGCTCTGGGCGGTGTTCGCATACAACGCCCTTATAAGCCTCAAGATACAGATTGACAACGCATGGGGTCAAATCGACGTTCAGCTAAAAAGACGCCATGACCTCATACCCAACCTCGTGAACGTGGTAAAGGAGGCGATGGCCTTTGAAAAGTCCACGCTTCAGGCGGTCATAGAGGCGCGGGCAAAGGCAGCAGGCGCGCAGTCCGTGCCCGAGGCCGCAGGCGCTGAAAACATGCTCACTCAGGCGCTCGGCAAACTCTTTGCGCTTGTCGAAAACTATCCCGACCTCAAGAGCAACGCAAACCTCATGCAACTGCACGAGGAGCTTGCCTCTACGGAAAACCGCATAGGCTTTGCGCGCCAGTTCTATAACGACGTCGTTGCCCAGTACAACACAAAGCAGGCCGTGTTCCCGACCGTCATAATCGCAAGCCTCATGGGCTTTGCCAAGGCCGACTTCTTCGAGGCTATAGGAGCCGAAAGAAACGCGCCTAAGGTGGATTTCGGCGGGAAGTAACAAAGCGTCCGCGGCCATGTCCGATTCGATACCCCGCCATGATATAAGCGCCTCTTGCGTCGGTAATGCAGAGCGTCAAAACAAAGCAGACCAAGGCGCGACGAGTGCGAGGAATGAGGCGTACTTTGTTGTACGCCGCAATGACGAGCAGAGGAGCAACACAGGTATGCGAAGTTATGACGCTCTGCATGGCGACATCTTTTCTCAACAAAGACACAACAAACGGATAACCATTGTCCTGATGGCCGTCTTTTTTTTGTTCGTCATCCTCGTCGGCATATCCATTGACATCTACAGATACGGTTCTTTAGAGGTACTCAGTCTGCCGGTTGCCACGCTCTTTGCGCTCGGCTTTGCCTCCATACAGAGCTTTGTGTCATACTACTACGGCTCGAACCTCGTGCTCAGGAGCCTCGGGGCCGAGCGGCTCGACTTTCAGAATATCACTCACAAAAAACTGCATAACGTCGTAACCGAGATGGCCATTGCATCGGGCCTGCCCATGCCAAAGGTCTATATACTGCCCGACGTATCGCCCAACGCCTTTGCAACCGGCACCGATCCGGCAAATTCAGTCGTCGGCGTTACGCAGGGGCTTTTGGACACGTTGAACAGGGACGAGCTTAGCGCGGTGGTGGCCCATGAGATGGGACATATAAAGTCCCGCGACATACTCTTGATGACCATCGTTACCGTGCTCCTCGGCACGGTGTCGCTCATGAGCGACTGGGCAATAAGGTCGTGGCGATACGGCGGCATAAGGACGAGAAAGGGCGGAAAGAGCGCGGTGCATCCGCTCATACTCCTCGTTATAGGCGCGTTCGTCCTGCTGTCGCCCATCATCTCTCGGATCATGGCAATGGCCATATCCAGAAACCGGGAGTATCAGGCCGACGCGCTATCAGCCCAGTTTACGAGGAATCCGCTTGCCCTTGCCTCGGCGCTGGAAAAGATAAGCTCGGTCAGCCTGCCGCTCAGAAGCGCGGCGCGGGGCACGGCGCATCTTTTCATAAGCGATCCGCTCAAGAGGAGGCTTGACGAAAAAGAGGGCCTTGCCGCCGAACTGCTTTCAACGCACCCGCCGGTTGAAAGGCGCATAGAGAGGCTGAGAAGGATGGGCTATATGTATGAGCAAGAACTCCCTGACGCTGTAACGGTGTCATGAGCGACGCGAATGCGAAGACGGTTCGTTGCCCGGACTGCAACGGGACCATGAACGAGGTCTACGTCGAGGCCAACTACGGCAGGGTGCTGATAGTAGACCAATGCGTAGCGTGCGGGGAGGTGTGGTTCGACCGCTGGGAGTTGTGTTTCCTGAAGGATAGCGCCCTTGAGGGTCTCCATGCGGTTGAGCCAAAGACGCTTGGCGCGCTCCAATCCTTTGAGAATCTGCCGCTACCAGGCCGGATATTGACCGGCATGATGACGACCGGCTCCAACCGTTGCCCAAGGTGCAACGTGGGATTGAAGCCGTTTGTAGACCCGTCCCTGCCGCCGGACGTCAAGATGAGGCGCTGTCCCGGATGCAACGGGATGCTCCTCGGACGCGCATCCATCGCGGCCTACGCCGCGCATAAACGCAAGCGCACCGGCAAGAGCGCCTCGGCCGAGCCTCCCGTTGGAGTCGAACAACTAAAAAAACTTCAAGCAGACCTGAAGACAGCGACCATCGCGGACTCTCCAATGGCCGCATCCGGCCTCGGCGCGGAACCGATCGACACAAAAGAGGTCGCAAAGGACATGGGCGTTCTTCTGCTCGAGGCGCTGGCGAGGATGGTGTTGAAGGTGTAGCTGTCTGCTGACCGAGGGAACTCCGACTCGCTCAACGATAAGGCGACTTATCTAAGGAACCTCTGATTAATTCTTATTTTGTCATTGCGAGCCCAGCGCCACTTTGGATTATGAAAGCGTGTTCCTTGGCAAATTCCTTCGTGCAACAAAGTGGCGCTGGGCGCGGCAATCTCTAAGTTGTTGATTTCCTTGAAGACGAGATTCTACGCT
>JACRCE010000033.1 GCA_016213015.1 Deltaproteobacteria bacterium | reverse complement strand
AGGTCTGATTTATTCGCCGACCCGTCATTGCGAGCAAAGCGAAGCAATCTCGTCTTCAAGGAAATCAACAACTTAGAGATTGCCGCGCCGCGAAAGCGCGGCTCGCAATGACAAAATAAGAATTAATCAGAGCTTCCCTAATTTTTAGAGGCAACCTATAATCAGGTTGCCATGTTCAACAGGCGAAAGAGTCCAATGCCCACAAAAAAGAAGTACATAGCCGACCCCGGCACGTTGAAGATAGACCTGATGCTTCGCGGAGTGCGCATCGAGGACTCGGTTGTCAAGGCGCATACCTGCGGCTCATCCGGCATTGACGTGCTTTTGCCGCAGGATACGGCTGTGAATATTCCGTGCGCCGAGGCGTTCACGGGCAATTCGCCTTACGTCATCAGGAAAAAGCACGGCGCTTACGTCATAACCGACGGCGACGCCGAGGTGGGGATAAACCTTGTCGAGCGTCCCGATTTTCTGAGCAGGAAGAGCGCATCAGGCGTCCCGTTTTCAAAGATAGTCGAGGTGAGGGGCGCGCTTACGGTTGTAACGCCGTCTCCGAGGTGCGATTTTTTCAAGGACAGCGTCGAATGCAGATACTGCGCCGGAAACTTCAACGCGCCGGACAGGGAACAGGCGGTCTATTCGGAAGAGGACGTTCTTGAGGCGGTCGAGGCCGCGCTGAAGGAGAGGCCGTCCCGGATAATATACTTGTCCATCGGCTTCAGCGACACGCCGGACGGCGGGATAGAATTTTTACAGCCGTACCTCAAGGCCATCAAAAAACGTTTCAACTGCCTCGTGGCCGTTGAGGCGCTTCCGCCAAAGGAGAACAGGTGGATAGACGAGACCTACGCCTCAGGCGCGGACTCGGTTTTGTACAATCTGGAGATATTCGACAAGGAGCTTTTCGAGCTTATATGCCCGGGCAGGGCAAAGCTGATAGGCAGACAGCGCTATCTGGACGCGCTTGAATACGCGGCGCGGGTGTTCCCAAGCGGCACAGTGGCCTCGCATCTCATCGTGGGGCTTGAGCCTCCGGGTTCAACCTGCATGGGAATAGATTACATGACCGACATGGGCGTCGTGCCGGTACTGCCGATATACAGGCCGACTAACGATAAGGCGTTGAGGATAGACCCGCTTACGACCGAGATAATACTGCCTGTCTACAAGCACCTGTATACGGCGATAAGCAGGAAGAAGATAAGCATCAATTGGGTGAGGGACTTGAGCATGGCGTCAACGCCGGCTGAACTGCGCTCCTTTGTTGACAAGGGCGTCAAGTCGGCCACGCTGTCCGAGAGTTTTTACAAGACCGGCCTCGGCAGGAAGGCCGCATGGGGCCTTTCAGCGCTCAGAAGGAAGTTGAGGGTCAGAGAGACTGGTGATAAGTGAGCGTTGAGATAGATACAAGGCCGATATGGGTGCTTTTGCTGCTCAAGGCGCTCCGTCCGTTTTTTTTCATCGCCCTCGCCTTGGGTTTTTATTGGCTTATCACGCTGGAGCCTCCGCGTGGCTTGAGCGATGCTGGACTCAAGGCTATCGCCGTGTTCGCGGTATGCCTTGTCCTGTGGGTTACGAACGCCCTGCCGCTCGCCATAACGAGCCTCCTTGCTATGGTGCTTGTGCCGCTTTTCGGGATTTTGCCGGTCAAGCAGACTTACGCGCTGTTCGGCAACGAGGCGGTCTTTTTCATACTCGGGGCATTCATACTGGCCGGGGCCGTGATGCACTCAGGGCTTTCGACGAGGATAGCCCTCGCCATCATGGACAGGTTCGGGGCGTCTCCCAAGAGGCTTCTTTTGAGCGTCTATCTCCTTGCGGCGACGTTTTCATTCGTCATGTCCGAACATGCCGTGGCGGCCATGCTCTTTCCCATCGTGCTTGAGGTGTCCAAGTCGCTCGGGCTAAAGCCCGGCAAGTCCAACTACGGCAAGTTGCTCTTTCTGGCGCTTGCGTGGGGTTGCATCATAGGAGGCGTGGGCACCTTCCTCGGAGGCGGGCGTGTGCCGCTTGCCGTGGGCATATTGAAGGAGATAAGCGGGGTTCAGATAGGTTTTATCGAATATTCGATCGCCGTGTTTCCGCTCGTTGCGATAATGCTCGTCATCGGATATTTCATGCTCACGAGGTTTTTTCCTATGGACGTGGTTGACGTGCAAGGCGTCCATGCGGTGCTCGGAAGGCGTCTCAAAGGACTCGGCAAGATGAGCGGCGCCGAGTGGGCCACCGGAGCCGTGCTTGGCCTGACCATTTTGGCGTGGATAGCCCTTGGGCGCCACGGCCTGTCGGTCGTGGCGCTCTCGTCGGTCGTCGTTTTATTCGTCCTTCGTCTCGTGAAATGGAGGGATATCGAGGAGTACGTCAATTGGGGTATAATACTTATGTACGGCGGGGCCATCGTCCTCGGCGCGGCGCTTGACTACAGCGGGGCCGCGAAGTGGATGGTTGACGCGCTGATCGGCGGATGGGCCGGAAGTCCTCTTGCCGTGTTCGCCGGCTTATCGCTCCTGTCCATTATGCTTACCGAGGCCATGAGCAACTCAGCGGTCATAGCCGTGCTCGTGCCGGTCTCAATCAGCCTCTCCGGCACGCTCGGCATGTCGCCGTCCGTGCTCACCTACTCCATAATGGTGTCGGCCGGGCTTGCGTTTATGTTTCCGATGTCAACGCCGGGCAACGCCATAGTGGTTTCTTCAAACTATGTAACCGTGAGGGACATGGCCATACCGGGCGCCGTCATGGTCTTTATCTCGTGGATTGTCTTTAACCTTGTGGCGTATCTATATTGGCCGATTATCGGCCTTGGGCGGTAAAGATGAAGAACGTGCTCTTGGCGCTTTCGACGTCAGGTACTGATGATGCGGTGATCGCTTACGCGGTGGGGCGCGCCAAGAAAGACGGCGCCGGACTCGTGGCCTTGTACATACTCGACCTTGACCTTGCAAACAGCGTGTTCGACAACTTCACGGACATAGGCTTTATCGGGGACAAGCCCTCGTCCGAGTTGAGCGAGGCGATAATGAAGGAGTACAGGCAGAGGGGTTACGAGGAACTCGGCAGGGTGCAGGTAAAGGCGATGGAAGAGGCCGTACCGTTCGAGCCGCTCATGGAGCAGGGCAACTACGTTGAGAAGACCCTCGCAATTATCGTGGATAGAAAGGTTTCAACCGCGGTGCTCGTCAAACACAAGCAAAGGTCGCTCTACAAATACTTCACGATCTCGCATGCGGACGAGGTAAAGAAGGCCGCCAATTGCGAGGTGGTCATATTTGTGGAAAAGGGTTGAATAATTATGTCAACGAAACAATGGTCAAGGGAAGAGCTTCAAAAGGTCAACGCATCGCTTGAAGGCCGCTCTCCGCAGGAAGTCCTCAAGTGGGTGGCGGACAACTTCGACGTCAAGGAGTTCGCCCTTGCCTCCAGCTTTGCCGAGTGCGTACTGATTGACATGCTGGTCAAGATAGAGCCGCAAGCGAGGGTGTTCTACATTGACACCGGCCTTCTTTTCAGCGAGACGCTTGACGTGGTTAAGCGGGTCGAGGAAAAGTACGGGATAAAGGTCGAAAGGTTCGCGCCTGTCCTTACGCTTGAACAGATGGAGGTCGAATACGGCCCGGAACTCTGGAAGAAAGAGCCGGACAGGTGTTGCCTTCTCAGGAAGGTAAACGTTATGACGGAGGCGCTCAAGGGTTTCAAGTTGTGGATAACCGGCCTTCGCAGGGAAGAGTCCGCAAGCCGGAAGGACGCGCCTGTCGTGGGTTGGGACGAGAAGTTCGGCCTTATCAAGGTGAATCCTATAGCGGCTTGGTCTAAAAAAGAGGTGTGGGACTACGTGCACAAGCACGACGTGCCGTACAACGCGCTCCTTGACAAGGGCTATACGTCAATAGGATGCGCCCCGTGCACCATGCCGGTTAAACCTGGGGAAGATGAACGCTCCGGCAGATGGGCAGGCAAAGGCAAGACTGAATGCGGTTTGCATAAGTGAAGGGAATGGACATTACCATATCTCCTCCCCCCTTGTGGGGGAGGGCAGGGTGGGGGCGTTACGCGCAACAAACATCTGTTTCTCTGCGATTTTCAGCTTGACACAGCGGCGTAGGGCATTATAAATTCAGACATTATCTCAGAACGATGAGGATGGGAATGCAAACGATTATCTTGTCGGGCGATTACAAAAAACAGTATACTTATGCCGACTACCTCGCCATTAACGACGACAAAAGATACGAGGTCATGGAGGGGCATATCATGATGGTTCCCGCGCCGAATACCTATCATCAGAGGATTTCATGGAAGATATCGCACAGTTTAGGAAACTTTGTTCTTGAAAACGGTCTTGGAGAGGTGTTCGATGCCCCGACCGACGTGGTCTTGAGCGATGACGTGGTTGTTCAGCCTGACATCCTGTTCATAAGCAAGGAAAGGGCCGGGATAATCGAGGAGAAGGCAATAATGGGCGCGCCGGACATAGTTGTCGAGATTATCTCTCCGTCGTCGTCGTTTAACGATTCGGTAAGGAAGAGAGAGATATACCAGAGGTTCGGCGTGAAGGAGTATTGGCTTGTATTCCCTGAGGAGAAGGCCATAGAAGTTATGACCCTTGAAAACGGCATTTACAGGGAACTCTGTTCGGCAAAAGAGCAAGGAAGCGTAAGGTCTGGATTTTT
>JACRCE010000037.1 GCA_016213015.1 Deltaproteobacteria bacterium | reverse complement strand
GGGCGCATAAGTCTTCCACGCCTCGCGCGGGTTGACGAACTTCACCTCTTTTTTCCACCTTCTGTAGTTTTCCGCTCCCTTTTCCCACGCAAGGAAGAAGGATGATCCCACGAGCGTGGTTTCAAACGGCAGCCAGAGCGTGTCATCGTATACTATGTAGCTTCCCTCCGGAAAGCCGGACTCGCGCTCCTGCTCAACGCTTATGCCGGTGTCGAACATAATGAACAGGTGGGTCGGCGCGTCTATGGGCATCACCTTTACGCCGAGGGCCTCAAGCGCGGCGCCGAACAGGCTCACGAGGTCGTCGCAGTCTCCGGCCTTGCGCGCCAGCGTCTGCCTTGGATACTGCACACGGTCAACCATCGTGGTTACGCTTGCCACGGTCGCATAAGGCGTCGGGTCCGGCACATAAGTTATGCCGAGCACGCCCATTGCCCCGAACACGGCGCGCGCCATGACGATAGACTGGTTGAGGTAAGGGTAGTTGAACTCCCTCGCCGCCTTTGTGGCAAAGCCCGATACCACAGGGTCCTTGTAGGTGAGGAACGTGGCCACCTTGCCCTTGTTGTCCCAAACGAGCGCCTGTTTTTCATAGACCTGTATGGGTTGGCGGATCTTTATGCTCTTGTCGGAACCGTTGTTTTCCGTGTAGCTCACCTCGGTCTCGGACTGCAAAAGAGAGTTGTCCGTAAGCTCCAGCACCTTGGCGTTGAAGACCGCCTTTATCGGCACGGCCTTTTCCTCCTTGGGTCCGAGTCTGTCGAGTTTGACCTCGGTGGGATAGTCCATGTATCCCTTTACATGGAAGGCAACGCGCACCGATTTGTAGACGTTCATGCCGTTGTTTTTGATGAGGAGAGTGCTTACCGGCTCGTTGGCGTAAGACTTGTATATGCTTGCAAAGACCTCTTTCGTGTCCCTGAGCGCGGCCTCGATGGGGGGCAGGAGCCCCGCGGCTATCTCCTTGCCCATGCGAACCTCTATGTCGGTCAGGGCTTCCTTGAGCGGTTTTAGAGCCTTCTCGTAGGCGCGCACCGCGGCAATCTCCTTGCCCTCATCCTCTTTAAGATGCACGAGGGTCATTGATCTGTTGAGTTTCGATATTACGAGCCCGTTATTGCCGTTGAGTATGATGAAGTCGAGGTTGGCCCTGATGGTCTTGAAGTTGGAGTTGAGCACCTTGCCGCTTACATGCGCCTCCTCCACGACCTGCACGACGATTGAGCCCTTTGTCCTGCCCACGGTTTCAGGCGTTAAGTCGCCCGACCCGATGTCCTCAACCGCGTATCCCGCGTCCAAGAGGTCTTTAAGAAGCCTCTTTTTTACGGAGTCCGCGCTTCCCTTTGCAAGGAGCACGGTCTTGAGACGGCCTTCGCCTCCAGCCTCGAAGGCAAGGGCGTCGGCGGCGTCCTTGACCGCGCCGGAGTCTATGAATACGATGACGTTGAAGGTGTAGTAGCCTTCGCCTGTTTCATCCTGCGTAAGCGTATAGTGTCCAAGATAGAATTTGTCCGCGTAAGGCGCGATGCGTTCTTCGTAGAAGGCGTCAGCGGCCGGACTGCTCTCTTTTACGTTTCTGAGGAAAGCCTCTTTAAGCGCCTTGATGAGCGATTTTTTGTAGACCGCTGTCTCGTAGCCGTCTGACACCGGCACCCCTACGTCAACGTAGAAGATGTCAGGGTTTTTCACGGCCTCTTTCGTGCCGGGCTGAATGAAGACCTCTCCGGTGACGGCCGCGCGCACGAGCCTGCTGAACAGGTCGTCGTTGCCTTTTAGCGTTGCAAGGGCGCGTTCCTTGTCATTGGTTTTATGATACGCGAACGCGAGCAGGGGCGCGAGCTTAGTAGCCGACTCCGGCTTGACGGCGAGTATCTCAGGCGCCGATGAAATGATAAACGCCCAGTCGCGCTTTTTTAGCGCCGTCGTGATGGCGAGGAGTTTTTTGTTTGCCGCCTCGTCCTTGTCCGGCGTAAGCTGGACGGCATTTTTGTCGGCCTCAGGCGCGCCTTCAGCCGGCGCCCGACCGGTAAGGGCGTTTATTGAAAGAGCAAAGATGAAAACAAGTAAAAGCGGCGGGAAGCGTTTCGGACGGCTTGTTCTTTTGCCGTTGGAATCCGTTTGCATGGTTGGCATGATATGGCATCCGCCTGAGTTGGTTTGTGAAAAAATTACGGGAACATGGCGATTTCGCGTTGTTTTTATAGTCTATAGCAACTCGAAATTAAAGTCCAGTCTTCTTTGCCCGGACGGGTAATTCAGCCTGAGCGAAACGCATTTAAGGAAGCTCTGATTTATTCTTATTTTGTCATTGCGAGCCCAGCGCCACTTTGGATTATGAAAGCGTGTTCCTTGGCAAATTCCTTCGTGCAACAAAGTGGCGCTGGGCGCGGCAATCTCTAAGTTGTTGATTTCCTTGAAGACGAGATTCTACGCT
>JACRCE010000035.1 GCA_016213015.1 Deltaproteobacteria bacterium | reverse complement strand
TTGCGAACGTCTACATGGTCAGAAGGCGCCTGTTGGGCGCGACGTAGCGGCCACGCGCCCGAACCCCGCCGCATGACGTGAAAGACGGCAGAAAACGAGCAGACCCGGCCGCTCCCGTCGATAACCAACGCAATATTTTCCTTAATCGGGTGACGCATAGACAGATACCTTGGCATTAACGTGAATAAATCAGAGCTTCCCTATATAATAACTGGCGGAGGGTGAGGGACTCGAACCCCCAAGGGCGTTAGCCCGCTGGTTTTCAAGACCAGTGACTTACCATTAGCCTAACCCTCCGTTGCAAACAACCTGCGTCAAATCATGCGCCCCGTCGTATCCTTTCAAGACCCCCCATGTATCCGCGCAGAGCCTCGGGAACGATGACCGAACCGTCCTCCTGCTGAAAGTTTTCAAGTATGGCGACGAGCGTCCTGCCGCAGGCAAGGCCGGAGCCGTTCAAGGTATGCGCGAACCTCGGCTTTCCTCCCTTGGGCCTGTATCTGATGTTCGCCCTTCTCGCCTGAAACTCCTCGAAGTTGGAGCACGATGAAATCTCGCGGTACTTGCCCTGCCCCGGAAGCCATACCTCTATATCATAAGTCTTTGCCGCTGAAAAGCCCATATCGCCGGTGCAAAGAGAGACAACCCTGTAAGGAAGTCCAAGGACCCTTAATACCTCCTCCGCGTTGGAAAGAAGTTTTTCAAGTTCATCGTAGGAGGTCTCCGGCGTCGTAAACTTTACAAGCTCCACCTTGTTGAACTGGTGGTTGCGGATGAGTCCCTTTACGTCCTTTCCGTAGGAGCCCGCCTCCTTGCGAAAACACGGCGTGTATGCCGTATAACACAGCGGAAGCGCTGCTTCATCAAGTATCTCGTCGCAATGCATGTTCGTTACCGGAACCTCGGCGGTTGGTATGAGATAATGATCCCAGCCCTCGATCTTGAAAAGGTCTTCGGCGAATTTGGGCAGTTGGCCCGTGCCGACCATTGCGGATGACTTTACCATGAACGGCGGCAAGACCTCGGTATAACCGTGTTTGGCCGTATGAAGGTCGAGCATGAAGTTTATAAGACCGCGCTCCAATAACGCGCCCGCGCCCTTCAGCAAGGAAAAGCGCGCGCCTGAGAGTTTGCCTGCGCGTTCAAAATCAAGGATGCCGAGCCTCTCGCCTATCTCGGTATGTTCAAGCGGCGGATAGACGAACTCCTTCGGCTCTCCCCATGTCCTTACAACCGGGTTTGCGTTTGCATCAGAGCCTATGGGCACGCTTTGATGCGGAAGGTTCGGGATATAGAGCAGGAAATCGTCAAGGGCCTTCTGGACAGTGAGCGCCTCGGCGTCAAGGGACTTTATCCTGTCGCTCGCCTCTTGCAGACCTACGGCGATAGTTCCCGCGTCCTTGCCTTCCTTTTTGAGCTTGCCGATCTCGATCGAAACAGCGTTCTTCCTTGCCTTCAAAGACTCGGCCTCGGTAAGCAGGGCGCGCCTTTTCTCGTCAAGCGACTTGAATAACCTCAAGTCGACGGAAACGGCCCTGCTTGCAAGCCTTGTTTCAACGTCCGCCGGATTTTCACGCAGATATTTTATGTCGAGCATATAGTATCGTGACCGTGACCGTTGTCCGTGACCGTAAAAGGATCCTTCTTTTTCACGGTTCACGGTCGCGGTTCACGGTATCTTTACCCCATCTTTTATACAAACCGTTCTCTATGCCGAGGCAGTCGAGCGTCTTGCCGACCACAAAGTCCACCATGTCGCCAACGGTCTTCGGCATGGTATAAAACGCGGGCATTGCCGGAAGTATAACGGCCCCGGCGCGGGAAAGACGCAGCATATTCTCAAGGTGAATGGCGTTGAGCGGCGTCTCCCTCGGCACAACTATGAGCCTCCGGCGCTCTTTGAGAAAACAGTCGGCGGCCCTCTCGATAAGGTTGGTCGAGCAGCCCCCCGCAATCCTTGCAAGCGTGCCCATCGAGCATGGGCAGACTATCATGCCGCTTTTTACAGAGGAACCGCTTGCCGAGGAGGCGCTCAAGCAATCGGAAGGGGCAGCGCTTAAAGCGCCCGTCCTTTTGCCCAGCCATGCGCTCTCAAGATATTGGAGGCAAACACAGCCCGCGTCAGAGGCCGACGCAACAATGCCAAGCTCCTCTTTCAGGATCAAAAAACCCGAAGGGGAGATGATAAGCTCGACATCATCCCCCCTTTTAAGAAGAGCGTCAATAAGCCTCAGGCCGTAAACCGCGCCGCTGGCTCCCGTTATGGCAACTATGTATGCGGCCAAATTGAGACCCCTGAAAAACCCTTGAGACCGCTCAAATTATACTCCCTAACGTCCCTTGAGCCTCACGGAAACGTAGATGGCGGAATGTCCGCGTATGACGAGAAACAGCGCGGTCTCCTTCTTTTCAACGGCCGAGGCAACGCGGCCGTAGTCCTTCATGTTCTTGACGGGCTTGCGGTCTATCTCCCTGATGATGTCCCAACGGCGAATCCCTGAACGGCCCGCCGGAGAGTCCGCCTGCACCGCGGTAACGACCACCCCGTCCGCGCTCGCAACGCCGAGCTTCTTGGCCATCTCCTGAGTCATGGGGCCGACGGTCATGCCGAACAGCTTATCCGGCGTCGTCTCTTTGTCCTTTTCGCCATCCGCTGTCGCGGCCTGCGCCTCTTCGTCGGCCTTTGAGCCTACCTTTATAGTCAGCGCCTTTTCCTTGCCGTCTCTGATTATCTTTACCTCGACGCTCTTGCCGGGCGAGGTCGCCGCAACGGTACGCGGCAGATCGCTGAGATCGACGATAGGCTTGCCGTCAAAAGAGATTATAACGTCGCCTGCCTTGAGCCCGGCCGTCTCCGCCGGCTCCCCTGGACTGACCGCCGATATGAGCGCGCCGTTCGGCTCCTTCAGCCCGAAGCTGCCTGCAAGCTCCGGGTTAAGCTCCTGAACGCTGACGCCTATCCAGCCCCTTGTTACCCTTCCCTTGTCCTTTAGCTGGAGGAGTATCTCCTTGACCATGTTTATGGGCGTGGCGAATCCTATGCCCTGGCCCCCGGCGATTATGGCGGTGTTGATCCCTACCACCTCGCCCTTGACGTTGAAAAGAGGGCCGCCCGAGTTTCCCGGATTTATCGAGGCGTCGGTCTGTATGAAGTTGTCATAAGGCCCGGCGCCTATTGAGCGCCCCTTCTGGCTCACGATGCCCGCGGTAACGGTGCCGCCGAGTCCGAAGGGATTGCCTATGGCAAGCGCCCACTCTCCTATCTGAAGCGCGTCCGAGTCGCCGAGAGGCACGACCGGGAGTTGTTCGTCGGCCGTTATCTTGATGAGCGCGATATCGAGCTTCTGATCCTGACCCTTTACCTCGGCCTTGTACTCTTTCTTGTTTTCGGAAAAGGTGACGATTATTTCCGAGGCGTTTTCTATGACGTGCTGGTTCGTGAGTATATAGCCGTCCTTATTGATGATAAAGCCTGAACCAAGGCTTTGCCGCTTCATCTCTCTGCGCGGCTCGTTGAAAAACCGTTTGAACTCCTCGTCGAAAGGCTCGTCAAAGGGCGAACGGAACTCCGGGAAAGGCACGTGCGGCCTCTCCTTTATGACCTGGGTGGTTGAAATGTTTACGACGGAAGGAGAGAGCCTCTTTGCCAGCTCAACGAAGTTGCCGTTTTGCGGCTGTTGCGCCTCCGCCTTTCCGTTGGACGATTCCTTCCAGAACGCGCCCGCCGCAGTGGTGGTATTCGTCAGATCCAAGCGCGCCGCTATGAGCAGCCCGGCAATAACCGACAACGCCGCGACTATTGCAATGGTCTTGAGACCGAACCCGTTTTTGTTCATGAAGAAAACCTCCGTGTCAAACCAATAGGTTGTTGAAAAACCAATATTGACAAAGGCTGTTCAAAAAGCCGCAGATGCGAGGCGGTGAGGAGCGACGAATGAGCCCAGCACCACTTTGCGTACGATGAAATTTGTCAAGCAACTTGCTTTCGTAATCCAAAGTGGTGCTGGGCGCAGTTCCAAGCGACGAGACAACAAAGCAGATGCGGCTTTTTCAACAGCCTGCTATGGCCTTGCAGTACAACACGCGCAGTTCATGCAACACGTCGTCAAGGAGCTTGCCCTCGCCGTCGGTTAGGTTGCCCTTTGTCTTTTCCTTGAGAAGCGCGATGAGGTCGATGGTCTGTTTGGCCGCCAGAACGTCCTTTTCGATCTTTTTGGTAACCGGGTTTTCAACCACGCCAAGACACATAAGCACGGAACTTGAAAGGGACAGGACAAAGGTCGAAAAATCCAGCGCCTCAAGCTCGGCCTGTTGATCGTCTGTTTTCGTTTCGGTCAAGTCTTCGCCTCCAAAAAAAGTTGAAAAACGGTTCAGGGTTGAAAGGCGGTTGAGAGACGGTTCAGTGATAACCGGGAACCGTCTTTAACCATCTTCCAACCATGAACCGTTCTACTGTACGCGCACCTTCACGGTTTCAGGCGCGCTTGCCGACAACTTGGGCACTACAATCTTCAAGACCCCGTCCTTCAGACTCGCCTTTATGCCGCTCTTGTCGACGATATTCGGCAGATTGAAGACCCTGACGAACGGCCCGTAAAAACGTTCCATGCGATGAAAGTTTTCCTCGCTCAGATTCCTCGACGGCCTTCTCTCCCCTTTGAGGGTAAGGACGTTGCCGTCAACGCCGATGTCTATGCCGTTTATCTCGATGCCGGGGACCTCGGCCTTGAGCACGATGCTCTCCTGCGTCTCGTAGATGTCGACCGGAGGAAAATATGCGCCGGCGTCCTTGAATTTCAGGAAGGATGCGTCAAAGGCCCGGCCCATTCGTCCCTGCAAAAACAGCAGGTCGAGAAACGGATTCCACTTGGTCGGCGACATGTTTCCCCCCGGTCTTAAGGCTTAACAGACTATTATTCAATCTATTTTATATTAACGGTTTTGTCAAGCCCTTGCTCTTTTGACGTCAAAGCGCCTTTTTCGGCTTTCAAAAAAGGCGGGTTGACCTTCCCATGCTTTGCAAGTAGAATGGTTGTAGCAGGCCGCTGAAAAAGGCGCATCTGCTTTGTTGTCTCGTCGCTCCTCGACGCCTCGCATCTGCGCCTTTTTGAGCTGCCTTAGGCATTTTTGGGTTTTTCAGCAACTTGGTAGTTTTCAGGGATATGTTTGCAGGTTAACCTTGAACCGGCGCGTGCTCGAATGAAAAAACGTTGGAAAATGGGTCGGATTGACGACGAACTCGTGGGCGCGCTTGCCGGAGAGCTCAACATACTGCCGCTTACGGCCCGGCTCCTCGTCAATAGAGGCATCATCGAGGCCGGGGCCGCCTTTGGTTTTCTAACGCCGTCTCTCAAAGACCTGCACGACCCGTTTTTATTCAAGGACATGGAAAAGGCCGCCCAGCGCGTCTGCCAAGCCGTCACGGGGCGCGAGAAGATTGCCATATACGGCGATTATGACGTTGACGGCGCCACGAGCGCGGCCATGCTCTATCTTTTTTTTAAGGAGATCGGCGTTGACGTTTTATGCTACATACCGGACCGCGCCCTGGAGGGCTACGGCGTAAATGCGAAGGCCCTCGACTATCTCAAGGCGGCCGGGGCAAGCCTTGTCATTACCGTGGACTGCGGCTCATCCGATTATGAGGCGATAGGACACGGCAGGGCCGCGGGCCTCGACGTTATCGTAACGGATCACCACGAGATGCCGCCCGCGCCTCCGCCCGCGCTGGCCATACTCAATCCCAAACAGGAGGGGTGCGGCTTTCCGTTCAAGGGTCTGGCCGGGGTCGGCGTCGCCTTCAACCTGCTCATGGCCGCGCGCGCGCGTTTGCGCCTCAAGGGGTGGTTCAAGGGAGAGGCGCCCCTCTTAAGAAAGTTTCTCGACCTCGTTGCAATCGGCACGGTTGCGGACATGGTGCCGCTCAAGGACGAAAACAGGATATTCGTAAGCTATGGACTCAAAGAGATCAACGGAGCGCCGAGGCCCGGTCTCCTTGCGCTGATGGAGGCGGCCCGGATAAAGAGCGGCGAGACAACTGCCGAGACCATAGGCTTTCAGATCGCGCCGCGCCTCAACGCCGCGGGCAGGCTCAAGCAGGCAAAGGCCGCGTTCGACCTTCTTGTAACCGACGACTCAACGGTCGCCGCAATGCTTGCCGTGGAACTCAACGCGGAAAACGCCAGGAGGCAGAGGCTTGAGGAGGAGATATTAAACGAGGCGCTCGGCATGATAGCCGTTGACGCGCCTGAAAGAGGGATAGTGCTTTCATCCTCCGCATGGCATCCGGGCGTCATAGGCATAGTCGCCTCCCGTCTCGTCGAACGGTTCGGCAAGCCGGCGGTAATGATCGCCGTTGACAACGGCGCAGGCAAAGGCTCGGCAAGGGGGACAAGGGCGTTTAATATGCTCGAAGGCCTGAGGTCATGTTCCGCGCTTCTCGACAGGTTCGGCGGCCATAAGGCCGCGGCCGGACTGACCGTGTCCGGCGATAAGATTGAAAGGTTCGCTCAAGAGTTCGTCGCCTACTGTAACGGCGCGCTTTCGGACGACGACCTCGTGCCGGACTTACACCTCGACGCCGAGGTGCAGGCTCTGGCGGATATAGACATGCGCGTTGTCGGGGAGCTCGCCTCCCTTGCGCCATTCGGTCAGGCCAATAAAGAGCCGCTCCTTGTCATGTCCAATGCGCGCATAGTCCAGACCGAGGTCTTTGGTTTCGGCGGAAAGCACCTGCGCCTGAAGCTCGACCACAACGGCTCCATTGGAGACGGCGTGGGGTTCGGCCTTGCCGGACTGCGTCTGGTGAAGGGCGAGGGCTTTAGCGTGGCTTTTTCTCCGTTCATAGATTCATGGCAGGGCGTGAAAAGGATAAAGCTCCGCGTCAAGGACGTGCAGGTAAGGACGGTTGGAGGACGGTTGGAAGACGGCTGAGAGACGGTTTAGGGATACCCCTGAACCGTCTCTCAACCCTGAACCGTAGTTCAACCTTCTTATTGACTTAACGCCATAAAACCAATATATTATAGCGTTGCGAAATGGTGATTTACAACGGTTTAAGCGGTATCCATCCGAAAGGGTTTGTCCTGATGACTATTTGTTTCCGTAATATGTTCGACCGCAAATCTGTCCTCGCGTGTCTTAAGCGGGGAAAGTCGTCGATCGCCTTGCTCATAGCCTTTCTTTTTGCAACCGGTCTTTATTACGGTTTTGCGCGGTACGGCAGGGCGGAGAGCGAGTCCACGAGGCTTGCCTACGTGCAGGACGTATTCAAGCAGGAGAGGACAGGCCTTGCCTCCTCCGAGGAAAAGGCGCTTGCCGGGTACATAATCGCCGAAAGCGCCGCCTACAAGATAGACCCGCTCCTTGTGCTCGCCATGATAAAGACGGAGAGCGAGTACTACAACTGGTCGCGCTCGGACAGGGGCGCATTGGGGCTGATGCAGATAATGCCCTCCACCGGCGCCGAGCTTGCCGAACGGTTGAGCTTCAAATGGGACGGAGAAAAAACCCTTCTTAATCCGTATACGAACGTCAAGATGGGCATGCATTATTACTCCATGCTGCTCGACCTATACAACGACGACGCGCACCTGTCCCTGACCGCGTACAACGCCGGCCCTTCAAGCGTGAATGCGCGGCTTCTCGCGGGCAAGGACGTGCCGAGCGGCTTTGCGAGGAGGGTCATGTCAAACTACGCGCAATATAAGAGCGCCTTGAAAGAAAGGGTGGAATTTTACTGATATGGCCGGCAACGTCAACAGAAAGAAGTTCTTGAAAAAACCGGTAAGGCCGGTAAAGATCGACGCGGATTCTACAATTGAAGCGCTCTTGCGGCGCATGGGGGATGCGGCCTTTCAGGGGAAAAATCTTGCGGTCGCCGTTGACATCTGGGAGCAGATGCTCAAGGGCCGCACCACGGTTTTTTTCGGGCTTGCGGGCGCGATGGTGCCGGCAGGACTGCGCAACGTGGTCGTGCATCTTATAAAAGAGCGCTACATAGACTGTCTTGTGTCAACCGGCGCCAACCTCTTTCACGACATACATGAAACCCTCGGCAGATACCACTGGCAGGGGAGCTGCAACATGGACGACAACGAATTGAAGGACGCGGGCATAGACCGCATCTATGACGTGTTCGCGGTGGAGGACGAGTTCAACGCCGCGGACAGGTATATATACGACCTTGCCGAGAGGCTGGGCAAGGCCGATATGCGGCCGTATACCACGAGGGAGTTTTTATCCGTCGCCGGAGAAGACCTCGCTAAGCGCGGCAAGGCCGAGGGCATATTGACCGCGGCCTATAAGGCCGGGGTGCCGGTCTACTGCCCTGCCGTGGCGGATTCGTCCATCGGCATAGCGCTGGCCTTGAAGGACGGCCCGGATCATTTCGTGTTCGACGTGATAGGCGACGTGAAGGAGACGGCCGAGATCGCGGCAAAGGCCAAGACCACCGGCGTGGTATACGTCGGCGGCGGAACACCGAAAAACTTCATACAGCAGACTGAGGTTACGGCAACGCTCCAATGCAAGGACGTTGAAGGCCATAAGTACGCGGTTCAGATAACCGCCGATTCCCCGCACTGGGGCGGCCTGTCGGGATGCACCTTCGAGGAGGCGCAGTCATGGGGGAAGATTGCAAAGAAATCGTCCCACGTTACGGTGAACTCGGACGCGACCATCGCGCTTCCGGTAATCGTTACGGCCCTTGCCCAGAGGCTCAAGGGGTACAAGAGAAAAGCCCCTCTGCTCGACCTCAAAAAATCAAACGTGGTCGGAAAAAGGATATGGGAAAGACAGTAGGGCGACCGTGTAAAGGCCGTGACCGTGAACCGTGACCGTGAAAGGATTTTTATCTTTTCACGGTGCTTGCCGCGATAGAAACGTCAGAGACGGCTTAAGACATCGGACATGGGAAGGCGTTGACCATATTATAAAGGCTGTCAAAAAGGGGAATTGTCATTGGACACTCTATTCAACTTCGGCGGGCTTTCAAGGGAGATATTGGACAAACAGGTACCTCGGTTTTCCGTATTGCCGGTGCCGTATGACATGACCGCCTCCTACGTGAGCGGGCAGAGGTGCGGCCCGCGCGCCATCATAGAGGCGTCGACCCACATGGAGCTCTACGACGACGAGCTCGGGCTGGAGTCTTTCGAGGCGGGCATAGAGACCCTGCCGTTTCTCGAATCAACGGCCGTGGGCCCGGATAAGATGATAGACAGGGTGCAGGCGGCCACGGGCTGGATACTCGACGCCGGAAGGATACCTGTAATCCTCGGCGGCGAACACAGCGTTACACTCGGCATGGTGCGCTCCCTGCTTGAAAGATACCCCAAGATGTCGGTCCTGCAGCTTGACGCGCACGCGGACATGAGGGACTCTTATCAGGATTCGCCGTATAACCATGCGTGCGTTGCGAGAAGGATATCCGAGCTTTGCCCGATCGTTCAGGCGGGCGTCAGGAGCCTGTCTATAGAGGAGGCCGAGTTCATGGCCTCTGAAAAACCGCGTCCCAAAAAGAGCAAGGGCATAAAGACGTGGTACGCAAGGGACATGTTCAACGGCACGGGCTTTTCGTTGGATAAGGCGATCGCGGGTCTTACCCGAGACGTGTGCATAACCATAGACCTCGACTGCTTCGATCCGGCTATCATGCCCGCGACGGGCACGCCGGAGCCGGGCGGATTCGATTGGCACGGCGCTCTGTCCGTTCTGAAAAAGGTCATTGAAAAAAGGCGCGTGGTCGGGTTTGACGTGGTGGAGCTTTGCCCATTGCCGGGCAATATCGCGCCGGACTTTCTGGCGGCCAAGCTCGTCTATAAGATAATGGGTTATATTGCGTATGGCAAGGGTAAGGGGCCGCGCAAGGGACGATAGCCGGTCGGATGCGGCGGGAGTCCAATGTAAAATATGAAATTCGGAGGTAAGGAAAATGTTTGTTCCTAAAAGGGTGTTCTTCACAAAAGGCGTAGGCACGCACAAAAAAGAGCTGCACTCGTTCGAGTTGGCGTTGAGGGACGCGGGGATCGAAAAATTGAACCTCGTGCAGGTGTCGTCCATATTCCCTCCGGGCTGCAAGGTGCTTCCAAGGTCTATCGGGATGAAGAACCTCTCCCCGGGTCAGGTTACGTTTTGCGTCATGAGCAAGCTGGCAAGCAACGAGCCGCGGCGCCTTATGGCCGCGTCCGTGGGATGCGCTATACCGACCGACCGCAAACTCTACGGATACCTCTCCGAGCATCACGCCTACGGCCAGACCGACGGCGTCGCCGGAGACTACGCCGAAGACCTTGCCGCGGCCATGCTTGCGTCAACCCTCGGCATAGAGCTTGACGAAAACCTCGGGTGGGACGAGAAAAAAGAGATATACAGGATAAGCGACAGGATAGTCAAGACCACCAACGTTACCCAGTCGGCCATCGTCAAAAGCGACGGCAGTTTTACCACGGTGGTTGCCGCCGCGGTGCTGATACTGTAAAGGTTTCCAACAAAAATTGCTATTTTTCCCGACCGATTGCGTTACGGTTGTCAGGCGAAAATACATCGGTTGCCCGACGACTCGTGCCGCAGGCACGATAAGGCGGGCTCCCAAAATGAGCAATTCCTTACCGAGGCGACCCCCCCCTCCCCCTCCTGACAAAGGAGGGGGAGGGGGGGG
>JACRCE010000031.1 GCA_016213015.1 Deltaproteobacteria bacterium | reverse complement strand
TTTGTTGTCTCGTCGCTTGGAACTGCGCCCAGCACCACTTTGGATTACGAAAGCAAGTTGCTTGACAAATTTCATCGTACGCAAAGTGGTGCTGGGCTCATTCGTCGCAACTTCCCATTGCAATAGAAGAAAAGACGCAATAGGAACCCTGCCGCCTCGCGTCTGCGGCTTTTTGAGCAGCCTTCGTTATCCTGCCAATGAAACGAATAGTCATCATAGGCGCGGGCATCGCCGGCCTGAGCGCCGCGTATAGTCTTATTGAGCATGGCGCTTGTCAGGCCGGTATAGAAATAATCGCCCTTGAAAAGAACCCTCTTGTCGGCGGCAACATCCGCACCGAGCGCCATGACGGGTATTTGATAGAAGGCGGGCCTGACTGCTTTCTTTCCGAAAAGCCGTGGGCAATGGAGCTTTGCAGGCGGATCGGCCTTGAAGACCGACTACTGCCGACCAACGAGACCAACCGCAAAACATTCGTTCTGTCCAACGGGCGGCTCCATGAATTGCCGGAAGGCGTCATCCTCATGGTCCCGACGCGGATACTGCCGTTCATCCTGTCCTCTCTCATATCCATGCCCGGCAAGATACGCATGGGCATGGAGCTTTTCATCCCAAGGGGCTTGGGGCTCGGGGATGAATCGCTTGCCGCCTTCGTGCGTCGTAGGCTCGGAAACGAGGCGCTTGACAAGATTGCCGAGCCGCTTGTGGCCGGAGTCCATGCCGCGGACCCAGAGACCATGAGCGTAAAGAGCAGTTTTCCAAAGTTCGTCCAGATGGAGCAGGAGCACGGGAGCCTCATTCGCGGCATGATAAAGAGGATGGGGCAGATGCGCCGGGCTACGACCGGAGCGCAAGGCCCGCGCATCACCATGTTTATGACGCTCAAGGACGGCCTTGGTTCCCTCGTCTCAACGCTCAAAGACCGGCTTACCGCGAGCGGGATTGTTTCGATAAAAACGTCGGTTCAGGCAAAAGCCGTCGTTGAAAAAGACAAAGGGTATGAGATACATATTGACGGCGCGCCGTCAATCGAGGCCGACGCCGTGATTATCGCCTCTCCCGCATATGCCGCGGCAAACCTTCTTGACGCGCTTGATAAGCCGCTTGCTACGCTCTTGAGAGAGATACCTTATGCATCAACGGCAACGATCTCCCTTGGGTTCAAGAAGACCGATATCAACCCAAGGCATCCGATGAACGGTTTCGGTTTTGTCGTGCCGAGGGCGGAAGGTCGGCGGATAATGGCGGCCTCGTGGACTTCAATCAAGTTCGCTCATCGCGCCCCGGATGACGGCGTACTCATAAGGTGTTTTATCGGAGGGGCGCAAAACATCGGGCTTCTCGACTTGAGCGACGCTGAGATGGAGAAGGTCGTGCTTGAGGAACTCAAGTCAATCATGGGCATAGGGGCCGCGCCGGTCATGTGCCGCATATTCAGATGGCCTGAGTCCATGCCGCAATACACGATAGGGCACCAAGAGCGCGTCGAGCGCATCGAGGAGTTGTGTAGCGCGCGCCCCGGTCTTTTTTTAACCGGCAACGCATACCACGGCATCGGCATAAGCGACAGCGTAAGGCGCTCCGAGATAGTCGCAAAAAAGGCGCTGCATTATTTGGCAGGCTTGCAATGATTGTGATATGATTTACTTACAGAGGTATCGATTTGGAAAAAAACAGCGGGTCAAAACGCCAGATAACCTTTGAGGACAACGGATTGGCGGCGCGTCTTTTCGGCGAGACCGGCGACAATGTCCGCAGGATTGAAAAAAAGCTTGCCGTCAAGATAGACACGAGGGGCGCGCAGGCATTCATACAGGGCGAGGCCGACAAGGCCGATCTGGCCGAGCGCCTTCTCAAAGAGTTGTATAAACTCCTTTCTGGAGGCTATCAGTTTTATCCCAACGACCTCGACTATGCCATAAGGATGCTTGCATCCGACGATGCTCTCTCCGTTGCGGACGTGTTCATGGACACGGTCTACGTCTCCTTCCGTAAGAAAACAATCGCCCCCAAGAGCAGAGCGCAGAAGAGATACGTTGACGCCATACGCAGATACGACGTGGTCTTCGGCATAGGCCCGGCCGGCACGGGGAAGACATACCTTGCAATGGCAATGGCGATTGCGGCCCTGATGAACAAGCAGGTGGACAGGATAATCCTCACGCGCCCTGCGGTTGAGGCAGGGGAAAAGCTCGGCTTTCTTCCGGGCGACATCGTGGCAAAGGTAGACCCGTATCTGAGGCCGCTCTACGACGCGCTTCACGACATGATGGACTTTGAGCGTGTGCAAAAACTCATGGAGCGCGGGACTATAGAGGTGGCCCCGCTTGCGTTCATGCGCGGCAGGACGTTGAACGACTCCTTCGTCATACTCGACGAGGCGCAAAATACCACGAACGAGCAGATGAAGATGTTTCTGACGCGCCTCGGTTTCGGCTCAAAGGCCGTCGTTACCGGCGACATAACGCAGATAGACCTGCCGCTTGCAAGGCCGTCCGGCCTCGTTGAGGCGCAAAAGATTCTGCAAGCGTCCGAGGGCATAGCCTTCGCGTTCTTTTCCGAGACGGACGTCGTAAGACACCCGCTCGTTCAGGAGGTCATAAGGGCTTACGAAAAGGCGGAGTCCAAGCGCAAAAAAATAGCGCCTACGGAGGCATGAATTGAAGGCGCTCATCAGCGACATATCCGGTGGAAAGGCCGGGCGCGCCATGATTGCAATGGTAAAGAAGACGGCGCTGGCAACGCTCGGCGGACTCGGCTTGAGAGATAAAGAGCTGAGCCTGTGTCTTATTGACGACGAGGGCATCCGGGCGCTTAACAAAAAATACCGCGGTAAGGACAAATCCACCGACGTCTTGAGTTTTTGCATGGCTGATGAGGTTTTGCTCGGAGACGTGGTCATCTCGATCGAAAGGGCGCGCGCCCAGGCCGAGGAGGCCGGATGCGGCCTTGACGAGGAGATGGCGCGTCTCGTCATACACGGCGTCTTGCACCTCGTTGGATTCGACCACGTAAAAGGCGGCCATCAGGCAAGAAAGATGAAGATAAAGGAGGCGGAGCTTTACGGTCTTTTAAGGAAGAGCTGGTTGATCAGCGGATAGCCGCCGTCAACGAAGATAATTATCCTATGCGGACGGACCTTCTGCAATCTTCGATTCCACCCCGTATATCCAGTGAGTAATGCGTTGTTTTGTTTCTTCCCGCATATCTTCAAAATATATTCCGATATAGGACGTTGAATCGTGTTCTCTCACATGCTTAACGACGGCGCGGGCATTAAAGCCGCCGAGGGCGTGGTGGTTCATCTCCATGATCAATATGGAGCCGACGCCGACGTGGGATGACGCCTCAACGAGACAACCGGAAGGGCTGATATTTTTGACCACGGCGGTTCTATATTCGTTTGAAAGTCCTTCGATACGATAGGACATCGGCGCATCCGTCATGCGTCTCAGGTATTGTCTGTCAACGCCTTTGATGCCGGCCACCTCATATATCGGCATCTGCCGGTCTTTCCCCTTTACCGTAACCGGAGACAGTTCTTTCCACGTGGCGCAATCGGCGATTTCGTCGGCAATGGCCTTGCTGATCAAAACCTGTCCGGGTTGGGCAAGATTGCAGAGCCTTGCCGCGATATTTATATTGTCGCCGATTACCGTATAGTCCATGTAATCTTCGGACCCCATATTGCCGCAGACGGCCTCGCCGCTGTTCAAGCCGATCCCGACGAACATCTGTAGTTCGCCGGCCTCGCTCCGTATCGTGTTCATTGCCTTACAGTATCGCTGGATGTCGAGGGCCGCCCGCACCGCGTTGACCTCATTCCCGCGGCCTTCAAAGATGGCCATGACCTCATCGCCCACGAATTTGTCTATGCTTCCTCCGCGTTGCCGGATGACCGTTGCCTGCAAATTCAAATAGATATTCAAAAGACCGACCACCTGCTCGGGCCCCATCTTCTCGGACATGGAAGTAAATCCGCGAACGTCGGAAAACAACGCGGTAATATATTTTCTCTCGCCTCCCAGATTCATGGAGCTTAAGTCCCGGTTCTTTTTTATGTTCTGCACCGTTGCCCCGGAGAGGTACTTTTCCATGTGGAATTTTTCACGAAGGCTCAAGATCATCTGATTGAAGACGCCCGTCAGTTTTCCTATCTCGTCCTGATAATGGATCGGGGCTTGGACGCTCAGGTTCCCGTCGGCCACGGTCTGGATGGCGTTGACCAGCGAATCTATCGGTTTGGTAATGATCCCGGCGATGGCATAAGAGATCAAAAACCCGGCCGCGACAAACGCGGCGCCTATCCATAAAAAGGAGATTTTCTGCCTGTAGATCGCCTCATTCAGCGCCCTTTGTGAAAGCCCTATTCGCGCAACGCCTATCTTTATTTTTTTTGCTTTCAGGATAATAGGGAACGCGGCATCGAGAACGGCTGCGTCTTTTAAGACCGTCTCTTGAACGAAAAGGTCGTCGGCCTGGCTGGCCAATCTATCCGCTTCGTCGGCTGGAAGAGACCCTTTCTTCGACAGTTCGCTGTGAGCGAATACCCTGCCCTTGTCGTCTATGATCATGGCATACACGACGTCCTCGCCCTTTTGGATGTCCATGATGGTGGAAAGAACCGGTAGTTCCTGTTTCGTCAGCAAGCCGTCCTTGCCGACAATTGCAAGCTGTCGGGCAAGGATCTCTGCGCGATTCCTCAATTCATGTTGCAGGACTTCTTTTTGACGGGAAAAGGTGACGACGGCAAGGGAGGCGATGGCCAGGCTCAAAATAACGATGAAACTGCCGGCGATCTTGTAACGCACGCCAAGCGAGGTGATGCCGTTATACAGACGAGAAAGGAGGGAGCGCCGGCCGGTGACGCCGCTTTGCTCATTATCAGTATCCTTGGCGGCCTCGCTCATTTGGATTCAATCTCATAAAGTGTTTTCAGTATCTGCGCTATCTTTTTGAGATTTTCCTTCGCCTTCAACCCCAATGCGGTGTCAGGCCCGATCTGCACGGCCTGCTGAAAAGCCTTCTTTGCTTCGTCATAGTCTTCTTTCAAATAGTGTTGAAGACCCGAATCGTAGTAGGATTGCTGGGCCTCCGTATCAACGGGTCTTGGTCGCGGCGCTACGACGGGCTTATGCGCCGTTGGCGCTTTGGGTTCTTGGACTGCCGGCGATTTTTCCCGTGTTGAAGCGCAGGAGGATATGAATGCCGCCAATAGAAGGCATAATATTGATTTTTTGAAGGCTATAGACATGAGATTAACCATAAACGCATAGGTCGTCAAGGCATGATTGAATCGCATGGTTTTAATTATAGTAACTCGCTCGCCATAGTCAAGCAGAAAAGGCGGGTGTCCCGCTACGACGATCCCTTAAAACAACCTCTCCTGCCGCGCTCCGGTTGACTCTGTGGTCGGCGTCGGGGTCTCGGCCTTGTCGAATATCCGTATCTTTCCGAATTCGCCGTCAAAGCCCGGGGCAATGCTGAGTCGGCCGTTCCTCGCGCAGATTATTCCATGCGCCGTTTTTCCTCCGGCCAGCCTGACAAGTTCGTCCTCGGATGCGTCGAGCAGGATTGCAAATTCGCTGCCAGCCTCCTTCACAAGCCTTGCGTACTCATGCTGAACCTTTTTTGAACTCACGCCCATGTCAAATGATTGCGCCACTATCTCCTCAAGCGGCACGAGGTGCCTTGCAGGGACGGCCCTTGTAGATTCAAATCCCGGCGGCCTGTCCGCAAGGTCCGATACCCTGTGCAGTACGCCGACGGTCAAAGGTTTGTTGCACACGGGGCATACGCCGCCCGCCTTTTTCGTCTCATCCGGCGAAAAGGCAATGCCGCAGTCCCTGTGGCCGTCGTGGTGATATTTGCCCTCTTCCGGGTAGAACTCAACGGTGTATAGAAAGCGTTTGCGATCGTTGGTCTTTATAACGCTCATTATCTCCGCGTAGTCCATGTTGCAGTCGAATACGTTGGCCTCCCTGCCGAGTTTCGACGGAGAATGCGCGTCCGAGTTCGATATGAGCGTTATGTTGTCAAGGCAGGAGAGCCTTCTGTTCATAGCGGGATTGGACGACAGTCCTGTCTCAAGCGCGTGGATATGCCTTGCATATTCGCCGAAGCACTCTCCTATGGAATCGAAGCCTGATTTGCTGCCGAATATGGAAAACCACGGGGTCCATGCGTGGGCCGGCACGAGCATGGCGTCAGGCGAAGAGTCGAGGACTATTCTTAAAAGGTCAATGGCCGAGAAGCCGAATATGGGCCTGCCGTCCGAGGCGACGTTGCCGAGACGGGCAAAGGCCGCGTTCATCCTGCCTGCGGCCTCGATAGACGGGGCAAATATCAGGCTGTGAATCTTCCTGACCTTGCCCCCCTGCGTGTAGATGTTGCTTACCTCGGCCGTGAGCATGAAGCGAACGGATAAGTCTTTGCCCTTGAGCTTGAGAAGGCCGTTGGAGTCAGGCTCAAGCAGTTCCTTGATAGAGGCGAAGTGAGCCGGGTGAGTGAAGTCCCCGGTGCCGACGAGACCGATACCCTTCCGGACGGCCCATTCGGCTATGCGAGGGATGGTCATGTCCCTGCTCGTTGCGCGGGAGTATTTGCTGTGGACGTGGAGGTCGGCAATTATACGCATGGTTTAGCAGGCTGTTGACCGGTTGTTCGCCGACTTGCGAAGCAATAAGGCGAGCTATCCGAATGATTTTTATTCCTTTATTAGCCGAATTACGTCTTTGCTTTTTTTCGGCTCAAAATGCGGCGGAGCGGCTTGTTAGCCCAAAAGTTTATCGTAATCGGCGTGACTTCCAATCCAAATCCAGAGCGCTCCCTCTGGAATCTCGATAGCCAATGCTCTATAGTGGAGACCTACTCGAACAGATATGTATTTGCCAATTCTTTTGAAATGAAGTGATGGGTGTAATGGGTCTGCTTTCAAAAGATCAAAACTCTTATCCGCCTGTTTCCTCACAACCGCGGGAAGTTGCCGGTAGCAGGCCCAGAAATCTGTAGAAGCAAAATGCTTCAAAGCTTTTTTGTATTTCCGGCTTTGTGCGCGGCGAGGGCTTTTTTTGCGAGATTATCAAGCTTCCCAGCCTGAACATCCTCTTCAATCTGCCGATCCCATTCATTTGCGTCATACTCGCGGAACCAGTTCCGAAAATTTGCGAGGTCGGCACGATTAAGCTTCTGGATTTCATGTTCGAGTTGTTCGATTCTTGTCATATACGCATACTCCCTCTTGTTTGTATATCTTAATAACAACTTATAAAAATTACAAGGGAAAATGTCGTGAACGAGTTATGAAACCTCCGTTTATATCCCGACGATGCTGAAACCGGCGTCCACGTGAATGACCTCTCCGGTTACGCCGCTTGAAAGTCCGCTCATCAGATACAGCGCCGTTTTGGCCACGTCATCCAGAGACACGTTCCGTTTGAGCGGCGCCTTTGCCTCCACCACGTCGAGTATGGCCTTAAAACCGGTTATACCCATTGCCGCAAGCGTCTTTACAGGCCCGGCCGAGATGGCGTTGACGCGGATGTTTTTAGGCCCAAGGTCCGCGGCAAGATATTTGGCGCTCGTCTCAAGGGCCGCCTTTGCCACGCCCATGACGTTGTAGTTGGCAACGACCTTTTCGCTTCCGTAATAGGTAAGGGTTATTATGCTCCCGCCGTTTGCCTCCATCAGGGGGGCTGCCCCTTTTGCCAAGGCCACGAGCGAAAAGGCGCTTACGTCGAGCGCAAGGGCGAAGCCATCCCTTGAGGTGTTCAGGAATTCGCCCTTCAGCTCCTCCTTTTTTGCGAAGGCAAGGGAGTGGACAAGGCCGTCAAGAGCGCCCCATTCATTTTTTATCTTCTCGAAGACAGCGGCTATCTGGTCGTCCTTTGTTACGTCGCAGGGGAGAACCATCTTCGCGCCCAGCGTCTCGGCAAGGGGTTTTACCCTCGACTCAAAGGCCTCTCCAGCGTAGGTGAAGGCAAGTTCCATGCCCTCGGCCGATAGCGCCTTGGCTATGGCCCATGCGATGCTCTTGTCGTTGGCGACCCCGAAGATTATGCCTTTTTTCCCGTCAAGTATGCCCATGATCGTCTCCTTATCGTTTACGGCGCACAGACTCTTCTTGTAACATGATTCGGGCGCATACTGCAACCTATTAGGTAAGTTGCGCTTTAAGCGATATTCTGATAGATTACGGAGGAAAGATCAAACGACACGGAAGGGATCGCCATGTCCGAACTCAGGCTCAATCTTCTCACGCGCGAATGGGTCGTGATAGCCGCAGAGCGGGCAAGGCGTCCGGCCGAGTTCAAATTGTCGCGGCCTCAAAGGCCGGTCAGACCAGCCTTTGAGGCGACCTGTCCGTTCTGTGTAGGAAACGAGGGGAAGACAGGGGATGAGCATTTCAGGATAAATGACGGCAACGGTTGGCTCATCCGCGTGGTAGGCAATAAATATCCGGCGCTCTCATCGAGCGGCGAAAGGACGAGGTCCATTGACCCGATCATGCGTTCGGTCAGCGGCGTAGGCAGGCACGAGGTCATCATCGAGTCCCCCGCTCACGACAAGGCAACGGCCTTTTACACGCTCGGCCACCTTGAAGGGCTTCTTGAGACCTACAGGGAGAGGTTTAACGAGGCGTACAAGGACGAGCGCGTGGAGCACGTCATCATCTTCAAGAATCACGGGGAGGGCGCGGGCACCGCGATAGCCCATCCCCATTCGCAGTTGATAGCCACGCCGGTCGTGCCGTATCAGTTCAGGGACAGGGTGCGAAGCGCCATGCACTACTTCGACGACACTGGCGAGTGCCTCCAGTGCGCCATGTTGAAGCGCGAAAGACGGGAGGGCGTAAGGGTCATCATGGACACGGCAGGCTTCATGACCTTCATCCCATACGCGGCGCTCTCGCCTTTCCACACGTGGATATTCCCCAAGAGGCACGGCGCGTCTTTCGCGGGCATAACGGCCGAGGAGGTCAAGGATTTGGCCATGCATATAAAGTCGCTGTTTACAAGGTTTCATCACGGCCTTGACGACCCGGATTTCAACTATTCCATACGCTCCTCAAGGCCGCTTGACGAGGGCAACGAGTATTGCCATTGGTATATTTCAGTGGTGCCGAGGCTTTCAAAGGCCGCCGGGTTCGAGCTTGGAAGCGGCATGTTTATAAATTCCGTGATACCGGAGGAGAGCGCCGCGTTTCTGAGGGCCGTGCGCGCCGAATAATGCCGATGGAAACGATTGGACAGGATTATATCGAGGTTGAGGCTTACCTGAGCGAGATGCTCAAGGCGCTTGATCGGCACGGGCTTGGGCCCGATAACCTCTGCTTCGTTGACGACTTTCCGAATGCGCCGAACGCCGTATCTCGGGTAGGCAAGATAGAAAAGAAGATAACGTTCAGGCGGCGCATCACGAAAGAAGACAAGGCGCTTGCCATCGAGGCGCTCAAGGAGAAGTTCGCCTCCGACGTCAAGGCGCTGGACGACGACTGGGCGTTCGTCAAACACTCTCTTTTACACAAAGTATGCGGGATAATCTACAGGTATCAGAACGACTATGAGTGCATAAAGTGGGCCTTTTATCAGTTGAGGTTTTAGCAGGCCGCTGACCGGTTGTTCGCCGGCTCGCGAAGCGACAAGGCGAACTATAGCATGTGGTTTTTCAGCAACCTATTAGGCGGCTCAGCCCTTTGGTTTTTTGGCCAGCCAGTTAAGCGAGAGGCTTACGACGCTGATTACAATCCCGCCGGTAAACGCGGGCCAAAAACCGGACAGATTGAAGCCGTCCACGAGACGTCCCGCTGTCCAGAACAGCGCGGCGTTTATAACCAGCGTAAAGAGGCCGAGCGTTACGACGTTGACCGGAAGCGTGACGATAAGCGCCAGCGGTTTTATGAATATGTTGAGGACTGCCAGCACGAGCGCAACCTTTAGAGGCGCGTCCCAGTTGCCCCACGTAATGCCCGGCACGAGGTACGAGGCCAGCAACACCCCGCCGATAAGCACACACAGACGGAATAAAATCCTTACGAATATCATGAGGGTTAAAAGACGGCTCAGGGTTAAAGACGGTTGGAAGACGGCTGTAAAAACGGTTGAAAGACGGTTAGGAGACGGTTGAAAGATAACCCTGAACCGTCTCGCAACCCCGAACCGTCTTCAACGTCTTTCAACCGTTTTTCAGCACGTTCATCATGTCGTGGTGGATTAGTCCGTTGGAGGCAAGACATTCGTCGCCGTATATGGAGAATCTGCCGCCGGCAAAGCCCGTAACCCGCCCTCCTGCCTCTTTTACAATCATGGACGCCGCGGCCGTGTCCCATGGTTTTAGCTTCAACTCCCAGAAGCCGTCGAACCTTGAACACGCCACGTAACAGAGGTCGAGCGCGGCGGCCCCGGCCCTGCGTATGGCCTGCGCCCTTACGGCAAACGCCTTGAAGTGGTCCAAGTTGTTTTTCTTCGTGGTGCGTATGTCGTAGGGAAAGCCGGTTGCGAGGAGGGAAGAGTCAAGGGAGCCGATGGCGGACACCTTTATCTTTTTTCCGTTAAGACGCGCGCCGCGCCCTTTTTCGGCGACGAACATCTCGTCAAGCATGGGGTTGTAGACCACGCCAAAGATGATCTTCCCGGCCTTTTCAAAGCCGATTGACACGCAAAAAACCGGAAGGCCGTGGGCGTAGTTGGTGGTTCCGTCGAGGGGGTCTATTATCCAGCGGCATCCGTGTTTTGCCGTTGCCGTTAGGGACGCGCTCTCCTCGGCCATGATGCCATGATCCGGGTACTTCTTTTTTATCTCCCTTATGATAAGGGCCTCGCTCCGCTTGTCCATCTCGGTTACGAGGTCGATAGCGCCCTTGTGCTCTATGCGCCGTTTTGCTCCGATCTTTTCCCTGAGCAAAAGTCCGGCCGTTTTTGCCGCATGGAGAGCGGTATTTTTTATATCCATTATAAAGGGCTTCAGCAGGACGGACAGCCGGAGCAAGGCGGCTTAGTGCCGGCCTCGTCGGCCTTTGCCTTGACCTCTTCCTTTTTTTCGCACGAGGAATAGCCGCTCTTGAACCAGCCTCCGCCCTTGAGCGTGAAGGACGACTGAGAGATGAGCTTTGATACGTTCTTGCCTGAGCATTTCGGACAGACCTTTATCGGCTCGTCCGAGAACTTCTGCATCGTTTCAAAGGCGTGAGAGCAGTCAACGCATTGATATTCGTAGATAGGCATTTTAAGGAGACCTCCGTTTGTTCACAGCAACAAAAAAACCTTCTATATGATAATTCTATGGCCGGAACCGGCAAAAGTCAACCATAAAAGGGGAAAAAGGAAAAAGAAAGGAAAAAGAAGAAAAAGGGAAGAAAAAAAGAAAAAGGAAAAAGGGGACAGATTTATTTAAGGAAGCTCTGATTAATTCTTATTTGTCATTGCGAGCCCAGCACCACTTTATTGCAGGAGGAAATTTGTTAAGCAACATGCTTTCGTAATCGAAAGTGGTGCTGGGCGCGGCAATCTCGTAACTTATTGATTTCCTTGAAGACGAGATTGCTTCGCGGAGCGAGAATGACGGATTGGCGAATTAATCAGAGCTTCCTTAATTGGCATAGGAGAGTATTTTGGATAAAATGTTTTCATGTCAAGGATAGTAGAAAATAAATCTGTCCTCTTTTTTCGTCCTTTTTTCGTCGTCCCCTTTTTCATTTTCCTCGCGCGTCAACGCAAGTATCCTGTCGAAAAAAGAAAAAGGCTGCGTCTTGAGACGTAACCCCGTTGTCGCGTCGCGATATGGTTGATTTATTTGGTGGGCCGCGCAGGGATCGAACCTGCGACCCGCTGATTAAGAGTCAGCTGCTCTACCAACTGAGCTAGCGGCCCGGTATATTATCTGTAATGCGGCTTTCAAACCCTGCCGGCGCCGCTTATAGTTTGGCGCGCCTGAGAGGATTTGAACCTCCGGCCCTCGGCTTCGGAGGCCGATGCTCTATCCGCTGAGCTACAGGCGCTCAAGAGGCAGGCTTATTACAATACAGAAAAATAAAAAGCTTGTCAAGGTTAAATACCGTGTAGATACCGTGTCCGTGAAAGGATTCGTTTTCACACGGTCAACGGTCACGGTTCACGGTATTTGACCTTGACAGCAGGGTTGTTTTTGTATACTGTATACAGAAAGCATATCCTCTGGTTTTACGTTTATCCCTCTGTTGAGGATATTCCGGTATACCTGTTCAACCAGACTTATGGTAACATGAAAGCTGTGCGTTTGTTTACGGTATTAGATAGACGCTTAAGGAGGAGCAATGTCCCGTAAAAAACTGACCGTTGTAGGCGCAGGCCACGTTGGGGCGCATACCGCGCTGTGGCTGGCATTGAAGGAACTCGGCGACGTTGTGCTTCTCGACATCCTTGAAGGCGCGCCGCAGGGAAAGTCATTGGACCTAATGCACGCCTCTCCGATCGAGGGGTTCGACTCTCGCGTAACCGGCACGAACGATTATAAAGACACGGCAAACTCGGACGTCGTCATAATCACGGCCGGCCTTCCGAGAAAACCCGGCATGAGCAGGTCCGACCTGATAAGCACCAACAGCGGCATCATCAAGGGCGTCATCGAGGGCATCGGCAAATATTCGCCTCAGGCGCATCTGCTAATCGTTACCAACCCGCTTGACGTGATGGTCTATGCCGCGTGGAAATACAGCGGCTTTGCGCCTGAGCGCGTAATGGGGCTTTCAGGCGCGCTTGACGGCGCGAGGCTCAGGGCGTTTATCGCTATGGAGCTTGGCGTTTCCGTTGAGGACGTGCAGGCAATGGTCATAGGCGGACACGCCGACGAGATGGTTCCGTTAAAGCGCTATTCAACGGTCTCAGGCATTCCAATAGGCCAGTTCATAGCGCCGGACAGGTTGGATGCCATTCTTGCCCGTACGAAAAAGGCCGGAGGCGAGATAGTCGGGCTTCTCAAAACAGGGAGCGCGTACTATGCCCCTTCTGCCGCGGTGGCGGAGATGGCCGAGGCGATCATAAGGGATAAAAAGAGGGTCATCCCGTGCGCGGCTTATTGCAACGGCCAGTACGGTGTAAAGGACATGTTCATAGGCGTGCCGTGCGTGCTTGGAACAAACGGCGTAGAGCGGATAATCGAGGTCTCTCTCGACGCGGACGAGAAAAAGGCGTTTGACAACTCGGTTACGGCGATCAAGGGTCTTATCGCTGAGTTGAAGCTTGGGTAAGGAGCATTACGTTGAAAAAGGTTCTCTCAAGCGAAATAACAAAGGCTGTCAGGGCGCTCTGCATAAGCGCGGCCTGCAACCTTGAGCCGGACGTCGCGGGCGCTCTGCGTACTTCTTTGGCAAGGGAGCAATCCCCTCTCGGCAGGGACGTGCTTTCCCAGATAATAACCAACTTCGAGATAGCTGATAAAGAGTCTTTGCCTATGTGTCAGGACACGGGCATTGCCGTGTTCTTCATAGAGGTTGGCAGGCTTGTGGAGCTTGACGGCTCTCTTGAGGACGCGGTAAACGAGGGGGTGCGTCAGGGTTATAAGGACGGTTACCTGAGAAAGTCCGTTTGCCATCCGTTAAAGCGCGTCAACACCGGGGACAACACCCCTGCCATTATACATACGACAATTGTCGAGGGCGACAGGGTAAAGATAAAGATAGCCCCAAAGGGCGCGGGCAGCGAGAATATGAGCGCCCTTAAAATGCTAAAGCCGGCTGAGGGGGTAAACGGCATCAAGGCTTTCGTTCTCGACACGGTGCGCTCAGCAGGGGGTAATCCCTGTCCTCCTATAGTGGTAGGGGTCGGCATCGGCGGCAGTTTTGAAAAGTCGGCTATACTGGCAAAAAAGGCGTTGTTGAGGTCCATAGGGAGCAAGCACACGGATGCGGAGGTCGCTGCGCTTGAGGCTGAGCTGTTAAAGTCAATTAATGATCTTGGCATCGGGCCAATGGGCTTTGGCGGCGTGGTTACGGCCCTTGCCGTTCATATAGAGACCTATCCGTGCCACATCGCAAGCCTGCCGGTTGCTATAAACATACAGTGCCACGCTGGAAGGCACAAAGAGGCTGTTTTATAAATGACCGAACCGATCAGGATAACGCTCCCGCTTTCAGACGCTGACGTTCTTAGTCTCAAGGCAGGGGATAAGGTGCTCATAAGCGGCGTGATGTATACGGCGCGGGACGCGGCGCACAAGCGTCTTATAGAGCTTCTTGACAGGGGAGAAAAACTGCCGTTTGATATAAAGGGGCAGATAGTTTATTACGTCGGGCCGACTCCGGCCAAACCCGGGGCAATTATAGGTTCTGCGGGTCCGACCACGAGCGGCAGGATGGACGCCTATACCCCGCGCCTTCTTGACCTCGGCTTGAAGGGCATGGTCGGCAAGGGCGCCCGGAGCAAGGAAGTATTGGACGCCATGAACCGAAACAAGGCAGTATACCTTGCGGCCGTTGGCGGGGCCGCGGCGCTCATTGCGCGGAGCATAAAAAAGGCCGAGATAATAGCTTATGAAGACCTTGGCCCAGAGGCCATAAGAAGGCTTGAGGTGGTTGACTTTCCGGCCATAGTCGTAAATGACGCATCAGGCGGAGACCTTTTTAAGCAAGGGGTCGAAAAGTACAGGAGAGTTGCGTGAAGATTACGCTTGATCGGAAAGACATCGAAAGCGAGATTATAGGCCGCCTTGAGCGCATAAGCGGCGAGGAGTTCAAAAAGTGCTACCAGTGCGGCAACTGTTCAGCCGGATGCCCCGTGTCTTATGAGATGGAGGTTCAGCCGACGCAGGTTATGAGGCTCTTGCAACTCGGCAGGGTCGAGGAGCTTCAAAAGGCCAACTCCATGTGGGTTTGCGTCGGGTGTCTTCAGTGCTACTCAAGATGCCCAAAGGGCGTGAGCGTTGCCAATACCCTTGAGGCGCTGAGACAGGTCAATCTAAGACACGGCGAGGGACGCATCGAGATAAAGGAAGTCGGTCTGCCGTTTCTCAAGACCGCCCCGCAACAGGCTATCGTGGCCGGCTTTAGGAAGTTGGTGGGGTAAAAGCCGTTATTCCCGATAGCGAGTCAAGGAGGCGTGATTATGGGAACCATCAGCGAAGAACTTGCAATAAAGATTAGATCATTGCCTGACGTTGAGAAGATTGAATTGGTTGACGCAATCTTGATGCAACTCGATAGGCCGGACCCTGCAATTGACGGCATATGGGCGGACGAGGCGTACAAGCGCTGGCTCTCGTATAAGTCGGGCAAATCCGAGACTGTGCCTTATGAACGGATAATGGATAGATATCGCAACAGATGAAGGTCAGCTTCCTGAAAGCCGCGCAGATCGAGGTTGACGCCGCTGTTGCGTGGTATGGTTCTCTCGGCGCGGGCTTGGAACTGCGATTTCTTGATAATCTGGATAATGCGGTTAGAAGAGTCGCAACGTATCCTTATGCATATGCGGAAGTTGAGCATGGTCTTAGGCGTTGTTTGTTCTCACGGTTTCCATACGGGATTATTTATGGTATAGATGCCGATACGATTATCGTCGTTGCGGCAGCGCACCTGCATAGGGAACCGCGATATTGGATAGACAGGATGCTCGAAGAAATCCCTGATAAAAAATGAAGATACCATACTACCCCGGATGCACGCTAAATACCGTTGCAAAGCCGTTCGACTCCTCTGCCCGCGCATCCGCGTCTCTCTTGGGCTTTGAGTTGGATGAGCTTGGCCAGTGGAACTGTTGCGGGGCCGCCTATCCGCTCACAAAGGACAACGTCATGGGCTTGACGGCTCCGGCAAAGGTATTGTCCATTGCCGGTAAGCAAGGGGACACGCTCACCACGCTCTGTTCCGTCTGCTACAACGTGCTCAAAAGGACGAACAGGACGCTCAAGGAGAACAAGGAAAAGCGCGATACCGTAAACGGCTTTATCGAGGCGGATTACGACGGAAGCGTCAATGTCCTTCATTATCTTGAGGTAATCCGCGACAGGGTCGGCTTTTCAAAGGTCAAGGACACGGTGAAAAGGCCGCTCAAGGGATTAAAGACAGGGGCGTATTACGGCTGTATGCTATTGAGGCCGTTTGAAGACATGGGCATAGACAGGCCGGAATCCCCGGTGATAATGGAAGACCTGTTGAAGGCGCTTGGCGCCGAGCCTGTTGAATTTCCAAATAAGATAGAGTGTTGCGGCGCGCATCTTGCCATGAACAACGAACCGATCGTGGAGAGGCTTTCAGGGAGCGTGCTGGAGTCAGCCGCGTCAAACGGGGCAGAGATAATAGTAACGAGCTGTCCATTGTGCCAGTATAACCTCGAAAAGAGCCAGTCCGTTGTCATTGCTGATACTACAGGGTATAAGCCGATGCCGATAGTTTATTTTACCCAGCTTCTCGGGCTTGCGCTCGGTCAGGCCGAGGCGTCTTTGTCGTTTGAGGCAAACAAATGGGACGCGAGGGGGCTGTTGAAGGGCAAGGGGATATAGAATGTTAGCGGCTTATGACCAAAAACTCCAATAAGGCGATCGGTTTTTGGCTCATGTCCTCACAGGACAACCATGAGACGGCATACGCCATGCTTAAGGCGGGTCGTTATAATTTTGCGATGTTCATGTGTCAGCAAGCGGTAGAGGCTTTGCTTAAGGCGGTCTTCATAATTCAAAAGAACGACAGGCCGGAATACATACACAAACTTCCGCGTTTGGTCGAGTTGACGGGCATTGACGTCCCCAAGGCGATCGACAAGAAGATTCTAAAGATAGACGCCCACTATATCAAGGCAAGATATAAGGAAGACAGGTTCAATAAGAAGATTTACAACAAACGTAACGCGGCGCGGTTGTTCAAAGACACACAGGACGTAATCGCATGGTTTACAAAGAATCAGAAGTTAAAGACATAGTGGCGGCCTACGCAAGGGAACTTAGCAAGAGGATACATATCAGGAAGATCATCCTTTTCGGTTCTTATGCCTACGGCAGGCCAGGTAAGGGTAGCGATATAGACCTTGCGATCGTCTCGGATTCGTTCAAGCGGATGGACGACATCAAGAGGATAATGCTCCTGTCGGATTGCTCCAGAAAGATAGACATTGCGGTGGACATTGACCCGCTTGGGTTTACTGAAGAAGAGCTTGAGGCCGCCGATTACTTTAAGGTCGGCGGAGAGATACAGGAAAAGGGCGTTGTGGTTTATGATCAGGCAATATGAGGTAAGGTCTTTATGCCGCGTATAGGCGTTTTCGTATGCCAGTGCGGGAATAACATCGCCGCGACGGTTGACACGAAAAAGGTTACCGAGGAGATGGCCGCTCTCCCCGGCGTGGTCTACACCTGCGACTATAAGTTCATGTGCTCGTCCCCGGGGCAGGAGATGCTCAGGCAGGCCATAAAGGACAACAGGCTTGACGGCGTTATTGTTTCGGCCTGCTCTCCGCACATGCACGAGAAGACCTTCAGGAAGGCGAGCGAAGCCGCCGGTCTTAATCCGTATCAGTGCGAGATAACGAACATACGCGAGCAGTGCTCATGGGTGCATCACGACGAGACAAAGGCAACGGGCACGGCAAAGAGCATTGATTTAACGCGCATGACCATAGAGCGGCTCAAGAAGAACAGCCCGCTTAAGAAGATAAAGATACCGGTAAAGAAACGGGCGCTTGTAATCGGCGGCGGGGTCGCGGGCATACAGGCCGCGCTTGACATAGCCGACGGCGGCATAGACGTGGCGCTGGTTGAAAGAGAGCCTTCGATAGGCGGGAACATGGCGCGCTTATCCGAGACCTTTCCCACGATGGACTGCTCCCAGTGCATCATGACGCCCAAGATGGTCGAGGCTGAACTGAACGAGCGCATCACGCTCTATACCTATTCCGAGGTGGAAAAGGTAGACGGCTATATCGGCAACTTCACCGTGCAGATACGCAGGAAGGCGCGGTACGTTGACGAGGACAAGTGCACCGGTTGCGGCGAGTGTGTTGAAAAGTGCCCGTTCAAGGCCGAAAGCGAGTTCGAGCTGAAGCTTTCAAAAAGAAAGGTCATATACACGCCGTTTCCTCAGGCCGTGCCGAATGTGCCGGTGATAGACGCGAAGAATTGCCCCAAGATACAAAAGGACAAGTGCGGGGCGTGCGCGCTCGTGTGCGGCCCAAAGTGCATTGACTTCAAGCAGGAGGATAAGATTGTTACCGAGGAGTTCGGGGCAATAGTAGTTGCGACCGGTTATGATCTTATGCCCAACGAGCATTTCGGCGAGTACGGCTACGGCAGGATAAAGGACGTGATAAGCGGGATGCAGTTTGAAAGGCTGGCCTCGGCCTCAGGCCCAACCGGCGGCGAGATACGAAGGCCCTCGGATGGGAAGACCCCCAAGAGCGTGGTCTTCATCCAGTGCGCCGGATCAAGGGACGAGAAAAAAGGCGTATCCTACTGCTCCAAGATATGCTGCATGTACACGGCAAAGCACACCATGCTCTACAGCCACAAGGTGCATGGCGGCAAGCCCTACGTCTTTTACATGGACATCCGCTCTGGCGGCAAGCGTTATGAGGAGTTTGTAAGAAAGGCCATAGAGGCGGACGGCGCAATGTATCTGCGCGGCAGGGTGTCGAGGGTCTACGAAAAAGGCGGCAAGGTAATTGTTCAGGGCGCGGATACGCTCAGCGCCTCTCAGGTCGAGATAGAGGCCGACATGGTGGTGCTCGCAACCGCGCTCGTGTCAAGGCCGGGGGCGGATACTCTGGCGCAAAAGCTCGGCATAGGATACGACAAGCACAAGTTCTACAACGAGTATCATCCCAAGTTGAGGCCGGTCGAGACCGTTACCGCAGGGATATACCTTGCGGGAACCTGCATGGGCCCAATGGACATACCGGAGTCCGTGGCACAGGGGAGCGCCGTTGCAAGCAAGGTGCAGGCGCTGTTCTCGGCCTCGGAAATGGCCAGAGAGCCGATAACCTCGGTCGTGAACAAGGCCACCTGCAACGCCTGCTGGGACTGCGTTACGGCCTGCCCGTACACGGCCATAGAGAAGGAGTCGGTAAAGAACAGGCAGGGCGAGGTTGTAAGGCTTCTTGCCAAGGTCAACGACGGCCTGTGTCAGGGTTGCGGCGTGTGCGTGGCCGCGTGCAGAAGCAAGTCCATTGACTTGAAGGGATATACGGATGAGCAGGTTTATGCGGCGATAAATGCGTTTTGATGTTCGCGCTTGATAATGCCCCGTCTGTGTTGTCAGGACTGCGGGCTTGAATCCTCACATACAAAAGAGTATGCTCCGGTTCAAGCCCTTGTCCTTCCTATCATCCGGGGCATTCTGAAGCGCGAACTCAGGAAGCTTGATAATGCACCGTCTGTGTTGTCATAACCGCGGGCTTGAATAGGGAGAAGTTTTTAAGAATGTCGGGACAGATTGAACATAAAATGGAAGAAACCGTAAGCGGCGCCTTCGAGCCTAAGATCATGGCCTTTGTCTGCAACTGGTGCACCTACGCAGGGGCGGACTTGGCGGGTACAAGCAGGATGGAGTACAGGCCTAACGTGCGGATAGTGAAACTTCCATGCACGGGCAGGATAGACCCGCTGTTTATCATAAAGGCGTTCGAGAACGGCGCGGACGGCGTGCTGGTCTCAGGATGTCATCCCGGGGACTGTCATTACACGACCGGCAACTACCACGCAAGGAGAAGGTGGATAGGATTCAAGAGCCTTTTGGAGTTTACCGGCATTGACATGAGGCGCCTGCATTTTTCGTGGGTATCGGCCTCAGAGGCCATAAAGTGGGTTGACCTGATAAACAATGTAACGGACGAGGTAAAACGGCTTGGGCCGTTCATGGAGTATAAGGGGTTGAAGCCGTAAATACTTAAAGACGTTGTCTGGAGATGTAGTTTACATGGAAAACGCATTAAGAAAAAAGGCCAGAGAGCTTTTGCAGAACGGCGAGGTCAAGGTCGTCATCGGCTACGGCTTTAAGAGCCTTTATGCATGAAGATAGAAGATATTATTGCGAGTATTAAGAGCGATAGAATACGCATTACGGATCATGCAGACGAAGAAATATATAACGATGATTTGAGTTTTGAAGAGGTTTTTGTTTCGATTTTGAGCGGGGAGATTATCGAGAGCTACCCGGAAGATAGGCCGTATCCGAGTTGTTTGATTTTCGGAAGTAACTTTAGGAACGAACCGGTTCATAGCGTTTGGGCATATAATAAAACAACAAAGGCAAGCGTATTGATTACGGCTTACAGGCCGGACCCGAAGCGGTGGGTCGAATGGAAAAAGAGGAGGAAATGAAAAAACTTTTCCCCAAGTGCCCGGTTTGTGGCGGCCAGATTGCTGATAAGGCCGTGGAAAAGCTTTTGCGGGGCGGAGACAATACCGCTGCCATAGTAGTAAAGGCCGAGGTTTGTTTGCATTGCGGCGAAAGATTGTATTCATCCGCTATAATCAGGACCTTTGAGGAGATTAGAAAAAAATTGGAGAACGAGGACGTAAAAGGGCTCAAGGTGATTGGAAAGAGCTTTAAGGTGGCGTGATGGAAAACGCATTAAGAAAAAAGGCCAGAGAGCTTTTGCAGAACGGCGAGGTCAAGGTCGTCATCGGCTACGGCTTTAACAGGCGAGGTACGCATGTAACCCCTGTCTTCATCACAAAGCCGGAGGACGTGGACAGGCTCGTGTTCAACCCGCGGTGCGTCAACAACCTCTCGGTTTACCTTACGCGCAAGTTCAAAGACATTCGCGCCATCGGGCGTCCTGCAATCGTTGCAAAGGGCTGCGATATTAAAAATATCGTCGTGCTCATAGCCGAGGCCCAGCTTAAAAGAGAGGACGTATATATTATCGGCATGGCCTGCAACGGCATGGTCTACAGGCAAGAGCTTTGGAAGGGTGAGTTGAAGCCTGAGATAATGCCGACCAAGTGTCATAACTGCGACGTGAGATACCCGCATCTATACGACTGCGTGATAGGCGACAAACCGGCCTTTGTCCCGCCGGACAAGCCTGTGGGCATGGTCTTTGACAAGATAAAGGCGCTTGACAAGATGGACTCCTCAGGAAGATGGGCGTTCTGGGTCGAGGAGTTTTCGCGTTGCATAAAGTGTTACGCATGTCGGCAGGTATGCTCCCTTTGTTATTGCGAGCGGTGCATCACTGAAAAGAACATGCCGCAGTGGATAGAGACGAGCGCGCACCCTAAGGGCAATCTTTCATGGAACCTTACGAGGGCCATGCACCTTGCGGGCAGATGCACCTTTTGCGGGGAGTGTGAAAGGTCTTGTCCGGTGAACATACCGTTGAACCTCGTGAACAAGAAGCTCATACAGGTTACTGAAGAGGCGTTCGACTTCCGTTCCGGGTACGATGAAAAGGCGCACCCTCCCATGATCGTGTTCAGCCCCGACGATAAAGAGAACTTCATCAAATAGGTAAAGGCATGACCGATTTATTCTTAAAGACGGAAGATTTGGGCAGGCTCATCGCTTCGGTAAGAGACGGCGGCGCGCGCTTCATCGCGCCATCTACGGATGCGCGGCAGACCGCGTTCAAAGAGGTATCCGGCGCGGACGAGGTAGTGAGCGATTATATACTGGCGACGAACTCTTATAAGGAGTTTTTGTTCCCTCAGACCGAGGTCATAAGCACGCACAAGGTTATGAAGGACTCGGTTGAGTTGAAGGGCGTGGAGTTGGAGGCGCAGGGCACGGTCATCTTCGGGGCGCGTCCGTGCGAGGCGGCTTCTCTTGCGGCGCTTGGCGCCGTGTTCACTTGGGATTTTGTTGACGAGTTCTACACGAAGCGGGAGGCCGACACGGTTGTAATAGCCGTTGCCTGCACAAGGGGCGACGACGCCTGTTTTTGCACTACCGTTGGTCTTTCGCCCGATGCAACGGCTGGGGTTGATGTGATGTTCAAGGAGGCGGATGGCGGCTGGGCCGTTGCCCGGCTGACCGACAAGGGAAGCACGTTCGTTGAAAAGCATAAAGACGTTTTTGAAAAGACGGCCTGCGCGCCAAAGCCGCTCTTTTATCCTGAAAAGATAAAGGGCGTTGACGTGGAGAAGATAAAGGAGCGGCTCTCGAACAAGGGACATTACGAAGACCCGGTCTGGCCTGAGCTTGCGCGTAAGTGCATAGGGTGCGGGGCATGCACCTTCACATGCCCGACCTGCCACTGCTTCGACATAATAGACGAGGGCACGGCTTACGAGGGCGAGAGGAGGAAGAACTGGGACGCATGTCAGTTCGACCACTTCACCCTGCACGCGAGCGGCCATAACCCGCGGGATACCCAGTACAAGAGGTGGAGAAATCGCTTCATGTGCAAGTTCAAGTTCTATCCCGACAAGTTTTCGTCAAAGGGATGTGTAGGTTGCGGCAGGTGCATCCGCGTGTGCCCAGTAAGGCTTGATATTACCGAGGTAATGGAGGAGATGTCGAAACTACCGTGAATCGTGTCCGTGACCGTGTAAAGGATTTCTCTTTTACGGTCACGGTTCACGGTCACGGTTCACGGAATTTATGAACAACATCTATCTGCCGCATCTTATGACGATTGAGGATATATACGAGGAGGCGCCTGACGTAAGGACCTTCAGCCTTGCGTTCAAGGACAGGGCGCTTGCCGACTCGTTCGCGTTCAAGACCGGCCAGTTTGGCCTGTACTCGGCGTTCGGTCTCGGGGAGTCAACCTTTTGCATCGCCTCGCCTCCGACGCGCAAGCACGGCATTCAATGCACCTTCAGAAAGAGCGGGCGCGTTACGGGCGGCCTTGCCGGGCTGTCCATCGGGGATACGATGGGCTTTCGCGGACCTTACGGCAACTGGTTCCCGTTGGATGAGTGGAAGGGAAAAGACATAGTGTTCATAGCCGGGGGCATCGGGCTTCCGCCTGTGCGCTCCGTTATATGGAACGTGCTTGACAGGAGAGATGAGTTCGGCAAGATAACGATCGTATACGGCGCAAAGACCGTGGCCGACCTCGTGTATAAATCAGAGCTTGCGCTTTGGGATGAAAGGGGCGACGTAACGCTCGTGCAGACGGTTGATCCGGGCGGCGAGTCTCCTGATTGGAAGGGCAAGATCGGTTTCGTGCCGACGGTGCTCGAGGAGGCCGCGCCATCGCCGGTCAACGCGGTTGCCGTAACCTGCGGCCCGCCTATAATGATAAAGTTCGTCATCAAGGCGCTTGGCAAATTGGGCTTTGCCGACGAGGCCATATACACGACCTTGGAGAACAAGATGAAGTGCGGGGTCGGCAAGTGCGGCAGGTGCAACGTGGGCGACGTATATATCTGCAAGGAAGGCCCGGTGTATACCGCCGCTGAAATAAAGAAGATGTATGACGATTTTTAAGGAGACGTCCAAATGACCGACCACAAAAAGATCAAGACCCTTGCCACCGGCGACAGGACCATCCCCCCCGTGGGCGCGAAGATGATACCCATATACATCATGGGGCGCGAGTACGAGGTGCCCGAGTCGCTTACCATAATGAAGGCCATCGAGTACGCCGGTTACTCTTACACCCGTGGCTGCGGATGCAGGGGCGGTATATGCGGCGCATGCGGTTCTTTCTATCGTTTCATAGGGGACTACAGGCTCTACTCCGGCCTCGCCTGCCAGACCGTTGTGGCGCCGAATATGGTCGTCGTGCAACTGCCGTTCTTTCCGGCCAACAGGCCCGGCTACGACCTTGAGAATGTGGCAAAGGATCCGCATGAGGAACTAAGGAGACTCTACCCTGAGGTGTTCAGGTGCGTGGGCTGCGGCACATGCACGCGCACCTGCCCAATGGACATTGACGTGATGGACTACATTGCCCTGATGAAGCGCGGGGACTTGAAGGCCGCCGCTGAAAAGAGCTTTGACTGCGTGATGTGCGGGCTTTGCGCCTCGCGCTGTCCGGCGCAGATATCGCAGTTCACGGCGGCCATGTTTGTCCGGCGGGTATGCGGCAGGTACATACTGCCGAAGGCCGGGCATCTGGAAAAGAGGGTCTCTGACGTAAAGGCCGGGAAATACGAGGCCATGCTCAAGGAACTTCTTGCCATGAAACAGGATGACGTAAAAAAGCTCTACGTCGAGCGCGAAAGAGAGCCTGACATGGCCGAGGCCGGCAAGTGGATGCCTAAGGACACGACGAAACTGTAAGGACGGAGTGTCTACGGAGATATGCCTATGCTTAATTACGAACGGTACTTAAATCCTTCCGAAAGAAAAGGCGTCAGCTTGTTCCATGAGAAGGTTTGTGCGCTCCTTGGCGATACCCTTGTGCAAGCGTGTATCTTCGGTTCTAAAGTGCGGGGCGACTTTGACGAGGAGTCGGATATAGACATATTGATAGTGATGGATTCCGATGACTGGCGTGTCCGGCATGAGGTAAGCAATATAGCCGCGGACATCAATGTCGAATACGACTGCAATATATCGCCGGTCATCTACAGCAGGCGCGAACATGAGAAGAATAGGTATTTCGGGACGCTCTTTATACAAGAGATAGAAAAGGAAGGAATACCTCTTGAGTGAGGACCCACGGAAAATCCTTGCGCTATACAGGTTGTCTAAAGCAAAGGAAAGGCTCCATTCGTCCGAATCCCTGCTTGCGGCAGGCGACTATGCTGATTCGATAGGCCGTTCGTATTATGCGGTTTTTACGTCCGCGAGGGCCGTTTTGGCGATACAAGGAGTGGACAGCAAGAGGCATTCCGGAGTAATCGCGCTGTTCAATGAGCATTATATCAAGACCGGTCTGCTGTCCAAGGATGTCTATCGGATTATAAGCGGTGCCAAGGCAAAAAGAGAACGGGCGGAATACGAGGATTACGTTGAATTCAGCCGGTTTGAGGCAGAGGATCAACTTGTCAAGGCAAAAGAGTTTGTGCGGCATATCGAGGACGCGCTTTGCGGATTGAGCGGTTAATGAGACCGAAAAGGATATCCTGAAGGATTTTCATCGGCAATTTGCAGAGAATCAGAACGCAAACAAAGGGTACTTCATATCAAGCAATAATATCAGAAAACATTTTAACTTGATTGGAGACGCCTTGGTGTTCCCGAAAAGTTTCGATTTTAGTGCAAAAAAGAGTAACCTGGCTTGGTATTGCTGGATGCCAGATTTTTATACAGTTTTTTTTGTCATGTTCGTAGTTGTCCAAGTTGTAGTTCTAATTTTTCATTTGCACAAATCTAAAATTAGCAGCGATATAGCGATGTGGATAGCATTTATTGTGATAGTTTCGGAAATAGTGTCGGAAATATTGATACTATCTTACTATTTGAAGAAATTGAAAGATATCAAATAGGATATTCCGTTGCCGATTGATTGGTCGAGAATTTTTAGTTTTGTTGTCGTTCATACAAGGAGAATGCCATGAGCGGATATACGCCGGCTCTGATGGAGCTGATTAAAAAGGTGGAGGCCACGCGGCCCGCGAGGGTTGAGAAGGCGAGGAAGGGTGAACACTTCCCGGCGCTCACCATGAACGAGCGGAGCGAATGGCTCAAAAAATACCACCCGGACTACAAGAGCGAGGGAAGGCGGGCAATAAGGGTAGGCCCCAACAAGGGGCTTGAACTGCCGGATGAGGTTGCCTCCCTGCTTGAGTCCAAGAGCAGGCTGGATACGTCCGCCATTTCCCTCGGCAAGGCCGATTATACCGTTGACCTTCTCGTCATAGGCGCAGGCGGGGCGGGTTCCGCCGCGGCGCTTGTCGCCGAGGAGGCCGGACTTTCGGTGCTCGTGTCAACCAAACTCAGGCACGGGGATTCCAACACGGTCATGGCCGAGGGCGGCATACAGGGCGCGGATCAGGAGGGCGACTCTCCTTATTATCATTACCTTGACGTCATAGGCGGCGGGCATTTCAGCAACCAGCCGGACTTGGTCGCGGCCATGACCAACGATGCGCCGCTCATCATACATTGGCTGGAATCGCTCGGCATGATGTTCGACAAGCGGCCGGATGGCAGGATGATGGTCAGGCACGGCGGCGGCACGTCGAGAAAAAGGATGCACTCGGCAGGAGACATGACCGGCGCGGAGATAATGAGGGTTTTGAGGGACGAGGTAAGGAACAGGACGGAGAGGATAAAAGTCCTTGAGTTTTCTCCGGCAGTTGAAATCATCATGGACGAGGAAGGCCGCGCCGCCGGAGCGGTCTTGTATAATCTTGAGACCCATGAGTATTACGTCGTAGCCGCAAAGGCCGTGGTCATAGCGACCGGCGGCTTCGGCAGGCTTCATATACAAGGTTTCCCGACGACGAACCATTACGGCGCAACCGCCGACGGCGTTGTCATGGCATACAGGGCCGGGGTCAAGCTGAATGACATGGACTCGACCCAGTACCATCCGACAGGCGCGATATTCCCGGAGCAGAACGTGGGCCTTCTCATCACGGAAAAGGTGAGGGGACTCGGCGCGCAGATATTGAACGTGGACGGCGCTCAGTTCTGCTTCCCGCTTGAGCCGAGGGACGTGGAGAGCGCCTGCATATTGAGGGAGTGTCTTGATATAGGCAAGGGCGTGGTTACGCCTACGGGCAGGCACGGCGTGTGGCTGGACTCGCCCATGATAGACGCCCTGCACGGTGAGGGCACGGTAAGGAAGGAGCTTCCGGCCAAGTACATCCAGTTCAAACGCTACGACATAGACATCAGCAAGCTCCCGATGCTGATATATCCCACGCTCCACTATCAGAACGGCGGCATAGCCATTGACGACCGCTCTCGGACGACCATCCCGGGTCTTTACAGCGCAGGAGAGGTGACGGGCGGGGTGCACGGAAGGAACAGGCTCATGGGCAACTCCCTCCTTGACGTGCTCGTCTTCGGGAGGAGGGCCGGTATAAACGCCGTTGAGTACGCGGCTAAGGCGAAGGCGCAGGGTAAGATGACGCTTTCTCACGTTGAGAAGTATAATAAAGAGATAGACGAGGCGGGAATCAAGTCCGAATCTTTATCGCCGGTATTACTCCCTGATTATGCGCCGGATCATGTGAAGGCAAGACAGAGAGGTTGAGACCGCTGAAAAAGGCGCATCTGCTTTGTTGTCTCGTCGCTCAGAACTGCGCCCAGCACCACTTTGGATTACAAAAGCAAGTTGCTTGACAAATTTCATCGTACGCAAAGTGGTGCTGGGCTCGTTCTTCGCTCCTCACCGCCTCGCATCTGCACCGTTTTGAGCGGTCTCAAGGGTTTTTCAGGGGTCACAGGTTAGCCATGAACGAGACAGACTATAAGACCGCGTCCGCTTTGAAGCAACGGCTCGGCAGCGTCGTTAGTCTCGTTGATTTCAAGGTCTTTGGTTCGCGCGCACGCGGCGATGGCGACGAATATTCGGATATGGACGTGTTTATAGAGGTGGTCTCGCTCGATAAAGGCTTAAAGGAAAAGATAAGCAAGATAGTTTGGGAGGTAGGTTTTGAGAATTATACGTTTATTTCTTCGCTTGTATTTACGAAAGAGGAGATTGAAAATACTCCTATAAGGTCGTCGTCCATAATAAAAAATATCTTTGCAGACGGGATTACGATATGACGGATAAGGAGGCATTATTCCAGTATCGTATTGGACAGGCGTATGAGACGCTGTTCGACGCCGTGAAGATGTTGAAGGAAGAAGTAAGCGGTAAGTCAATAGTAAACAGGGCATATTACGCGGTCTTTTACTCGATCCTTGCGCTTTTTATCAAGGACGATATTCTTCTCAAGACATCGAAACATTCAGGCGTTATGTCGGCCTTTAATAAATATTTCATTCATACGGGCGCAATTGACAGTTCGTATTCAGGGTAATGCGTAAATTATTTGAAGCGAGGCAGATGGCTGATTATAAGGAGTTCGTTCAAGTTTCAGCCGAAGAAGCCGTTCGTTATGTCGAAGACGCAAAAGCGTTCTTAGCAATGATTACAAAGCACACGGAGGCTTCCAATAAATGAACATCCATGAGTATCAGGCAAAGCAGATCCTCGGAAGATACGGCGTAGCCGTGCCGAAGGGCAGGATCGCCTTCACGCCGGCCGAGGCTGAGGAGGCGGCAAAGGAGTTCCTCTCTTCCGGCGTGTGCGTCGTCAAGGCGCAGATACACGCGGGCGGCAGGGGCAAGGCCGGAGGCGTGAAACTCGCAAGGAGCAGGGAGGAGGTCTCGGCCTTTACCGGCGAACTCCTCGGCAAGGCGCTCGTAACGCACCAGACCGGCCCGGCAGGCAAGGAAGTTAAGAAGGTGTACGTGGAGGAGGGTTGTCAGATTGTGCGGGAGTTGTACCTTGGCATAGTGGTTGACAGGGGCACACAGCGCGCGGCGATAATGGCCTCAAGCGAGGGCGGGGTCGAGATAGAGGAGGTCGCGGCAAAAACCCCTGAAAAGATATTGAAGGAGTACGTTGACCCGGCGGTTGGGCTTATTCCATTCCAGTGCAGAAAACTCGCCTTTGGCCTCGGCCTCGATAAGATGGACAAAACGCTCGTCAACAAGGCCGTGAAGTTCATGACCGGCCTTTACAACGCCTTTATAAATTCAGACTGCGCCATGCTTGAGATAAACCCGCTCGTGGTAACCAAGAACAACGAGCTTATCGCCCTTGACGCGAAGATGGCCTTTGACGACAACGCCCTTTTCAGGCACAAGGATATAGAAGGCATGAGGGACTTGGACGAGGAAGACCCCAAGGAGATAGAGGCGTCTCGGCACGGACTCAACTATGTTACGCTCGACGGGTCCATCGGGTGCATGGTCAACGGCGCCGGGCTTGCAATGGCCACGATGGATATGATAAAGCTCTCCGGCGGCTCTCCGGCCAACTTCCTCGACGTTGGCGGCGGCGCAAACAAGGATCAGGTTACCGCGGCCTTCAAGCTCCTTATGTCCGATCCCAACGTCAAGGCCGTGCTCGTCAATATCTTCGGCGGCATAATGCGTTGCGACATCATAGCGGATGGCATCATGGCCGCGGCCAAAGAGGTGGGCTTGAGGGTTCCGCTCATCGTGAGGCTTCAGGGCACGAACGTGGAGCAGGGCAGAAAACTGCTCGCCGGCTCCGGCCTCAACATCATCACCGCCGAGAATATGGACGAGGCGGCCCAGAAGGCGGTTAAGGCGGCAAAGGGATAAGTGGAGTATGGTTTCAATATCCGGCGTAATCGGGAAAAGTCCGGCATAATCTGAACATGGTCGGATTATGCCGGATTACCGAACCCCACGGCGTGTTTTAGGTCTGCCGGGGCTTACTTGAAGGAGAAGGACATGGCTAAAAAAGAAAAAACTTATGCGTCCGTTGAAGAATTTAAGAAGGCTGTCTTGGCTGCCAAGCAATTGATTGCAGAAAATATCGCCAAAGTGCGTATTAGTAGCGTTGGACAGTTTGTGGGTATCAGTCTTGATGAACAAAGCTTTGAAAAGAAGGATTTTCAGGGGATAGAAAAGGATAGGTTAAAAGAATTACTGGGTATCGAAATCCCTGCGGTTATTGCCGCCACTCTACATGGGAAGTTCAACATGATAGACTTTTATATTTTTCTCCATGACATGACAGAGGAGATCAGAAAAGAGATCAGAAAAGCGTTTGATGAGAAAATAGAATTTGTAAAACAAGAACTTATCACGCCACCATTAAAGCAAAGGTATCTTTTAAGAGTAGTTAGTAAAAACGATATTCTGGATAAGCTCGAATGGGATATTGGCTATAAGTCTCACGATCTTGAAAAGGGACCGATTGAGCGTCTGCCATTTGCCACCTTGCAATTTATTTGCAATAAAAGCCGCACAACACCGTCCGCATGGATGGTAGGTGTGTTTTCAGATAAAGAACAAAAAAGCATGACCATTGATGTGCATCTTGAAGACTTGGAACAGTTGATAGATGACCTTAGCGTCTTGAAAGATACTCTGAAGAAGGAACTGAAGGGGTGAGATGTTATGGAAAAACCTAAAGCTCATCAAATTACTCATAGTCTAAAAGCGGCAAGTGCGGCCTTTATAGATGAATTGTTTAGAACCTCGCAGGCGCAGGCGCAATTTCCGGACGAGAGGCGTGGGAATGAAGTTCTATTCGGGCAGGAACTTTTTTCGATGAGAGAGCGTATTAACGCTTCAGAGAAAAGAATAATAAGGTTAGAAAACTCTCTTACGCTTACCCGCCCTCACGCGGAACCGGTTGCCGACAATAAGGACATTCTGTTCAAACGACTGCATGAAAGCGTAGATACGTTTTTATCTGATTTTGAAGATTTGGCGGATAGGCTCAGTAGCTTCATGGGACTCAAGGCTGTTTTGGCTGATTTGAACAAGGAAGCCCGGAAATGCGGGAATGTTTATCTGTTGCGTTCCATAGTGGCGTTTTATGCTTCGATAAGGCACGTGAATGCGGAAGATATTGACGAACGGCAACGCGGCGTAATCAGAGATGTTTCCAAGGCTATAAGTGGTGAAATTATAGATAGAGCAAGGTATAGAGAAATATATAAGAAACTGCGTTCCGTCGGATTCCGAATCATCCCTGAGCCGGATACAGTGAAAGAAGATGAGTAATAACGATGAAGAAGTTCTTTTTCTGGAAACTACGATTCAAGCCGACTCAATCTTTGGCGAACGGGTCTGCGCCGAAAGAATACGGCGGAACTTAAAAGGCAAGAGAGTCTGCTCATCCATCTTTGTTCTTAACGAATTCAAGAAAACCTTTTTGAATGCGGTGATCCTTTACTACAATCTGCTTGTTGACTCGCCGGATACGCATACGGCGCTCAGGAGGGCTGACAAATATCAAAATAGATTGCATAAGCGGATAACGAAAGTTTATGTAAAAATCTGCGATGAGGTCGGACATGATAAGGCGGCCGTTTTAGAGTGGTTGGAGTCATGGATTGAAGATGATTTGATGATGGAATTCCATGCAAATATCGAAGGGGAGGTTGTGAACAAAACCGCTTGTTGCAGGGTAGATGCCGAACCGGTGAGGCAGGGCAATAAATATGAGCTTAAAATTGCATGTGCAAAAGATAACCCTCCTTCGTGTGCTATAGAAATTTTTTGGAAGAAGCATAAAAAGGAGTTGCATGCTTTGGCGTCCGCGACTTCATTAAGTAAGGATAAAGAGCTGAGTGAAATCCCGCGTGTTGCCGCTGTGATTAAAGATGGCAAAGACATGCCTTACGGAAATAATTGTCATGTCGTTCTTAGCGATGCGGTCATTGCGATAGAAGCGCCTGAAGGCGGTCAAATATATACCACCAACAGGAAGCATTTCGAGCCGATTTGCGACGTTATAGAAAATCGAAAAGTATATACGGAGGTTTAACCGGATGAGCATACTGGTAGACAAAAACACCAAGGTAATCTGTCAGGGCATAACCGGAGAGCAGGGCGCCTTTCATACGCGCCAGATGATCGCCTACGGCACCAAGATGGTCGGCGGCGTAACCCCGGGCAAGGGCGGCTCTCAGATGGACTCTGTACCTGTGTTCGATACGGTTGACGAGGCCAGACGCGCTGCCGGGGCCGATGCATCGGTCATATACGTGCCTGCGGCCTTTGCAGGCGATGCCATCATGGAGGCCGTTGACGCCGGGATAAAGCTCGTCATCTGCATAACCGAGGGCATACCGGTTCTGGACATGGTAAAGGTCAAGAGGTTCATCGCCGGAAAGCCGTCGCGTCTCGTCGGGCCTAACTGCCCGGGGGTCATAACCCCTGACGAATGTAAGATCGGCATCATGCCGGGACACATACACAAGAAAGGCAACATAGGCGTCGTATCGCGCAGCGGCACGCTTACCTATGAGGCCGTTGATCAATTGACAAGGCTTGGGCTTGGGCAGTCCACCTGCGTGGGCATCGGCGGGGACCCGGTAAACGGCACCAACTTCGTTGACGTGCTGGAGTTGTACCAGAAAGACCCGGATACCTCCGCCATAGTGATGATCGGCGAGATAGGCGGCAGCGCCGAGGAGGAGGCCGCGGACTTCATAAAGAAGAACGTTACAAAGCCGGTCGTGGGCTACATCGCAGGGGCCACCGCGCCCAAGGGCAAGAGGATGGGGCACGCCGGGGCCATCATCTCAGGCGGGAAGGGCACGGCCGAGGAGAAGATGGAGGCCATGAGGAGCGCGGGCATCCGCGTAACCAACAGCACCGCCGAGATAGGCAAGACCATGCTTGAGGCGCTACAGAAAGTTTAACTCAAGCAGAGGGGCAACAGACGGTAATCGTCAGCCCCTATGTTTGTTACGAATTAAAAGTTTTTTGGCTCACCTTTTTTACAAAAAAGGTGAGTTGACCTTAGTCTTGAGCGTGTGGTATAAGATGAATCTGTGTTTGACCGGTTGTTCATAGCGTATTAATCGGACATGGGGAGAGTATGACATGGGCGAGGCCGCCAAGAAATTGCCGAGGATAGTCATAAACGAGAAGTTCTGCAAGGGTTGCAGCATCTGCGTTGATTTTTGTCCGACCAACGTGCTTGAGATGAAGGGCTCGACCGTCGCGGTAAAGGACCTTGGGGCGTGCACGAGGTGCCAGCTTTGCGACCTGAGGTGTCCTGACTTCGCGATACAGGTGTTCGATTGAACGTCGTGAGGACGGTTTAAGATCATATATTGTCATCCAAGGGGTGAAAAATGGCCGAGAGAAAAAAGAAGCTTCTTCAGGGAAACGACGCGTGCGTAGAGGGCGCGCTTTACGCCGGATGCAGGTTCTATGCAGGTTACCCGATAACGCCTTCAACCGAGATTGCCGAGGGCATGTCGGTAAGGCTTCCCAAGCTCGGCGGCAAGTTCATACAGATGGAGGACGAGATAGCCTCGATCGCCGCGGCCATAGGCGCATCTCTTACCGGCTTGAAGTCTCTTACCGCCACGAGCGGGCCGGGACTGTCCCTCAAGCAGGAGTGCATCGGCTACGCCTGTCTGACCGAGGTCCCGCTGGTGATAGTCAACGTCATGAGGGGCGGCCCTTCGACCGGCTACCCGACGGGCCCGTCGCAGTCGGACCTCATGGCCGCCAAGTGGGGCGCACACGGGGACCATCCGGCGATCTCCTTGGCGCCGCAGTCGGTGCAGGAGATACTCACCGAGACGGTCAGGGCGTTTAACCTTGCCGAGCGGTTCAGGACGCCGGTCATGGTGCTCTATGACGAGATAGTCGGCCACATGAGGGAGCCGATTACCCTGCCGCTTCCCGGTGAACTTGAGGTTATTGACAGGGCAAAGGCTGCGTGCAGGCCGGAGGAGTACTTTCCGTATGACGACAGATACGAGGTTGCACCGCTTGCGCCGTTCGGGGCAGGGTACAGGTTTCACGTTACGGGTTTGAACCATAAGCAGGATGGTTTTCCGACCAACGACTCGAATATAATCCGCGCAAACAACGAGCGGATAATGAACAAGATTGAAAATCACAAGGACGAGATATGCTTGAACGAGGCAATTGACCTTGACGACGCCGAGATAGCCGTGGTTGCTATAGGCTCGACCGCCCGCTCGGCGCGCTACGCCGTTAAGGAGGCGAGGGCCGCCGGAATAAAGGCCGGTCTTCTAAGGCCCATTACGATGTGGCCGTTCCCCGACAAGGCAGTAAAGGAGCTTGGCAGCAGGGTCAAGGCCATAATCGTGCCGGAGTTAAACCTTGGGCAGATGGTGCACGAGGTGGAGCGTTGCAGTAAGAAGGCGCAGGTAACGGGCATCCATCGCGTTGACGGTGAACCGATTACTCCAGCTCAGATACTGGAAGCGATAAGGAAGCACAAATAAAGGAGCGAACATGTCAGGCACGGCGGTCGTTGAAAAGAAGGAAAGGGTAAGCGTACCTTTCGACTATAATAAGTACCTGAGGCCGAACAAACTTCCGCACATCTGGTGTCCCGGGTGCGGGCACGGCATAGTGCTCAAGGCCATGTTGAGGGCCATTGACAAGACCGGGTTTTCAAAGGACGAAATCTGCATGATCTCAGGCATAGGCTGCTCAAGCCGTACCCCGGGCTACGTTGACTTCAACACCATGCACACACTGCACGGCAGGGCGCTCTCCTTTGCGACGGGCGTAAAGTTCGCAAACCCGAGGCTCAAGGTCATCGTGGTAACCGGAGACGGAGACGCGCTCGCCATCGGCGGCAACCACTTCATCCATACTTGCAGAAGGAACATTGACATGACCGTAGTGGTTATGACCAATGCCACCTACGGCATGACCGGCGGACAGTATTCGCCGACCTCGCCGCTTGAGACCGTTGCAACCACGTCGCGGTACGGCAACATCGAGCCGCCCTTCGACACCTGCGAGATGGCAAAGGCCGCGGGCGCGAGCTTCGTGGCGCGCGGCACGGCCTATCATACGCTTGAGCTTGAAAAGACGCTCCATGACGCCATAATGCACAAGGGCACGTCCGTCGTTGACGTGATAGACGCCTGCCCGACCTACTTCGGCAGGGCCAATAAGTTTAAGAGCACCACGCACCTGATGGATGTCGTTGAGAAGGATGGCACGGTCAATGTAAAACAGGCCGACAAACTGCCGCCTGAAAAACTTGAGGGCAAGTTCCTGAGGGGACTGCTCCATAAGGTGGACAGGCCCGAGTACTGCGAGCAGTATGAAAACCTTGTCATGGAGAAGGCAAAGGCAAAGTAGCAGGCTGTTGACCGGTTGTTCGCCGGCTCGCGAAGCGATAAGGCGAACTCTTAAAAAGATATCTTTGTTCCATACCGGTAATACCAATCGTCATAAAGACGATTGGTATTACAAAAGCCGCATCTGCTTTGTTGTCTCCCCCGATAAAAACATTCGGGGGCAGGCTGTGCTCCTCAACTAGCGGCGCACAACCCCCGATAGAAACATTCGGGCGCAGGCTCCGTGCGCCTCATTCGTCGCAACTTCCCATTGCAATAGAAGAAAAGACGCAATGGGAACCCTGCCGCCTCGCATCTGCGACTTTTTGAACAGCCTTTGTCAATATTGGTTTTTTTAACATCAAAGCAGGTCGTTATTTTATCGTTAAAGCAAAGGAGGCCGCATCAGATGGGCGCAAGATACGAGATACGTTTCAGCGGTTCAGGCGGGCAGGGCATGATACTTGCGGGCATCATCATGGCCGAGGCCGCGTCGATCTACGAGGATAAGAACGCGGTGCAGAGCCAGTCCTATGGGCCGGAATCACGCGGCGGGGCGTCAAAGGCAGAGGTCATAATCAGCAATCAGCCCATCGACTACCCGAAGTCCACCTCCATCGACTGCATGTTGGCCATGACGCAGGAGGCGTGCACCAAGTACTATAAGGACGTTAAGGCGGGCGGCATACTCCTCGTTGACACGGACGAGGTCAAGACCCTGCCCAAGGGCGGCTTCAGACTCCTGAGCTTCCCCATCATAGAGACGGCGAGGAAGGAGCTTGGAAAGACCATCGTCGCCAACATCATCTCCCTTGGAATGATAACCGAGCTTACCGGCATAGTCAGCAGGGAGTCCATTGAAAAGTCGGTGCTCTCCCGCGTGCCCGCGGCCTTCCTCGATCTCAACAAGAAGGCGCTTGCAATCGGCTTTGAGAGGGCGGCGGCGTTGAAGTAAACGCTAAAGTTCTGCCGCGTGGGCAATAAATAATATTCGTTATCCTTGGTGTTCATTCCCAAGTAAAGTTTTTTGGCCTGCCTTTTTTTCAAAAAAGGCAGGGAAGGAGGGCTATGAAACGTGTGCTCGTTACCGGCGGGGCTGGTTTTATAGGTTCGCATCTGTGCGAAAGGCTCCTTGATGACGGCAACGAGGTGATTTGCCTTGATAATTTTTTCACCGGACGAAGGGAAAACATCGCGCACCTCATTGACAACCGCTGTTTCGAGCTTGTGCGGCATGACGTTACAGAGCCGATCCTGCTTGAAGTAGACCAGATTTACAACCTGGCCTGTCCGGCCTCTCCGGTTCACTACCAGTACAATCCCGTAAAGACGATCAAGACAAACATCATGGGAAGCCTGAACATGCTCGGCCTTGCCAAGCGCGTGAGGGCGAGGATATTGCAAGCCTCCACCTCCGAGGTCTACGGAGACCCCAAGGTGCATCCGCAGACCGAGGACTACTGGGGCAACGCCAACCCCATAGGGCCGCGCGCCTGTTATGACGAGGGCAAGAGGTGCGCTGAGACCCTGATGTTCGCCTACCACAATCAGAACGACGTTGACATACGGGTTGTCAGGATATTCAACACCTACGGGCCGAGGATGCTGGAAAACGACGGCAGGGTGGTCTCCAATTTCATCGTGCAGGCGCTATGCGGCCGCGACATTACTATTTACGGGAAAGGCTCTCAGACGAGGTCGTTTTGCTACGTGGACGACCTTGTCGAAGGCATGATACGGCTGATGAACGCCGACGGACTCACTGGCCCGGTGAACCTCGGCAATCCGGGCGAGTTTACGGTCTTGGAGCTTGCCGAGACGGTCATAAGACTTACCAAGAGCCGCTCGAAACTCTCATATAATCCCCTGCCGCAAGACGACCCGACGCAACGCTGCCCCGACATCTCGATTGCAAAGAAGGCGCTGGGCTGGGCCCCGACGATACAACTTGAAGAGGGGCTGAAAAAAACCGTTGCCTACTTCGAGGCGAGGGTGAAAAGGGGCGCGGCAGCAGCGGGATAAATCGGTATCTATGAAAACAAAAGGGGTTTGGCGCCGAACATGGATAGGCGACAAACCCCTTGATTTTACTGGTGCCCAGAGACGGAATTGAACCGCCGACACGAGGATTTTCAGTCCTCTGCTCTACCGACTGAGCTACCTGGGCGTAAGAATCCGAGCCAAACGCACTGTGCATACTATCATCATAAGAAAGAGTCTGCAAGATGTTTTTGCGTTTATGCGGCGGCAATGGGATGGTTTTTTAGAAACGTTTCAGGAACGCGCCCGCCTATGTCTTGCCTCAATTGCAACGGCAAGCTCATCAAGGGCCTTATAATCGGCCTCGGTTGGTTTGCCTTTAATGAGAACAGGAGGAAGCCAGTCGAGGGACAAGCCTGAGAGCGCCCCGGTTATCTGTTCCGCCATCTTGCCGCCCCAGCCGTAAGAGCCGATGACGCAGGCGTTTTTGACCTTTGGCTTCAATGCGTTCGCCATGAACGCGGCTCCCATGACGAGCGGATGAGCGCCGGTAAGGACTATGGGAGAGCCGATGACGAGCGTCGCCGCGTCAACGAGCGACATGGCGAACTTGCCGGTATCGGCGACGGCGAGGTTGAACAGTTCAACCTTGACTCCCCTTGTTGACAGCGCCTCTGTAAGGCGCAGCGCCATCGTCTCGGTTGAGCCGTGCATGGAGGCATACGCAATGACAACCGAATCGGCGTTGCCATCCGATATCCATTCCAAGTGGCTCCGCATGATGCGCTCGGTGTCGAAGTGTATGGGGCCGTGGCTCGGAGCGATAATCTTGACTTCGTATCCGGCGAACCTTTCGATATGTTTTCGTATCTGGCCGCGAAAGGGCATCATCACCTCGGCGTAGTACCGCTTGGCCGCCTCTGAGACCTTGGAAAAATCCGGCTCATCCAGCCCCGATACCGCAAGGTGCGAACCGAAAAGGTCGCAGGTGAACAGTATCTTATCCTCGATGAGATACGTTGACATGGTTTCAGGCCAGTGCACCCACGGCGTGTTGATGAACTCAAGGGTCTTTGAGCCGAGGGAGAGCCTCTCCTTGTCGCCTACCGCATGTATGCGGTCTTCGGATATGCCAAGATGGCTTGAAAGCAGGGGGATTGCCCTTTGAGATGCCAGAAGCTCTGCGGACGGATACTTCTCAAGCACCGCCGGTATCGCGCCTGAATGGTCCTGTTCGGCGTGCTGAGAGACTATAAAATCAAGCGTCGGCACATCCTCAAGATACTCCATGAGTATATGCGTCTTGGAAGGGTCAACCGTGTCTATGAGCGCGGTCTTTTCCTCTCCATTCACGAGATAGGCGTTGTAGCTCGTTCCGTCCGGCAACGGTATCAGCGAATCGAAGAGCCGCCTCGACCAGTCGATCGCCCCTGCCCAAAAAACGCCATCCGTTATCTTGCGTAGTGTCATGGAGTAGAGTATAGCCCGAAAACAGCGGTATGCAACCCCACCCTTACCGTACCCCTCGATATAAACATTCCCTCGATAGAGACATTCGAGGGCAGGCTTAGGCAGGCTTGAAAAAAGGGGAGGAGCTTTTTTGCTGCCATCCATGTCAAGGAGGGCGGCTCAGGGGACGTTGAACGTAAGGCAAGAACGCTCAACCCGACGTCTTTCTCGACTTGATCGCCTTCCCCATCTCGCGCTGGACGTCCTTTTTCTTTTCCGACTCGCGTTTGTCGTAGAAGGTCTTGCCCTTGGCAAGCGCAAGCTCGACCTTGGCCCTGCCGTTCTTGAAATAGACCTTCGTCGGCACGATGGTGCAGCCCTTTTCGCGCGCCTTTCCGGCAAGCTTGATGATCTCTCTTTTATGGAGGAGGAGTTTACGGGTCCTGTCCGGGGCGTCGCGCGTGAAGCCGTCGGCTCTGGCGTATTGGCTGATGTGGAAGTTGACGAGAAAGACCTCGTCGTCCTTTACCCTTGCGTAGCTGTCCTTGAGATTCGCCTTGCCGTCCCTTAAGGATTTCACCTCGGAGCCGTTAAGCATGATGCCGGCCTCGACCGTCTCAAGGATGAAATAATCGTGGTAAGCCTTTTTGTTCCGGCAGATGGACTCCACCTCAGACCACCCGCATGACGCGCGGTCTCAATGCGCCGCCCCTTTCAACGCTCCTGTTGTAGAGCTTGAGGCCGATGAATGCGACGGCGAGGAATATCGCGCCGGATACGCCCGCGACGAGGTCCGCGTTATATCCGGGAAACAGGCGAGCAGCGACGACCTGCCCGATTACCACGCCTGCGATAAAACTCAGTATCGGCACAAGGTAGATGAGCACGCCCGCCTTCATCACGCTTGATGCGCTGACGCTGAACACCACATGATCCCCTGTGTGTGCGCCGACGAAGTTATCGGCCTCGATGAGCACGTCCTCGCCGCCTCCGCCGTGGCATGACTTTTTGGAGGCGCAACTGTCGCACGACGAACTCCTTGACGCCTTGATGATGACGGTATTTTTGTGCTCCTCGATCACGACGCCTGTTTCTTCCATTATTTAATCGTATCAGAATAAAAGCGGTTAATCAACGACACCGGTAAACGCCTCTCTTAACGGCAGGAGCCTCGCCTTGCCCGTGCTCGCGTCGTAATATTCATACAGCCTTTTTATCCCGTCCGGCTCGTTGCCGTTGCCGTGCACGAGGATGATCGAGCCGGTTTTGGGTCTCTCGCCCTTTGCCAGCCAAGCGTTCGCGCCTATCGGGATAAGGGACATGGCTTTAAGGCGCGAGTGCAGTCTCTCGTCCGAGACAAGCCCTGGAAATCTGAAGAACGGCGAAGGCATGAGGCCGCGTTCAAGCAGCAACCTCTCTGTTTCAAGGACCTCCTTTTCAAAGTCAACGCCGTCGGTCAGAAGGAAGTTTTCCTCAAGCGGCCTTTCAGGGTCGAACGGATGGGTAAAGGAATGATTGACCCATGTTATCCTGAGCGCCCCTTCCCTTGCCTTGTCCATGAGCCAATCGAATTGAGCCTTGTGCCTTTCGATCCATAACCCGCTTATCGCTATGGCTACGGGCGCGCCATGCCCTCCAGCGGCCTTGATCGTCCTCGTGAACATCTCGCGGTCGAACGCCTTTTTTGACGGGCACAGGTCCACTGTAAGAAAAACGCCATCCGCGTTTCCCGCGATAACGCCGTTGTTGGTGATCCCTTGAGGCCGCGCATTGTATATCTCAAGCGCCCTGATGAAAGGCGTATCCTTCCATGCCGAGTCGTCCGTTCTTGCCGTGTCGTGGACAGGCAGGATGATCGTCTCAAAGGTCTCAGGGTCTACCGCAAGACGCCATTTTTTCGACGAGCGCTCAAACTCCCTGATGGCGATGAGCACGCGGCGAGCCTCTGCCTTATCCGTAATCGGCTCGAATATCGCCTTCAATCCCGTTATGCCGTCCGCGGCAAAGGCAATACAGCCGGAAAACGACGCGGCAATGAAAAACACGGCAAGACATATCCTGAAAAACATGCGGCGCATCAAGCAACTTGCCTCCTTGGTCTGCAATCGGTATAATATCATATTGTGGAAGTATAAGGATGTATACCTTAACTGAAGAACGGGAGTCGAAGGACTATGACAAAGGCAATCGCACTTTTATCAGGCGGGCTTGACTCGACGCTTGCCGTGAAATTGATGATCGAGCAGGGTATAGAGGTGCATGCGCTCAACTTCACGTCCGCCTTTTGCACCTGCACGAGCAACGGCGCAAAGGAAGGCGGCTGTAAGAGCGAGGCAGGAAGGGTTGCCGTTGAGTTCGGCATACCCATCAAGACGCTGGTAAAGGGCCTCGATTACATGGAGATAGTAAGAAGGCCGCGCCACGGTTACGGCAAGGGCATAAACCCGTGCGTTGACTGCCGCATCTACATGTTCAGGGCCGCAAAGAAGTACATGGAAGAGATAGGCGCATCCTTCATCATAACCGGCGAGGTCTTAGGCCAGAGACCCATGAGCCAGAGGAAGGACGCCTTCAGGGTCATAGAGCGCGAGAGCGGCCTCGAGGGGCTTATCCTGAGACCACTTTGCGCCCAACACCTTGAGCCTACAAAACCTGAGATTGAAGGTCTTGTCGACCGCTCAAGGCTTCCGGCAATTGAGGGTAGGAGCAGGAAAGAGCAGATGGCGCTTGCCGATGACCTTGGCGTAAACGACTACCCGTGTCCCTCAGGCGGATGTCTTCTTACGGACAAGATATTTTCCAAGAAGGTCAAAGACCTTCTCGACAACAAACCGGAGTTTACCCTTACGAAAAAAGATCTCTCGATACTGCGCGCGGGCAGGCACTTCCGCTTCAACGGCGTCAAGGTGATCGTCGGCAGGGACGCATCCGACAACGAAAGGCTTAAATCCCTTATCCAGTCCGGTCAAACCCTTGTGGAACCGGACGATTTTCCGGGGCCTGTGGCGATCGTGGCCTCAACGCAAGGGAACGGGGCTTTGCAGTTTGCCGCAGGGTTGATACTCAAATACTCCTCCGGCAAGGGTATTGCAAAGGGCATGATCAGGGCAACCGTGGACGGAGGAGAAACGTTCTCATTCGAGGTGAACACGCCGATAAGCGACGAGTCGGCTGAAGGGGCGCGGGTATGCTGAAAGGGGTTCAAGAGGTGATTCACGGGGGCTTCGTCTTTGACGCGGATATATCGGCCTCAGCTCATGAAAAACAGACCAAGCTCATAGTCCTTATTCGCTCCATGCGTTCGGTGCTCGCGGCCTTTTCAGGCGGCGTTGACTCGACATTCCTCCTTAAAACCGTTGTGGACGTGCTCGGCGCAAAGGCTGGGGCTATTACCGCGACGTCGCCCACCTATCCTGAGCATGAGTTCGAGGCCGCAAAAAGGCTTGCCGTTCAGATCGGCGCGCGCCATATAATAGTAGAGTCAAACGAGCTTGAGATACCCAACTTTGCCGACAATACCGACAAACGATGCTACTACTGCAAGAGCGAACTCTTCAAGATTTCCTTTGAACAGGCCGCATCCCTTGGTTTCGAGACCGTTGTGGACGGCTCTAACGCGGACGACGCAATGGACTATCGACCCGGCAAGGCCGCCGCTGTCGAGCTTGGGGTAAGAAGCCCGTTGCTCGACGTTGGACTTACTAAAGACGAGATACGGTTCCTCAGCAGGGAGCTTGGACTGCCGACGTGGAACAAGCCGAGCGCGGCCTGCCTGTCGAGCCGCTTTCCGTATGGAACGGCCATTACGGAGGAGCGGTTGGGCAAGGTCGGCAAGGCCGAAGACCTCTTGCGCTCGCTCGGGTTTTATCAGTTCAGGGTAAGGTATCACAACGACGTGGCGCGGATAGAGGCCGACTTGATCTCCATGAGGTCCTTCCTCGACGAGGCCGTGAGAGAGAAGGTGGTGGACGGCTTCAAGAAGATAGGCTTTATCTATGTAACCCTCGACCTTCAAGGCTTCCGATCAGGGAGCATGAACGAGGCGCTCAAGGCCAAGGGCGGCTGAGGCGGATGGATTGATGAATCGGGCGGCGGCGCGTTACATCGGCTATGCCCGTTTTCTGGATTCGCGTATCGCCGCTAATATATCTTTCCGTGCAATCTTTTTACTCAAGCATGGCACGTCAAAGGGAGAGCGGCGAGACGGCGTCTTAGGCGCAATGGAAAACAGATCGCCTTTCCTCCGGCGAATGACAACCTCTTCGTTCTTGGACTCTTCCATGATGTCCGCCAGTTTCTCTCTCGCCTGTGAATATGTATATATCTTCATGTTCTATTCAACCGCCTCCCCTTCCGCATCCTTTGCCCACTGCCTTACATGGTGATTCAGAAATTCGCGCATAAAGGAGGAATCGCCGTAAAGCATTTCGTAGACGGTTACGGGCCCGGTTGCCTCAAAGCCCTTGAACACGACCTCCCCTGCCTTGTAAAAACCCTCTATTCTCTCCATGCCCTTGGCCTTTTCCACGGCGAAGATGAATTCAAGAGGGGTAACCGGAAAGAAAAAGGCATTTCGTATCTCAGGCGCGAGCGCGGCCGGCTGGACAACCTTCTTGAAGAACCGCTTCGTCGCCCTGGTCTCTTTCATATAGGCGTCGAGCGCGGCGGCGCTAATGGCCTGCCCCTTGTTATATAAGTCCGTTGTAGAGCTGATGAGCCTTAGCGAGGCGAACGTGTCTCCGGCCACTATCTTTTTGAGATCGCTCATATATTCGTTGGCCATTATGCGGTACATGGCCTCGGCCGCGGGCTGCTTCCTTGTCAATACCAGTCTTTCAAAGGCGCGGTCGAGCTCCGGCGGCATCCTCAACGAGTATATCCTGTCGATGTATATGTCGAACGGGTAGGCGAGCGTCTTATCGTCCCTGACAAGCCTTTCGTTTTCAAGCAGCAGCTCGAGCTTTGCCCGTACCAGCGGGTGTCTGAACGTGCCGCGCGCGGCCTCGTTTATCTTCTCTCCTATGGCCACCTTCACAGTGCCCGCGAACTCCTCTACCCCTTCGATAATGGCGGTTTCGGACTTCGATCCGAAGGATATGTACAGTCCGGCCTCAAGCTCGTTCTTTACCGCGGCCTCAAGCTCGTCCCTATAGGTGTTCTCAAGCCTGTGCTCCTCTTCGCCAAGGGCTATGATCTTGGCCTCTATACCGGCCTCCTTCCTATCCGCGGCCATGTTCAGTTCATCATGCCTTTTTTTGAAGGCGGCCCTTTTGGCCTCGAAGTTCTGGTGAACGGCCTCTATGATGCCGCTGTCGCTTCCGGGGGGGAGTTTTCTCAAGAGCTGCTGGCGATATCCGCGTATGATATGCTGAATGTCTTTGGCAAGGTTAACGAGGTTTTCGATCCCGCCTGAGAATATGGCCGCATCCCCCGGCATGTTGGTCAGCCTTATGCCGTTTTCATCCGACACAAAGTCTGAGCCGATCTTGTATCTGCTGGCCGCCTTGAGTATGGGCTTGTAGAAGTATTCCTTCATGAAATCCGCCATGGCAATCTCTTTCACCTTGAAGGTCCTGCGCGTAAAGTCCTTCATGTCGATGAAGAGTTGGCCTTCGGCCTCGATTGAAAGGACCTTCAATATCGGCCTGTCATCGGATGAAAAACGGTAGAGCCTGCCGTTGTTGTACTCCTCGAGAAGGGTGTTATTGTCGAACTCCTCGCGCCTGTCCGCCGTATAACCGCGCATGAGGTTCTGGAATACCTCGACGTGGTCGTCAAACCTTGCCGCAAGGACGCCTGCGATGACCTGCTCTATCGCCTCGGATGAATCTTTCTTGTCGCCTCCAAGCAGCACGTCGAACATCGTCTTCTTAAAGGAGGTCAGATATTTCTGGAAAGACGCAATTATCTCGGTTCGTCGCAAGTCCTTTATGAACTGTCTTTTTACGTCGTCAAGCGCCTTTGCGAAGCTCAAAGGCGTCTTTGAGTCGCTGAGGAACTGCTTGATGAGCCGGTCGTCATAGTATATGTCGAAAAGCTGCGCGTGCGCCTCCGAGCCGGGGCAGTCCACCTCGCACAGGTATCTGGATGCCTCGGCGCGAAACACGGATATCTCGCACTGTTGCTTTACGGCGTCCATTACGGCAGGGGTGTTTATTATCTTTTGATACGTCGATTCAACGACCACGGATTGTTCCGCCGTGCCGCTCAATGGCGGCATAACCGTTGCCACCGCCTCGATGGCGTCGGCGCCCACGCCGTAAGGGTTTAAGGAGGTTGAAGTCAGATTCGACGGTATGGCGATGAACGACTTGGGCGACAAGGCGCTCAACATCAGCATCATGCTTGAGGGGTTATGGTAGGCCACATGGGACGCGGCAAGGGTCTCGAACAGGTTCAATACCGTGCTTCTGAGCGAAGCGAACATGATGAGGCCGATTGCAAGCTCGGCTTTATCATATGAAAGCCCTTTAATCTTGAACTCCTTGGCCTTGTCCTTTTTCTTCCTTATGGCGACGACCATAGCCAGCATGGCAAGGTATGACGTCGGTTCTCCGGAGCCCGCCCTCGCCTCGTCCTTGAGCGCCTTGTCGAACATGCCGGAGGCCCATTTAAGGAACCTCCTGCCGTGTCCGTCGCCGCTGAGCCATACGCTGAGCATGGCGCTGTCCGCGTAAGGCGTTAGAGCAAGTATCTCCTCAGCCGTTCTTTTCTCAAGCGAATCGGCTATGAACATGTCCGTCCGATAAGTCCTGTCCCTGAGCGTCGGAGAAAAGCCGGCAAGCGGCTGGCGGGAATCCGGCTCGCTCCTTCGTTCTTTGCCCGCGTATTCGTAGCGTTTCATGAACAGGGCGATGAGGCTCAGCACCGCCTTTTCGATAACGGCATCGTCCTCGCCGCCGAGATGGTACGGTATCTTGAGATCGGCAAGCGTGTCCCCGTGCCTGAAGCGCAGTTGGCTAGGTTCCAGCAGCCACGGCCTTCCGTCCAATATATCGAGGCGTTTTTTTACAAGCGCGTCGAATATGCCGAGTCTGGCGCTTACATAGTTGGTCATCGGGAAACCTTCATCGCACGATATTTTTCAACTCATCGAATCCGTCAATGACGACAATGCACCCGTTCAACTCATCCTTTGCCCTGAAGCCGTAGCTGACGCCTATCGTTGAGACGAGCGCCGCTGCCCCGGCCTCGCAGTCTATGGGGCTGTCGCCTATGAGCACCGCCTCGTGGGAAGACGCTCCGGCGGCCTTGAGCGCGGCCTCGACAGGCTCCGGGTGCGGCTTTCTGTTGGCAAACGAGTCGCCGCCTATGACCGTCAAAAAATAATCGCGCAGTGCGAACCGGGTCAATACACGTTCCGACAGTTTAACCGGTTTGTTGGTAACGACGGCCATCTTCTTGCCGAGTCGTTTGAAGTGCTCAAGCGTATCCTGTACGCCCGGGTAAACATACGTGTCAACCACGAGATGAGCGCCGTAGAAGTCGAGGAACATCCGCCTTCCGGCCTCAATCCGATCCGGCGGCTCATTCGGCATGAGCCTTTCAAGGAGCGTCTTTACGCCCCAGCCTATATCCGCCTTTATCTCGTCAACGGCGCGCCGGGCGTAACCCATTGATTCGATAGTCCTGTTCGCCGCGGCCGCGATGTCGGCGCTGGAGTCGATAAGCGTGCCGTCAAGGTCGAAGATCAAGAGGTCTTTTTCAAGCATGGTGATATATATTCTCCGCGTCCTCTAGAAGCTCACCGGAGGCGCGCTCGAGAGGAGATACTTTACGTCGTCGTCGTTGAATTCGAGACCTAATCCGGCGTAGGAGGACTTGTAGTTCTTGTTGAGGAAGTCGTCGTACCCGGCGGTGAGATAGAAGTATTTGTAGAAGCGCACAGTTGCCCCGGCCTTTGCGTGCGCCTTGCCCTTTCTGGTGAAATCAAACGCCTCCAGAGAGAGCCTTACCCTGTCCTTGAGCATGTAATATTCAACCCCGGCGCCGCCGGTTGACTCTATGATGCCGCCTCTCAGCATGAGATCGCTGAAGCGCTTGGCGATCTGCACCGAGAATTTGAAGGCGTCGGTCATCGTGGTCTCGTTGGTCGTGGTCGTAGTCCCGCCAACCGTCGTTTCCTTGGTCTCCTTCTTCCTCTTGCCCACCGGGTCGCTTACGAGGTCTATCATGTACTGCTTGTCGACGCTGGGCTGTATCCTCAACGAAAAGTAGCTCTTTGCCTTGCTCGACTGATTGAGGTACTCTGTCCTGTATCCGAGGTAGGTATGGAAACTCTCGGTCTTGTCTATGTAGTTGTTTATGCCGGTTATGGTCTTGTTGAGGTTGTCGTGCACGGTCGGGTCGTTTATGAGCTTCCCGAGGGTGCCCTCGCCCTTGTCGAGCTTTTTTGCGATACTGCTCGCCGAAGCCACGGTAGTGGTTATCTCAGGCCCGGCCTCCTTGGCGATCTTGTTTATGGAGTCCATCGCCTCCTGCATCCTTACCGCGGCAAGACGCAGGTTCTCGACCCCCTCCTTGAGATTCCCCCTGTTTTCGTCTATAAGGCCGTTCAGGTTGCCGGAGGTCTTCTCGATGGCCTCGTTCAGGTTCTTGGCGGCGGTGCGTATCTCTTGCGTGATGAGCGGGCCGTCGTTTTTCAAGACCGTTGAGAAGTCGTCGAGGTTTTTAAGGATGCTCGCGAACCGCGCGTCGTTTTTGTCGATCACCTTGTTGAGCCTGTAGGATATCTCCTCTATGTTCTTTACGATGTTTTTAAGGCTTTGCTCGCCCTCCTTGCCTCCAAGGGCCTTGCTGAGCGACTCGGTTACGCTCTTTATGTCGTTGGACACGTCCGAGAGTATGGTTATGAGCTTATCCATGTCCGCGTAGGAGGTGGTGCGCGTTATCGTGTCCCCGTCCTTTAGCGCTGGGGCGTTCGGTGAGCCGGGCACAAGCTCAAGATACTTTTCTCCAAGGAGCCCCTTTGTGGTAAGCACGGCCATGAAGTCCTTGTTTATGAGGACGTCGGGCTGTATCTGTAGCACAAGGTGCGCCCTTGAATCCTTGAGTTTTATCTCCTTGACCTTGCCCACCTCCACGCCGGCGACGCGCACGGCCGCGTCCTTGTCAACGCCCGCGGCGCTGGCAAACTCAACGTGCAGCAAGTACCCCTCTGACCTGCCGAACTGGATGCCGCCGAGACGAAGGGACATGTACACGAGGAGCGCTATGCCGAGGAGGACAAACAGACCTACCTTTGCCTCGGCGGAGAGTTTCAATAGGGATGCGGTTTTGTCGGTCATAGAATCAATAAACCTTTATAGGCCCTTCGGCCCTGCCTTCGAGAAACTGCCTCACCACGGGATTGTCGCTCGCCTTCATCTCGTCGACCGTGCCCTCGGCTATTATCCTGCCCTCGTGCAGCATGGCTATCTTATCGGCTATCTTGTATGTGAGCGTTATATCGTGCGTGATTACGGCATAAGTCGTCTGGAGCGCTTTTTGCGTCTCAAGTATCAACGTGCCCACGGAATCGCTCATAACCGGGTCAAGCCCTGTGGTCGGCTCGTCGAACAGGACTATCTCAGGGGACATGACTATGGCCCGCGCAAGTCCGACACGTTTTTTCATGCCGCCTGAAAGGTCCGACGGCATCATCTCCTCGACCCCGTGAAGCCCGACCCTGTTGAGCTTCTCGCTTACGGTCTTCAATATGTCCGCGCTTTGAAGGTCGGTATGTTCCTTTAACGGAAAGCCGACGTTCTCGGCAACGGTCATCGAGTCGAAAAGCGCCGCGCCTTGAAAGAGCATCCCGAAGCGCTTGAGGATTTCGTTGAAATCTCTTTCTCTCATGGCGGTCAGGTCCATGTCCTCGAACATAATCCTGCCGGAATCCGGCTTCAAAAGCCCGATGATGTGTTTTATAAGTACGCTCTTGCCCTCGCCGCTTCGGCCTATGATGACGGTTATCTTGCCCTTCTCGATCTCAAGATTTACGCCGTCAAGCACCTGCTTGTGGTTGAAAGTTTTTTTAAGGTCGATAATCTTTATCATAAAACCGTGTCCGTGAACCGTGACCGTGACCGTTAAGACAGAGACCGTACTAACTTTTGAAGCATTTGGAGAACCCTGCCATAACCGTCCGCTAACGTCTCATATCTTTCTTCTTCCAAATATCCCAAATCTTTTGCCAACAAAAGCTGGTAACGCGCTTCTCCAGCCGAACCTTTTGCAATCCCCGCAAAATGCCTAAACTCGGCTTTTGTATTTCTATTGCCGCCTTCGGTTAGATTCGCGGGAACACTCCCTGCCGCCCTTCTTAATTGCGAAACAAGACCGTATATCTCTTCTTTTGGAAAATCGTTTGTTACTCTGTAAATATCCAACGTCAACTCATGCGCCAACTTAAAAACGTCCAACTCTTCAACGCTCTTGACTTTATTCATTGTTTCTCCGGTCACGGTCAACGGTCACGGTTCACGGTATTTACGCCATCATTGACGACATAGTCCGGTGAACCGTATAACTACGTGAGTCGTATGAAGATTCCCTCTAAAAATTAGATAGTTTTTCCGAGTTCGAGGAAGGGCGAAAATAAAAAGCGTAGCATATACGTCAATATGTGAGCATTTTTATTTTCGCCCTGACAAAGAAATCGGGAAAACTAGCAATTTTTAAGCCATCATTGACGACATGAGATAGTCCGACACCAGTATCAACACGCTCGAGAGCACCACAGAGCTTGTCGCGGCCCTGCCCACGCCCTCGGCTCCGCCGGTGGTGTAAAAGCCGTAGTAGCAGGCCACGAGCGTCGTAATCAGGCCGAACATCAACGACTTGGTAAGCCCTGTGAATATGTCGTTTATCTGAACGAAGTCAATAGTGCGGCCTATGTAAACGCCCTGATTTATCCCAAGGAGCTTGACCCCCACGAGGTATCCGCCGACCACGCCTACGAAGTCCGTTATGACGGTAAGGAGCGGAAACATACATATCCCGGCTATGACCCTTGGGGACACGAGGTACTTGACCGGGTTGACGCCCATCGTAAACAGCGCGTCAATCTGCTCCGTTACCCTCATAGTGCCAAGCTCGGTTGCCATCGCGCTCCCGGCCCTGCCAGTTACCATGAGGCCGGTGAGCACTGGACCCAACTCCCGCGCCATGCTGAGGGCCACGGTAGGGCCCACGAGGCTCTCGGCTCCGAACCTTTTAAGGGCGTTGTAGCCTTGGAGGGCTAAAACCATGCCGGTAAACATGCCGGTCAGGATGACGACGAAAAGGCTTTGTACGCCTACGAACTCCATCTGCTTGAAGATGTTCTTAAACTTTACCGGAGGCACGAAGGCGTAGACGCATGTCCAGCCCAACAGCATGGTTATGCGTCCGGCGGTGGTTACAAAGCCGCCGACGTTTCTGCCAAGTTGTTCGAGATTTTTTTTGAGCATAGATTGAAGACGGCCCGGTTAACCGGCGTAGACCCTCGGCACGCGGGAACTTATATTGCAAAATATCTCGTAGCTTATGGTCCCGGCCTTTTCAGCGATCTCCTCAACGGTTATGCGCTCAGTCCCTTGAGCGCCGAGGATAACCGCCTCATCGCCATGTTGTGCGCCGGGAATGTCGGTTACGTCGCACATCGTAATGTCCATGCAGACCGCGCCGATCATTGGCGCGCGATGCCCGCGTATAAGCGCCTCACCGACGTTTGAAAGTCTCCTCGGCAGTCCGTCGGCGTACCCGATGGGCAGAGTCGCTATCAAACTTTCCCGCTTGGCAACGAACCTCCCGCCATAGCTTATCGGCGTCCCTGCGCTCACGGTTTTCAGGTGCAGTATCCGCGTCTTTATGCTCATCACGGGCTTCAGATCCACTATCTTCCTGAAACGCGGCGCCGGATATGCGCCATAGAGCATGATGCCAGGCCTTACGAGGTTAAACCGTGCCGGCGCGTTGCCTATCGCGGCCGCGCTGTTTGCCATGTCCATGAACTCCGGCGTTATACCGGCTCTTTTCATCCTATCGGTTGAACCGATGAAAAGTTTAAGCTGAGTATCGGTAAACGACCCATCCTCGGATTCGGCTTGGGCAAAGTGGGACAGGATGGCCTGCGTGTCGAGATTCGTCAGTCCAACGTATCCGTCAAGAAACCCGCTCATCTCTCCGGGCAATATGCCGAGCCTGCCCATGCCCGTGTCAATCTTGAGATGAACCTTTTTCCTCTCACCTCGGCCTTTGGCGTATCCGTCAAGCGCGGTTGCCATGCCGATGTCAAAGACAACAGGCGTAAGGGAATAGTCAAAGACCTCTTGTATCTGGCCGCGGTATATGCCGCCAAGGATTACTATATCGGACTTTATGCCGGCTTGCCTGAGCCGTATCCCCTCCTCCACAACGGCGACGCCGAACATGGCGCACCCAACGGACTCCAGTGCGCGTCCCGCTTCAATATCGCCGTGGCCGTAGGCATTGGCCTTGACTATGGCCATGACGGCAATATCAGCGGCAAGCGCCTCCCGTACCCGGGCATAATTAAACTTAAGCGCGCCGAGGTCTATCAGCGCAACGGTCGGCCTTGTCTCCAATTAACTGATACCCCTTCTCAAGCCTCTCATGCCGTCGAACAAAACGTCTCGCTGCCTCTAAAAATCAGGGAAGCTCTGATTAATTTTCTTTTCTGTCATTGCGAGCCGCGCTTTTGCGGCGCGGCAATCTCTAAGTTGTTGATTTCCTTGAAGACGAGATTGCTTCGCTTCGCTCGCAATGACGGCTTAGACGAATTAATCAGAGCTTC